>NZ_JBQHUZ010000010.1:0-99463 GCF_052064775.1 Oribacterium sp. HCP28S3_H8 | reverse complement strand
GAAAATCCTCTTTAGAATCTTCAGGGTCTGTGTATTATTCGATCTTTGATTTTCAAGGTTCCGTTTTGCTCTCGTCTGTTTCGCGACAGCCTGTATATATTAGCAGGTAGCCTTGAAACTGTCAAGCAGTTTTTTGAAGGATTATTTGAATCTCTGGAGCTGATTGCAGCAGCGGTCATACGCTCTTTTATATTATATTCTCTTGATCCTTACCGATTTTTGTGTCCGTCGTTTGGCGAACTCATCTAAACTACCACCTGGGTGCATTACTGTCAAGTGTTTTTTATATTTTACCGATATATTTTGCTTTACAAATTTTATTTTACAAGCTACTTTCTATTATCGTCATTTATCATCTTGTCTTTTGCGTATATATGATCATAAGTACAAAGCTTTTACATAAGATAGAGCAAAAAGCATCCTTTTTTGGAACGCAAACGCCAGAAACCGCGAGAGATATGGTCAGAGCAGGTAACAAAAAAACGGTGCCATGCAACACCGTTTTCCATCGTAGCGAGAGGGAGACTTGAACTCTCGACACCGCGGGTATGAACCGCGTGCTCTAGCCAACTGAGCTATCTCGCCATATTTAATTTCGTCCCAGACCGCGCTAAATGCGCAGTCCAGACCAAATCTATGGGGCCTACAGGGCTCGAACCTGTGACCCTCTGCTTGTAAGGCAGATGCTCTCCCAGCTGAGCTAAGACCCCGTCCGTCGCCTGTTATCTTTGCGACTTGTTTATAATACAAGACGAAGTCTGTTTTGTCAACAATGAATTTTATGATTTTAAAGAAATCATGCCATACCGATCACACAGCTCTATTTATAGTCCCCAGGCTCATCCCTACATACTTAAGGTAGCTATGTCCACCGTAGTTCCGTAACAAAATCATGTAAAACAGCTCAGTTAAATCCATAGAACTTCTGCGTAACCTTATACGCCGCAATCGTCAGCTTATTGCCCACTTTGCCAGGCAGATTAACGCCCTGCCCCAGAAAGCTTGTACGAAGCCGAAGCCATAACCTGAAATTCTTTTTCTTAAGGTACTGCCACAGCTCCCGTTTTTTAGCCATGTTTTCTTCTGTACCGGATTTAATCGCAAGTATAGACGAAATGGTCGTAATAATATCCAGATAGTTAAACATATAGTGTCGAAGCTTAGCCGATGGTATCTTGGACAGGTCACAACAATCCGCCATAATTTTATTTACCCGAATCTGCTGATCAATCCTCCCGATCATCACTGCTTCATTTACCGACTGGTCTTCTCTGCCAATAAAATAATGGTACAGATTCACATCCATATAATACATCTTTTTTACAGAGGGAAGAGGCTGATATACAAAGATATTATCTACGTAAAAGGTATGCTTCGGCAGCACCAGACCACAATCTCTCAGCATCTGTGTGCGGTAAATCACCGAATGCATTAAAATATATTGCCCCAGCATGAAATGCTTTACATCCTTCCATCCGAAAATCTGATTCTGCGGAAATGCCGTGCGGTAACGCATTACCTTTTTATGCTCCTGTCCCACCTTATCATAGATAAAGTTTGCGACAAACATATCCACCGGTGTTCCTGCCATAACCTGCTCTCTAAGCTTTCCAAGCACCTCAGGCAAAGCCTTGTCATCCAGCCAGTCATCCGAATCCACAACCTTAAAAAATAGACCGGTCGCGTTTTTTAAGCCGGTATTCACCGCTTCACCATGTCCTCCATTTTCCTGATGTACCGCCTTGCAAATTCCCGGATACCTTGCTTCATATTCTCTGGCGATTTCAAAGGTATTATCCTTCTGTGAACCATCATCTACAATTATGATCTCCACCTCATCTCCGCCCGGCAGGATGCTTTCTATACAATGGCGCATGTACTCTGCTGAATTGTAGCATGGTATTGCGAAACTTATTAATTTCATAATATAACCTCATTCAATATAAAAAACAGTCATGCAGAGATTTTAACCCTGCATGACTGTTTTTACAAGTCCCCTGTTTTGGAGCCCATAACCATGTTACGCGCTCCTTTACCACATTATGCTCCTACTGAATCGTAGTTCCGGCAAGACCGGAAACCGCCTTTTCAGCAAGCTCCATAGATGTAATAATCGCCTTTCTGCCGTTTCCAGACTCCACAAATTCAATACCTGCTTCCACCTTAGGCTGCATAGAGCGGAACTCAAAATGTCCATCCTTTATATACTGCTTTGCTTCCTCAATTGACATCTTGTCCAGCTTTTTTTCATCCGGCTGACCAAATTTAAGTGAAACTTGATCTACTGCCGTGGTAATCAATAGAATGTCGGCATCCACTTCCTTGGCAAGAAGGCCTGCCGCAAGATCCTTTTCTATAACAGCGGCTGCTCCCTTAAGATTGTTCCCCTGCCGCAGCACCGGGATACCACCCCCACCGCAGGCAATCACTACCTGATCGGCGTCAAGCAGTGTCTTGATTGCGTCAATTTCCACAATAGATTTTGGCGTCGGAGCAGGTACAATTCTGCGGAACCTTCCATCTGCAATCATCTGCACATGATTTCCGTTATCCTCTTCCTTTTTGGCTTCCGCAGCATTCATAACCTTGCCCACCAGCTTGATCGGATTATAGAAGCTCTCGTCATAAGGATCCACAAGAACCTGCGTAAGAATCGTAGAGGCTGTCTTATAAATTCCCCGTTTCACAAGCTCCGCCCGCACAGCGTTCTGCAGATCGTATCCGATCATGCCCTGACTCATGGCTGAGCATACCGCGAGAGGTGTTTTGGTATACTGCTCCGGATAGTTCTCGGAGAGATCCTTCATGGCAGTATGAATCATGCCAACCTGCGGAGAGTTAGAATACACAATAGCAATCTGATAGCCGCTCTCCACAAAATCACCGATCATAACGGCAGTTCTTTTTACAGCTTCCTTCTGTTCCGGAAGTGTATATCCCAGGTCCTTATGTCCGAGGGCAATGACCATTCTTTTTTTACTCATTACGCTTCCTCCTGTTACGCCTTTCTATCCAGTTTTGCGATATCTATGAGATGCAGCTCAGCAGACTTATTTTCCAGAGAGGTGGCAAGCGCTCTTGCGGTATCAATCGCCGTAAGTACATTGACACCGGTCTCCACTGCATTTCTGCGGATCACAAAGCCATCCTTGGATGCCTCTGCACCCTCCTTAGGTGTATCAATGACAATGTCCAACTCATGTCCAAGCACGAGATCCAGGATGTTAGGCGACTCCTGCTCCACCTTACGTACCTGGAAGCATTTTACTCCACCTTCGGTCAGTGCCTGATAGGTTCCATGTGTTGCAAAAATGCGATATCCAAGCTTTTCAAAGCGCTTTGCAATCGGGATAATTTCCTTCTTATCCTCATCTCTTACGGTAATTACCATGTTGCCGTATTTCGGCAGCTGAATGCCCGCTCCCTGGAACGCCTTATACAGTGCCTCGTTAAAGGACTTTGCAATGCCGAGACATTCGCCTGTGGACTTCATCTCCGGTCCCAACGAAATATCCGCGCCTTTGATCTTTTCAAAGGAGAACACCGGCATCTTAATCGCATAGTAGTCTGCTTCCGGCTGCAGTCCCGGTTTGTAGCCAAGCTCCCGGATGGTATGCCCGCAGATAATCTGTGTTGCGAGCGGAACAATCGGGATTCCGGTGACCTTGCTGATGTACGGCACGGTTCTTGAGGATCTTGGATTCACCTCAATGATATAGACCTCATCGCCGTCCGCGATAAACTGCACGTTGACCATGCCGATGACATGCAATGCCTTGGCAAGCCGCTCGGTATAATCGATAACCCGCTGCTTGGCGGTCGGTGTAAGACTCCGCTCCGGATATACAGAAATCGAGTCACCGGAGTGGATACCCGTACGCTCGATATGCTCCATAATACCCGGGATGAGAATGTCTTGACCGTCACAGATTGCATCGACCTCGAGCTCTGTGCCCCGGATATATTTGTCGACGAGAATCGGATGCTCCTGCGCAATCTGGTTGATTTCTCCGATATATTCGTCAATATCCTGGTCGCTTATCGCAATACGCATGCCAGCTCCACCTAAAACATAAGATGGTCTCACAAGTACCGGATATCCCAGTTCGTGCGCTGCTTTCTTTGCCTCCTCTGCAGTAAATACCGTGTGTCCTGCTGCGCGCTGGCATCCTGTTTCCTGGAGGATCTTATCAAATCTCTCCCGGTCCTCTGCCGCATCCACGTCATCCTGCTGCGTTCCGAGAATCGGCACGCCCATTTTTTCCAGTGCATTGGCAAGTTTGATTGCTGTCTGACCGCCGAACTGTACCACTGCGCCATCCGGATGCTCGATGTCGACAACATTCCGCACATCCTCCGGAGTCAGCGGTTCAAAATAGAGCTTATCCGCAATATCAAAATCGGTTGAGACAGTCTCGGGGTTATTATTGATGATAATCGTCTCATAGCCCTCTCTCTTAAACTGCCATGTACTATGAACAGAGCAGAAGTCAAACTCGATACCCTGTCCAATCCGGATTGGTCCGGACCCGAGCACCAGCACCTTCTTATGCTTGGATGGATCACGGAAGGCTCCTGTTGACTCATTTTCAGATCCGAAAACACTGTAGTAGTATGGCGTTTCCGCTTCAAATTCCGCTGCACAGGTATCTACCATTTTGAATGCGGCATGAATATTCCACTGCTCACGGAAGTCATGGATTTCCTCCTCCGTATAGCCTGTAAGACGGGCGATCACACTATCCGGAAACTCTATCCTCTTGGCTTCTCTCAACAGAGTTTCATTCATGGACTCCTCATGGAGCCGCTGTTCCATCTCTACGATGATCTTAAGCTTATCGATAAACCATTCGTCAATTTTGGTAATCTCATGGATTTCCGAGTAGCTCCAGCCTCTGCGTAACGCCTCCGCAATGACCCAGATCCGCCGGTCATCCACATGATGCAGCATTTTATGAAGATCATGGTCGTCGAGCTCCGAGAAATCATAGGACAACAGAGAGTCCACGTGCTGCTCAAGTGAGCGGATTGCCTTCATCAGTCCGCCCTCAAAGTTGTTGGCGATCGCCATAACCTCTCCGGTTGCCTTCATCTGTGTGCCGAGGATATGATCGGCAGTGATAAATTTATCAAACGGAAGCCGTGGCATCTTGACCACCACATAGTCAAGCATCGGTTCAAATGCCGCAAAGGTCTTGCCCGTAACTGCGTTTTTAATCTCATCCAGCGTATATCCCAGCGCAATTTTAGCTGCAACCTTGGCAATCGGATAGCCTGTTGCCTTGGAAGCAAGCGCCGAGGATCTGGAAACTCTGGGGTTCACCTCAATGACACAATATTCAAAGCTCTCCGGATTAAGGGCGTATTGAACGTTACAGCCTCCAGTGATTCCCAGCTCGGAAATGATGTTAAGTGCCGAGGTACGAAGCATCTGGTATTCCTTATCCGACAGGGTCTGAGAAGGTGCAACGACAATGGAATCCCCTGTATGCACGCCAACCGGATCCAGGTTTTCCATGTTGCAGACCGTGATTACATTACCTGCACCATCGCGCATAACCTCATACTCGATTTCCTTCCAGCCGGCAATACTTTTTTCCACCAGAACCTCATGCACGCGGGAGAGACGTAGACCATTTTCCAGGATTTCCTGGCACTCCTCCCGATCCGCTGCGATACCACCGCCGGATCCACCCAGCGTGTATGCAGGACGCAGTACCACCGGATATCCGATAGACTCCGCCACACGGATACCATCCTCAACGGAGTGCACCACCTCTGACGGAGCAACCGGCTCATGGATCTTTTCCATGGTCTCCTTAAACATAAGACGATCCTCTGCCTTTTTGATGGTCAGAGCGGTAGTACCGATCAGACGTACATTATGAGACTTGAGAAATCCAGCCTCGTCCAGTGCCATCGCCAGATTCAGCCCTGCCTGACCTCCCATGGTCGGCAGAATCGAGTCGGGCTTCTCGAGCTCGATAACCTTTTCCACAACCTCAAGTGTCAGAGGCTCAATATACACGTGATCCGCGATATCCTTGTCCGTCATGATGGTTGCAGGATTGGAATTGAGCAGGACAACCTCAACGCCCTCCTCTTGAAGAGAGCGGCATGCCTGGGTGCCTGCGTAATCAAACTCCGCTGCCTGTCCAATGACAATCGGGCCGGAGCCAATGATCAGAACCTTTTTAATACTTGCATCTCTCATATACTCAGTTTGCCTCCATCATGCTGATAAATTGATCAAAAAGATATCCCGAGTCTCTCGGTCCGGGACAAGCTTCCGGATGGTACTGCACAGTCACAATATTTTTACCTACATAGCTAAGACCTTCGTTGGTCCCGTCATTGACATTGACAAACGCCGTTTTTGCGATCTCCGGATTAAGGGAGGCAGGATCCACAGCATACCCATGGTTCTGCGAGCTGATATACACACGCCCGCTGGCAAGATCCTTGACAGGATGGTTACCTCCACGGTGACCATATTTCAGTTTATAGGTATCCGCACCCGTGGCAAGTGCCATCAGCTGATGTCCGAGACAGATCGCAAAAATCGGCACGTCTGATTCATAAAGCTTCCGGATTTCTCTGATGATACCAGTATTCTCCTTTGGATCCCCCGGACCATTGGAAATCATAATGCCATCCGGATTACTGCCGAGAATCACCTCCGCAGGCGTATCTGCCGGGTATACCGTCACATCACAGCCATGCCGCTGCAGCGAACGTATAATGTTCCGCTTTGCTCCTACATCCAGAAATGCCACCCGCTTCGGCTCTTTCTCACCTGTATACCGGCTGCCATCCGGATTCTGTGCCTGCGCGGCATATACTTCCCTGGTTGTGGTCTTCATCACAACCCCACGTACCTGATATGCACGGATTTTTTCCAGGACAGGCAGAAGCGCATCCCCATGATAGCGCTTTGTAGTGATCATACCATTCATGGTCCCCTTATCTCTCAAAAGCTTTGTAAGCGCCCGGGTATCAATGCCGGCAATCCCGGGAATCTCATATTTTTTCAGGAAATTCTGAATGGTATTTTCAGATCTCCAGTTGCTCGGCATACGGGAAAGCTCTCTCACAATATATGCATCCGGCCATGGATGGGCAGACTCCATATCCTCTGTGCAGATTCCGTAATTACCGATCAGGGGATAGGTCATAACCACCGCCTGTCCTGCATAAGACGGATCTGTCAGCACCTCAAGGTATCCGGTCATCGAGGTGTTAAATACTACCTCGGAAATGACCTCCTTTTCCGCGCCGATCGATGTCCCCTTAAAAACAGTTCCATCCTCCAGTATCAGAAATGCATCCATTCTTTTTCTCCTTTATAACAAGATCAACTGTCTCTACTTTACTTAATTACAGTGGAAAATCTCCTGCAAAAACCTCTACTGCCGGTCCTGTCATGATGCAGTGTCCGTTGTCTGAAATATAGCGGATGCTGAGATCTCCTCCCCGGAGATGCACCAGCACCTCCTGATCCCTGTCCAGCTTACCTGCCATACAGCCCGCGGCTACCGCAGCCGTAGCTCCTGTACCACATGCCAGCGTTTCTCCGGAGCCCCGCTCCCAGACTCGGAAATCAATCTCTCTCCGACTGATCACACGGATAAACTCCGAGTTCACCTTATCCGGAAAGCGCTTATGCTCCTCAAAATCTTTGCCATATAAAAGAAAATCCAAATCAGAGACTTCCGAAACACCGAGCGCTTTATTGTCTTCCAGAAAATAAACAGCGTGGGGATTTCCCACATCAATGCCAATAAAAACGAGGTCCATGCCTCTCACAGTGATCCTTTCCGGGAGCTCACTTGTAAGCTTTGCCTGCCCCATGTCCACTGCTGCACTGATCATTTTTCCATTTTCTGTAAACAGCTCGATGTTCTTAAGCCCTGATTTGGTATCTATTACTGCTGTTGTACGATCTGCGGCAATCAAACCGTGATCATAAATATATTTTGCAACACAGCGAATGCCATTGCCACACATGTTTCCCTCGGATCCGTCTAAATTAAACATATGCATATATGCATCTGCCCTATCAGACGGCTCAATCAGAATCAGACCATCTCCTCCGACACCGAAATGCCGATCGGCAATCCGTCTAGCGAGACTGGAAGGGTCTGTAACCTGTTCCGAGAAGCAATTAACATACACATAGTCGTTTCCACAACCCTGCATTTTTGTAAATTTCATTTCATTACCTCTCTGAGATTTTTCATATCATATCATAAACCGACCTATGCTATCAAGGAAATTCCAAAATGTATACTATATGGAACATTATACATAAAATAAGCCATGCACCGCATATATATGCAGTACATGGCTTCTATAATAAATAATGACCTAAATACGATCTCCTAATAAGATCAGCTTAGAAAGCTAAGGTTCTACGAAATGATTTTTACAGCTTCATTTTTTTCTGCCAAGATAAGCTGCCTGAATCTCGTCATTGGCAAGCAGCTCTGCACCGGTGCCTGTCATTGTGATGCTGCCGGTTTCCATAACATATGCCCTGTCTGCGACCTTCAGCGCCATGTTGGCATTCTGTTCAATCAAAAGAACCGTAATGCCCTGCTCCTGGTTAATCCTCTTAATGATATTAAAGATCTCCTGCACAATAATCGGCGCCAGTCCCAGCGACGGCTCATCCAGCATCAGGATTTTAGGGTTTGACATAAGCCCCCGGGCAACCGCAAGCATCTGCTGCTCGCCTCCGGAGAGTGTCCCCGCAAGCTGCCAGTGCCGCTCCTCAAGCCGCGGAAAGAGCTTGTATACCCTCTGGATATCCTCTTCCAGACTATCGTTACGGAGATATGCACCGATCTTAATGTTTTCCAGCACCGTCATATCCGGGAACACATGTCTGCCCTCAGGACACAGCGTGATACCTTTTGCCACACGTTTTGCAGTTGGAAGCGAAGTGATATCCTCTCCATCAAAGGAAATACTGCCTCCGCTTGCCTTAACGAGTCCCGCAATCGCCCGGAGGGTCGAGGACTTGCCGGCTCCATTGGCACCGATCAGTGTTACGATCGATTGATCCGGAACCTCAAAGGAGATTCCCTTTACAGCCTCTATGCCGCCGTAATTAATTTTTAAGTTATCTACCTTAAGCATCTTCCGAACCTCCAAGATACGCTTCGATAACCTCCGGATTGTTCTGAATCTCCTCAGAGCTGCCCTGTGCAATCAGTTTACCGAAGTTAAGTACATATATTCTTTCCGAGATCTGCATAACCAGGTCCATGTGATGCTCAATCATAAAGACAGTCAGATGATACTGGTCACGAATTTTTACTATAAAATCCGTGAGCTCTTGTGTCTCCTGCGGATTCATACCCGCCGCAGGCTCATCCAGCAGCAGAAGCTCCGGAGATGTCGCAAGGGCTCTTGCAATTTCCAATCTGCGCTGCAGACCATAAGGCAGAGAGGATGCGATCTCATCCTTGAGCTCATAGAGATCCTGCTCTCTTAAAAGCTTTTCTGTTTCCCGGCGCATGCGGTCCTCCTCCTTAAGGTTCAGACGGAGCGTTGCCGTAAAAACATTATCATGTGCTCTCAGATGCTTGGCAATCAGTACGTTATCAAATACCGTCAGATTGGAAAACAGCCGGATGTTCTGGAAGGTACGAGCGATTCCAAGTCTTGTAATACAATCCGGAGACTTCCCTTTTAAATTCTCTCCCTTAAAGCTGACAGCGCCGGAGGTTGGCTGATAAATACCGGTGATACAGTTAAATGCAGTGGTCTTGCCGGCACCATTCGGACCGATGAGTGCCACAATCTCCCCCCTATTAACCTCAAGCGAAAGCCCATCAATTGCAGTTACACCGCCGAACTGCATGACAACATTTTCCATTTTGAGGACATTTTCCTTGACTTCATTCATCTTATCTGCCCTCCGCCTTTACTGCTTTCCGTTTCCGTCGGAAAAATCCAAATATTCCATCCCAACTGAACTCATTGGTACCCATCAGACCACGGGAGTAAAAAAGGACCACTACCATCAGAAGAATCGAAAAAATAACCATACGGAAGCCGGGGCGGAACAACGGGATGCTGACTCCTGCCACCGTCAGCGGCTCATCAAAGAAGCGGAGCAGCTCACGTCCGGCTGTAACCACAAAGGCTCCAAGTACGGAGCCTGTCACAGATCCGATTCCGCCGATGACTACAATTAAAAGGATATCATAGGTAAGAGAAACCTGGAATGTCTTGGAATCTATGGATCTCATAAACATTGCAAGCATACCTCCGCTGATTCCCGCAAAAAAAGAGGAAATCACAAAGGACAATTCCTTTGTATGGAAAAGGTTGATGCCCATCGCCTCCGCAGCGATTTCATCCTCACGGACTGCCTTAAACATTCTGCCATAGGAGGAATTGATCAGCAGCACCATCAGTCCGATGGAAACTACGGTCAGAATCAGCACCTGGAAAATACTGGAGAAGCCCGGGATAGACTTCAGCCCATAGGAACCGTTTGTGATCGTGTCCATCATCGGCGCTGCAATCAGTGCGCGTATAATCTCAGCAAAGCCCAGGGTGGCAATGGCAAGATAATCGGACTTAAGCCTTAGCACAGGGATACCGATCAGTGCGGCACAGGCTGCCGCCACAAGTCCTCCCAGGATCAGAGCCAGTGTAATCGGCGCCGAGAGATTGGCGATAAGAGGATTAATACCTGAGATGTAGTAAACAGAAGGTCTCTGACTTACAGGGATCGTCAGGATCGCGGTAACATAGGCTCCCAAAGCCATAAAGCCCGCCTGTCCCAGTGAAAACAATCCGGTAAAGCCATTCACAAGATTCATGGAAACTGCGACTACCGCATAAATCATGGATCGCTCTATGATAGATATGGCATAGCTGTAATTATACTTATTGGCTTCGAGAAATCCGCAGATCCCCAGCACAACGGCGATCAGCAAAAGATCCAGTACCGCGTCTCTTTTCTTTTTTCTTGAAAAGTCATACTTCATATATCATACCTCCTTAGACCTTGTTTGTGGTCTTCTCGCCAAACAGTCCGGTCGGGCGTACGAGCAGGATAATGATCAGCACCACAAAGGTAAATGCATCCGAGAAGGTAGAGTATCCTGCAGCTACAAGGGCAGTCTCACCCATGCCAAGGACAAATCCGCCGACAACAGCGCCGGGGATCGAACCAATACCGCCAAAAACTGCTGCCACAAAGCACTTAAGTCCCGGAAGCGAGCCGGAAAACGGAAATACCGTCATACGGTCCGTGAAATACAGGATGGAACCGATTGCTGCAAGCAGAGAACCGATTGCAAAAGTAAAGGAAATGGTACGGTTTATATCAATGCCCATCAGCGCTGCCGTCTCGTAATCCTTGGAGACTGCGCGCATCGCCATGCCCATCTTGGTGTGATGGATCAGGGTAATCAGGAGATATACCAGCACAATCGTCAGTACAGGTGTAAAAAATGTAACAAATGACGCGGACAGACCGCCGATCTTAAAGATTTTTTTGAGTCCCGGAATCTCCGGATATGCCATCGGAAGAGCCGTAAAAAGATACGTTGCAAGATTCTGCAGTAGGTAGGAAACACCAATCGCGGAAATCATGACGGACATCCTCGGAGCGGAACGCAGCGGCTTATATGCCACTCTCTCAATTCCCACGCCCAGTACCGTTGTCACAAGCAGCACAAAGGGAACAGCAATAAACCAGGGCATGGAGGCCATAGCAAAAATCATAAAATAGCCGGCCATCATAAAAATGTCTCCATGCGCAAAATTGATAAGTCGGAGAATGCCGTATACCATGGTATAGCCAATGGCGATCAGCGCATAGGCACCTCCGAGAGAAATACCTGTCAGACACTGCTGCAGGAATGTAGTCAATGACATAGTAGATGCTCCTTTATACATCAGAGAGGGGACCGTCCCCGGAAGGTACGTTCCCCTCTCAAGCAAAGCGTAAGCTTATGGATCAGCCGTCAATCGTGGTTGTGGTCAGGAACTTGAACTGGCCGTTTTCAATGGTCTTGATAAATGCCATATTCTTTTTAGCATCACCGTTTTCATCAAAGGAGATAGACCCGGTTACACCATCAAACTTGACATCCTTAAGAGCGTCCTTGATTTTCTCTCCATCTGTGGACTGAGCTGCCTCAATGGCATTGTAGAGAGCAAGGTATGCATCATAGCCAAGTGCCGATACTGCCGGAATGATTTCATCCTGCTTATTGTCCTTAAGGTAAGGCTTAAATCCCTCAATAAACGATTTCGCTTCATCGTTGGCAGGCTCTGCTTCATCAAAGAAGGTTGAAAGAACAACACCCTCGGCAGAATCACCTGCATTCTCGATAATGGTCGAGTTCTCCCATGTATCTCCCGCTGCAATCAGGGACGTGATGCCAAGCTCTCTTGCCTGCTTGATAATCAGCGGTGCTGTCGTAATGGAAGACGGCGCAAAAATTATATCCGGATTTGCCGCCTTGATATTGGTAAGCACAGCCTTGAAATCTGTCTGATTGGTCTGGAACTGCTCCTCATCCGCGATGGTTCCGCCAAGATTTGTAAATGCAGTCTTAAAGAAGGATCCAAGACCGGAGGAATAATCATCGCCAAGCTGTGTAAGAACTGCTGCGGTCTTATAGCCATTTTGCATTGCATAGTTAGCCATTACTGTACCCTGGAACGGGTCAAGGAAGCAGACACGGAAATAATAATCATTTCCCTCTGTAACCTGCGGATTGGTGCAGGATGCTCCAACAGCCGGAACCTTGGCATCTGCAAAAATCTGACCAGCGGCAATGGAAACGCCAGAGCCATAGGAGCCGATGACGCCGGAAACCTTCTCTCCCATCAGCTTGTTGGCTGCATTGACAGCCTCCGTCTTATCAGACTTGTTATCTACCTCAACGAGCTCAATGGTATATTCATCGTCACCAAGCTTGACTGTTTTATGTGTCTGATTGGCGTAACGGATGCCCAGCACCTCCTGGAAACCGCCGCCGCCGTTCTCGCCTGTGGTCGGCTCAAAAACACCAATTTTGATGACTTTATCTCCGGATGCGGATTTGGAAGCTGCTGCGCCAGAGGCTGCGCTTCCCGAGGAAGAGCTACCGCAGGCAGCAAGATTCAGCGCCATGGCCGCTGTCATGCCCAGAGCAACGATTTTTTTCATATTCATAACATTCCCTCCTTCTGTTTGCACAGTAGATACATTTGTATGCCTAATGCAAACATTTGCTTCATTTTACCATGCACATGAAATTTTGCAAGTATTAACGGAAAATTTATTTATTATGTCTTTCTATAACAAACAGTTATCAAAGCTTGTCGATATCTCCCGAACGGCATAACATATAGATATGTTTGATATAATATGGAGTCCATGAAAGCAAAAAAGCAGGCAAGCACATCGATGCGTAACCACACCGGCGTCCTTGCCTGCTTAAATATTCCGTTAAAATGTAAATGTATAAGCTTTGCTTAACTATAGTTCTTATGCAGTATCTCTGTCAATAGCAAACTACGTTTTTTTGCGGCTTTTCTGCTGCTTCTTTTTTTCTACAAGCTCCCGGAACTCCTCCTCGGTCATCTGCATATCCTTAAGTCTCTGTGCACGCTTCTCTTTCATCCTGCGGCTAAGCTTTCGGTCATCATGTATATTTTTGATGCCAAGCAATGTTCCACCTCCAAATACCGCAAAACCAAAAATCATAAGCGCCGTAAACGTACTGATGGTAGCCGCGACCGCAACCTTTGTTCCTGTGGGGATATCCCTAAGTATTACACTGATGGATGGCTCCTTCTGTATATAGTATTTACCGACGACTGCATCATCAAGATAGTAATCAATCCGTGCCACTGCATCCGCCGGAGCGGATCCCTCAAGATTATACTGCAAACGATAGCTGATACCGTCCTGTGAGCTTCCCTTAGGCAGCGACACATACATTTTTTTCTCAACCCGTAAATCTGCTGCCTTACAGTTGTCAGATACAATGGTATCTGCAATCAACCGCGCTGCAATCGCATCCTTATCATAGATTCCGTCCTTGACCGGCTGATTTTCCGTCTGGTTAAACCCAAGATCCAAAAGAGCCTTGGTATCAATATAATGATAGGGATTTTTATCTGCCAGAACTACAGACACCAATCTCCGACCATCGGACTTCGCCATTGTGATCAAAGTATTACCGGCATCCTTAGTGTATCCAGTCTTACCCGCTATCACACGCTCGTCATAATATGGAGATCCCCGAAGCAACATTTTATGCTCCATATAGACTGTATTACCTTCCGGAACACGCTTGGTTGCAGCAAGCTTATGCGAGGTGCAGTCTTCAATCTCCAGGAACTTCTTGCTATTCATGGCTGCAGCGCCGATCAGCGCCATATCATGCGCCGTAGTATAGTGATTGGTATCAAAAAGACCGGAAGGATTGGCAAAATGTGTCCCGGTGCAGCCAAGCTTTGCTGCCTCCTGGTTCATCATGTCCGCAAATGCCTCCCGCGAGCCTGCAACATGCTCCGCCAGTGCATTGGCTGCCTCATTGGCTGACTTTAAAAGCAGGGCATACAGACAGTCCGACACGGAAAGCACATCTCCCTCCTCAATCTGTGCATTAGAGGATCCTGTATCTACATTATAAACTGCGTCATGAGAAAATGTAACCTTATCGTCCAGGTCACAGTTTTCCAAAACTACTAACGCAGTCATGACCTTTGTGATGGATGCAGGATACATCCTTGCATCCATATTTTTCTCAAACAGGACTGCTCCGGTATCCACATCCATGACAATACCTGCCTGGGCTGTAAGCTCCGTTGTCGGCCAGTCCGCTGCTAGTGACGTAAACGGTGTGAGAGCAATCCATAGTATCAGAAACAGACAGATCTGGCACAGAAGTCCCCGGCGCCGTCTTATACCTGCTGATCTCATGAAATTCTCCTGTTATTTGTTGTTTTCCGCATTTCCAGTCTTGCGTAATGGAACATATACTGCTGTAGTACTCCTAACACTGGCTGATACTGCTGTGGCCATATATCCTGATACTTTTCATGGAGTACTCTGTTCATCCAGACATCCTGGGGACAGATTCCCAGGCGATGGAAACCAAAAAGTGCTGTACAGCTTGCCACCTTGATGCCGCATCCCCGGAGCTTCATAAGCACGGAGATCAGCTCTTCATCTGGAAGTGTTCCTATACCGTCAAGGTCCAGCTCTCCGGAAGCGCACTGCCTGGCAGCATCTAAAATGTATCCGATCCGATAGCCTGCACCCGTCGGACGCAACTCATCGATCGAACATGCAGCGAGAGCTTCAGCCGATGGAAATGCGTGGAAGCTGCCATACGCATTCTCTATTGGTTCCCCGGCAATTTCCGACATTCTCTCAACGATGGTCCGGATCGCCGGCACAGACTTACGCTGGGAAATAAGAAAGCTGATCAACGCTTCATAGGGATCCTGATGGAGGATACGGATCCCCTGCCCGTAGGACATGCAGCGTTTTAGAAATTCATCCTCCTCAAGGCAATAGGCGCGATAGGCACTGTAATCCACATCGAGATCAAAATAGTGACGGAAAAAGTCCGCCCATTCCTCCTCACTGCAGGAAAACTGAAACTCCTGATCGCCAAGCTGCCAGATCCTAAGGTACCTGCGGCCTGCCATCAGCTCCCAGCACTGCTCCTCCGTATGCACCGGCCGCATCCGGAAGCACTGACCGGACTCTGCAATCGCTGCCGGTGAAAAATCTTCAAGCGTCAAGCGGAGCATTGAGCACCTCTGTTCCCGGAAGCACAAACCTGCCATTGGAAATCACTGTGATCCGGCTCCCATCCTGGCGCACAGCTTCGATCTTGTCAAGCTCACGATACGAAATGGTAATATCCGTATGCACAGCAAAATATGCCTTCTCCGGATCCTTTTGACGCAGCGCAGAGCATTCATTTTCCTTGGCTATAAGCTCCTTGCCATCCGGATTATACAGCTTCATATCCTCCATAAAAGAGTAGCAGGTATCTCCTACAGCAAAATGCGGACCGGTTTTTTCTGAAATCAGGATCGGCATTCTGGCTCCAATGTCATACTGTTCCATCATCCGATAGGCGCGGGTATTGGTTCCGATGGCAAACTCACCCAGCGGCAAATGCTCCTTCTCCATAAAAATCGTCTTACGGATCAGCGCACGCCCTTCCCCCGGAGTATTTCCATTATCACAGCCGTACTCTGTAACCCTGCCGTCCTCAAAGCGGATTTTCAAATTTCTGAACCGGATGCCATTGATATATACGGACTGCACATGCAGGAGTCCTTCCGTTCCGGTCAGCACCGGTGAAGTAAAGACCTCTCCCAGCGGAATGTTTACATCCGCGAGACAGTTCTCAAAATTTGACTGCCGCTCCGGATCTCCAAGAGGATGCAGCATGACCTTCATATGTGTGTCATTGCCTCTGCCTGTAACCTCGACATAGACCGCCTGGTCCAGCGCAGCGATAAGCTTCTCCTGTACCGGACGGTATGTATCCGGATCCATCGTATTAATTTCCAGTGTCTCCCGGAAAATATCCCGGAAGTCAGGTCCGATGGATGGCAGCGGCCAGGAAATGATCGTAAAGGACCGTTCCTCCTCATGGATATATTTATGCGTCAGTACCTGCAGGCTGTTCCGGTACTCTCCATACGCCTCTGACTGATGCTCTGTGAATACAGGATTTGCCGGATGATGCGCGGGCTCAAACTCTGGTCCACCAAAGCACTCCATCACGATCGGTCCTGCATACCGGCTGATCTCGGGACGCATTTCCTCAAAGCACTGATTTCTCTCCTCCAGCATCCTCGATACAATCCTGTCACCCATCACAAGCTGAAGATCATAGGCATGATCATAGTCCATCTGCTGATTTGGAGAAATATAGTATCCTGCCGCACCTGCCGGATTGCGGGTCAGAAACCGTGAGGCATGTCTCGGAACTGTAAAATCATATCCATCCGCTGCAAGGTACTCTGCCGTCCTTCTCACGACTCGTTCCCAGCCTGCATCAAAACGGAACTCCGCAATAGATTTTTTACTGTACGGCTTCCCCTGCAGGATAAAGCCATCCCGATATCCCCTGTACCATGTATATGCCATACGGTCAACAATATCCTCCGGAAGCTTCGCTGCAAATGCTGCAGTTTCCAATGCCTCCTTTGAAACATACTCCCCCGTCCGGTACAGATACTCATTGTTGAGTAAGGATCCCTGCAGGACAATTCTTTTCAGAAGATGCGTACTCTCCTCCGGGTCATACTGCTCCTGCATGGAAGCACGAACCATGTCCTCAGAGTAATCATATGCATAGGAATAGAGCACAGACCGGATTTCCTGTTCCGAGGGCAGTTCCTCTCCCGTAAATATACAGTACAGCTGGATAAAGGTTTCCAGTACGACCGTAATGCTCTCATATCGTTTTTCAAACGCATCCGGCACAAGTCCCCGGATTTCTCCATAAAGAGCTGTCAGCTCCTTTTGAACCCCTCCAAGCTTCACTTCTGCAAAGGATGGGTTCATCCAACTATGCGCATAATCCCGTACCAGATCTCCATACAACAGCTGATTCTGCCGGATCAACTCCGGCATCCGGTCTGTTGTTAAAAGATCATCGTCCATAAAGGATCTAATAAAATCATCCAGTCGTCCGATGAATTCTGCCGCGGCACAAAAATACTCCCGGAAGGGAGACTGTACCGTATTTTCCAATGGGATTTCCCGGATCCTTGTCACCGCATCCCGATATCTATCCAGTATCATTTCTATCCTCTCTGTCATGCGGCGAGACGCAGCCCGACAAAAATAATCGTAATCCAGATCAGAAGGATGACTCCCGCTATAAAGCCTGCAATCTTTACCGGCAGATAGTTCCGACCTTCGTCCTTAAGAGCAGTTACAAGATGGATCAGCGCAAACACAGAAAATACCATAGATGTAATCCCCAGCGCGCCAAGAAACATTGGTCCCTGTCCCTGAGACATCGCCGCAAGACTGATTGTCACTGTCAGTGTTGCCAATGAAGCCAGTACCGAAAGTATAGATGGGATCGTGCCTCTTGCAATACTCTTATGTATATAATTATAGCGTTTTTTCTTTGCCACGGTCATACTGCCCTTTCCTACGATGGGTTCTCCGATAGTGTACGCTTCTCCTCCACTGCACAAAGGTGAAAAGCATATATCCCAGCAGCCCTCCTGTAGTATTTAAAATAATGTCATCCACATCACAGCTTCCCGCCCGGAATATAAGCTGTGTCATCTCAATTCCATAAGAAAGAAGATATGCACATAAGACGGTATTATACCAGTGTCTGCGTGCCCGATTGCTTATCACGGGTAAGATAAAGCCAAAGGGCATGAAGCCTGCAACATTTCCGACGAGATTCAGCAGCACTCCACGGATCCCGATCTGTTTCCAGTAAAACACATATCTCCGGATTTCCAGAAATGGCTTAAGATTATAGGTATAATCCTGCTTGACCATCAGCCCTCTCTCCTCCATCTCGGAAAAAAACATGAGATGCATGAGTACAAGCAGATAAAGAATAAACAAAAACCAGCCGATCCGCTGGTTTCTGGTCTCATGCTTTGCCATACTGTCCCTGAGATCAGAAAGTAATGTCGTTCTTTCTCTTAAGGAGCAGACTGCCATTGATAATCGACAGGATGCCTGTCACAATACCAACGGTCAGGATGATGATCCCTAGTGCAATGGAGCCTGCCCCGGTGTTACGCATTGTCTTATATATCTTTTCCATAAAAATCTCCTAACAATCATCAAGTCATTAATTCCGTTATTGTAGCATAAGCAACTTGGGCTTGCAATACATCCGCCCTTTGATATAATGAGCGTCATGGACGCGATGCTTTATAATGAACTAAGTAAAAAGGATCAGACAGCTCTGAGACAATTGATTTCTGTCTGCAACCAAGAGGATGGCACAAATTATGATACAGAGCCGGATGCGGATTTTTATTATATCATCCGAAATGAGGATAAAGAGGGAAGCGCTTGTGATGCAAACATCATTTCGGTGCTTTCCGGTTACTTATTGGGAGAAACACTGGATGGCGGGAAAGTACTGGAGCTCGAAGCATTCACCCATCCGGCACTTCGCAGGCTCGGTTATTTCTCTCTCTGCTTTAACAGTCTGAGGGATGATTTCCGCTCCTACCGGTTTCGTTTTAGCGTTAAAAGCATGGATCCGGAAAGCGGCACCATTTGTGAAGATACCATGCAGGTGCTAAAGGCGCTGCATGCCGGACATCTTTATGATGAGCTCATGATGTTAAAGCACCTGCCCGGTGGAATTTCTAATCCGGGTGATACCATCAGCACAGACTATGGAGAAATGCACTTCTCTCCTTACAATGCGCACACTCTCTACCTCTACGGCGTTCTGGTTTATGACCGGTACCTGAGGCAGGGGCATGGACGAGAGCTCATGGAATTAGCAGAAAAGGTACCTGCAGGACCATATACAGAACTTATGCTTCAGGTATCCTCCGACAACCAGATTGCATATCACCTTTACGAGTCCATGGGGTATCGTATCATCGACCGCATGAACTACTATCTGCTGCCACAGGCATAAAATTTCTAAATCCTCATCAGATAAAAATATATGCAAAAAGGACTCTGTCTTGTATGAAAGCTCCCCCGCTGTGACAACGCCTGCAGCGGGAGAACTTCTTTAAGACAAAGTCCTTGTTTTTTATATCCGGGCCCCAGGATCAATCTTTTACCTTAATCCGGTCCAGATGCCAGATATCTCTTACATACTCCTCAATGGTACGATCTGATGAGAACTTACCAGCATTGGCAGTATTAAGTATTGCCGCCTTTGCCCACCATTTCTCATCCTGATACTTCTCATCCGCACGAAGCTTTGCCTGATGGTAGGAATCAAAATCCTTAAGGATAAAGTATCTGTCTGCACAGTCAGACTCCTTGGTATTCAACAGTGAGTTGTACAACGGGCGGAAAAGCTCCGGATTCTCCGGGCTGTAGTAACCGTTAACCAGCTGCATCAGCACTCTGCGGATCGCCTGATTGTTATTAAAGATATCCATCGGATTATACTCATGGTTATGCTCCAGAGCAATAACCTCGTCAGAGGACATGCCAAAGATAAACGCATTATCCTCACCAACCTCATGGACGATCTCCACGTTGGCGCCATCCATTGTGCCCAATGTCAGTGCGCCGTTGAGCATCAGCTTCATGTTGGAAGTACCGGACGCCTCCTTGGATGCGGTTGAAATCTGCTCGGAAATATCCGCAGCCGGGATGATAATCTCTGCATTGGATACCTTATAATCCTCAATAAACACGACCTTGATCTTGCCATTAATGGATTCATCATTGTTGATGACATCCGCAACACTATTGATCAGCTTGATGGTAAGCTTTGCTGTCTTATATCCTGCCGCTGCCTTGGCGCCAAAGATATACGTATGCGGATAGAACGGCATGTCCGGATGATCCTTAAGCTCATTGTAAACATACATGACATTAAGGATATTCATGAGCTGTCTCTTGTATTCATGGAGACGCTTTACCATGACATCAAAGATGCTGTCCACATTAACCCGGATGCCATTATGCTCCAGAATATACTTGGCAAGACGCTCTTTATTGTGACGCTTGATTGCCATGAATTCGGCCTGTGCCTTGGAATCATCAGCATAAACCTCAAGCTTCTTAAGCTTTGGCAGATCCAGGATCCATCCGTCACCGATCTTGTCTGAAATCCAGTCTGCAAGCTCCGGATTGGCATGTAAAAGCCAGCGTCTTTGTGTGATACCGTTGGTCTTATTGGAAAATCTCTCCGGAAACATCTCATAGAAGTCCTTGAGCGTTTCCTTTTTGAGAATTTCCGTATGGAGCTGTGCCACACCGTTCACCGCATGCCCGCCGACAATGGCAAGGTGCGCCATCTTAACCTGCCCATCATAGATGATCGCCATCTTGGAAATCTTGTACTCTGCGTTGTCCGGATATTTTGCACGGATCTCATCGCAGAATCTTCTGTTGATCTCCTCAACGATCTGATAGATTCTCGGCAGAAGCTTTGAAAAAAGTTCAATCGGCCATTTTTCCAGAGCCTCGGCCATGATCGTATGGTTGGTATATGCACAGGTCTTCTGTGTGATGCTCCATGCCTCATCCCAGGCAAGTCCGTAGTCATCCATCAGGACTCTCATAAGCTCAGCAACAGCAACGGTAGGATGGGTATCATTCATCTGGAATGCAACCTTCTCATAAAGGTGATGCACATCCCCGTTATGTTTCTCCACATACTCCTGTACGGCAGTCTGTACCGATGCAGAAATAAAGAAATACTGCTGACGAAGTCTCAATTCCTTACCGGCATAGTGATTATCGTTAGGGTACAGCACCTCAACAATATTGCGGGCCATATTTTCATTTTCAACCGCCTTCTGATAATTGCCCTTGTCAAACTCATCGAGACGGAAGGTATCCTTAGCCTGGGCATCCCATACCCGAAGCGTATCCACTACATGATTGCCATAGCCAACCACCGGAGTATCATACGGGATGGCGATTACTGCCTGGTAGCCCTTCTGCGCAAAGTGAAGCTTGCCGTTATCATTAACGGTTTCTACCCATCCGCCAAACCGAACTTCTTTGGACAGCTCTGCTCTCTTAAGCTCAAAGGGGTTTCCGTCTTTCAGCCAGTCATCCGGAACCTCTTTCTGATAACCATCCACGATTTCCTGCTTGAACATACCGTATTTATAACGGATACCACAGCCGCATGCCCAATACCCGAGCGTTGCAAGTGAATCCAGGAAGCAGGCAGCGAGTCTTCCGAGACCACCGTTTCCAAGTGCCCAGTCCGGCTCCTGGTCCTCCAGTACATTGAGGTTAAGACCAAGCTCCCGGATCGCCTCCCGGATTCCCTCATGCGCTGTAAGATTAATGATGTTGTTGCCGAGCGCTCTGCCCATCAGGAACTCCATGGACAGATAATACACTCTTTTGGCATCCTGCTTCTCTGCTGCTTTTTTGGTAGCCATCCAGTCATCAATGATCAGATCCTGCACTGCGACCGCAACCGCATGAAATGCTTCATTGGGATTAAGATCCTCAAGACTTCTTCTGTAAAGCTTTCTTGCATTACTCTGAACTTCGCCCTTAAAGGCTTCTTTGTCAAATTTCACAGATGCTCCTTTCTGTTACTGAACCTTCTTTACCCCAAGCGTCAGATTCTCGCCGTTGATATCCCAGGCTTTTTCATAACCCTCAGCCGTATCATACAGCACCTGATCCGCCATAACAATTGTCTTAAGCTCTGCTTCATTTTTGCGGATGAGCTCTGCTATCTTATCATTGTCCTTTACATACACAAGGATATGGTCCATAACCTCAAAGCCGGCTTCCTTACGCATAGTCTGGATCTTGGAAATAACCTCGCGGACAAAGCCTTCCTCAAGAAGCTCCGGTGTAAGATTGGTATCCAGCACAACCGTAGCGGTATTATCCTCCTCCGTGACAAATCCATCCTTCTCGGAAACATCGATCAGAAGATCGTCTTTTGTAAGTACAACCTCAGTATCACCATCCACAGTAAAACGAAGACTTCCTTCATTATCCAGTGCGTCCATTGCCGCAGAGCCGTCCATCGCATTAAGATACTGCCGGATCGCATTTAAGTGCTTGCCATACTTCGGTCCTACGGTCTTTAACTGTGGCTTAAAGGTATATGCCGTAAAGGATCTGAGATCATCCTGGAAGTGGAGCTGCTTTACATTAAGCTCATCCTCAATGATATCCGTAAAATAGCCATCCAGGACGTTTTCCGCCTTGACATACATATCTCCGATCGGCTGACGGTTCTTAACCTGTGCCGTATTTCTTGCCGCGCGACCCAGGATCACGATGTGCAGCACCTCATCCATGGACTTCTCCAGCTCCGGATCGATCATGGACGCATCTGCCACCGGATAATCGCAGAGATGTACAGATGCTTTCGCTTCAGGATCCACGGAGCATACAAGATTCCGATAGATCGACTCCGTAATAAACGGTACCAGCGGGGCTGCGAGCTTTGCGAATGTCACAAGCGCCGTATACAGCGTCATATACGCGTTGATCTTATCCTGCTCCATGCCCTTTGCCCAGAAACGCTCTCTGGAACGGCGGACATACCAGTTGGACATATCATCCACAAAATCCTGCAGTGCGTTGGCAGCTTCCGGAATCCGGAAATTAGCAAGATTATCATCCGTAAGCTTAACTACTGTATTGAGCTTGGACAAAAGCCACTTATCCATAACGGAAAGCTTATCGTATTCCAGCTTGTACCTAGTCGGATCAAAATGATCAATGTTGGCATACAGTACAAAGAACGCATAGGTGTTCCAGATGGTTGAAAGGAACTTCCTCTGACCTTCCACAACAGCCTTATCATGGAAGCGGTTTGGCAGCCATGGTGCGGAATTGGTATAGAAGAACCAGCGGATTGCATCCGCGCCGTGCTTGTTAAGCGCATCCATCGGATCTACTGCATTCCCCTTGGATTTGGACATCTTCTGTCCATTTTCATCCTGTACATGTCCAAGCACGAGTACGTTCTGGTACGGAGCCTTGTTAAACAGCAGCGTGCTTTCCGCAAGCAGAGAGTAGAACCAGCCTCTGGTCTGATCCACAGCCTCACAGATAAACTGTGCCGGGAACTGAGACTCAAACAGCTCCTTGTTTTCAAACGGATAATGATGCTGTGCATATGGCATCGCACCGGAATCAAACCAGCAGTCAATGACCTCCGGCACTCTCCTCATCATACCGCCGCAGTGAGGACATTTCAGTGTGATCTGATCTACATAAGGCTTGTGCAGCTCAATATGCTCATATCCTACATAATCAGAAGAATATCCCTCTTTACCTTCGGCTTTGAGCTTTGCAAGCACCTCATCATAATTGGTGCTCCGCTCCCTAAGCTCCTCGATCGAGCCGATTGCATCCTGCTCTCCGCAGTCCGGACATTCCCAGATATTGAGCGGTGTCCCCCAGTAACGGTTACGTGAAAGCCCCCAATCCTGCACATTTTCAATCCAGGAGCCGAAACGTCCGGTTCCAATCGTTGCGGGATACCAGTTCACGGTCTGATTATTTCTGACAAGATCATCCCTTACCGCAGTCATCTTGATAAACCAGGATTCTCTTGCATAATAGATCAGCGGAGTATTACATCTCCAGCAATGCGGATAGTCATGCTCAAACTTCGGTGCATCAAACAGGATGCCTCTCTTGTCTAGATCCTTAAGGACCTCCGGGTCACAGCTGATTGCGCCGTGCTTGATCTCCTCCTCTGTCGGCTTGCATCTCATGCCGGCAAACGGGGTGTCCTTGGTCATGCGGCCCTGCTCATCCACAAACTGAACCAGCGGAAGATTATACTTCCTGCCGATCCGGGCATCATCCTCACCAAAGGCCGGAGCGATATGTACAACGCCGGTACCATCCTCAGCAGTAACATAGCTGTCTACAGTTACAAAATGTGCCTTTTTACGCTGTTTCTCCGCAACCCTGGCGGCGCACTCGTAAATCGGCTCATATTCAATATTCTCAAGCTGGGTACCCTTATAGGTTTCCAGCACCTCATATGCCTTTTCACCATCCTTGGCGAGAGGTCCCAGCACCTTATCCAGCAGCGCACATGCCATAATATAGGTATATCCGTCACATGCCTTAACCTTGGCATATTCCAGATCCGGGTTTACGCAAAGTGCCGTATTGGATGGAAGTGTCCATGGTGTTGTGGTCCATGCCAGGAAATATACATCCTGATCCTTGACCTTAAAACGTACAATTGCCGAGCGCTCCTTAAGCGTCTTATATCCCTGCGCAACTTCGTGGGAAGACAGCGGGGTGCCGCAGCGAGGGCAATAAGGCACAACCTTGAAGCCTTTGTACAAAAGACCTTTTTTAAAGATCTCCTTCAGTGCCCACCACTCTGACTCAATATAGTCATCATGATAGGTTACATACGGATGATCCATATCCGCCCAGAAACCTACCTTGTAGGAGAAATCCTCCCACATGCTCTTATATTTCCAGACGTTCTCCTTGCACAGGTCAATAAAAGGCGCAATACCATACTTCTCAATCTGTTCCTTGCCATTGATGCCGATCTGCTTCTCCACTTCCAGCTCTACCGGAAGACCATGGGTATCCCATCCCGCCTTTCTAGGCACCATGGCACCCTTCATGGCATGGTATCTCGGAATCATATCCTTAAATGCACGAGTTTCAACGTGACCGATATGCGGCTTGCCGTTAGCGGTTGGAGGTCCGTCGTAGAAAACATAGGATGGATCTCCTTCATGCTCTTTGATAGATTCTTCAAAGATATGATGCTCTCTCCAGAACTCCTCTACCTCATTCTCGCGCTCTACAAAGTTCATATTGGTATCAACTTTTTTAAACATTAGCGCCTTATCTCCTTAAATATTGGTATGCATCCGGCAGAATCACCGGAAAACGCACAATCTGCGTTTATAGCTCATTAATTATAAAGTAGAAGCCCTAATAAATCAAGTTAGCCCGGGAAGCTTTCTGCGCTTCCCGGGCTTCTGTAAATCATTTTATACCGCTTTTACTGTTCGTTTCCATCTGCTCTAAGCCGGCTCCGGACAGCCTCCGCAACCTCCTCCGCATGAACTCCGACAATAATCTGTACCGTCGTTTTGGATGGACGCAGCACGCCTCCTACTCCCGCGGCACGAATCTTCTTTTCATCCACCTTGTCATAGTCCTTGATCGAAGTCTTAATCCTGGTGCCATCCGCGTGGACCTCTGTGACATTGTCCGTTCCGCCCAGACCTTCCAGGATCCGTGCGGCAACCTGTGCAAAATCTCTGGACTCAAGCGTTACATGGAGCTTATCCTCTTCCTTAATAACATATTTACCATCCTCGCGTTTTTTCCTCCACGCACGGTAAGATAGAAATATAGCAGCAAGAGCGATAATGATGATTGCCGCCAGCAGGATATAATTAAAATCAGCCTGATTCATATCTATTTCTGTCGATTCCTTTCCAGCTTACAGTCTCTGCTTCTCATAGGTCCTGAGAATTTCCACATACTTCTCTCCCAGCATGGAAAGAGGTATTTTTTTTCTTTTAATATACCCTATGGTCATCGTTTCCTTTGTATCCAGCGGAATGGCGGTATATCCGTTTCCGTTCAGTTCCTGACAGATAATGCCGGAACAGAGCGTATATCCGTTGAGTCCGACCATGATGTTAAGGATCGTGGCGCGGTCATCCACCTTGATATACTTCTGATAATCATAGGTGCTTAATACCTCCTCCGCAAAGTAAAAAGAGTTCCGTTCCCCCTGCTCAAAGGAACAGCACGGATAATCCTGGAGATCCTCCATGGTAATCAGCTTCTTTTTTGCAAGTGGATTGCTTTTTGCCATAAATACATAAATGTTACAGTCAAACAACGGCACAAATTCGAGGGAGCTCTCCCTCAGAATCTTGCTGATCACCTTTTCATTAAATGCATTGAGATATATGATGCCAACCTCGCTCAGCTGGTTCTGGACATTGCTGATGACCTCCATCGTCTTGGTCTCATGCACGGAAAATTCAAAGGTATTGCTGTCACCGTACTCCCGGATCAGCCGGATAAATGCCTCAACCGCAAAGGTATAATGCTGCATGGACACGGAGAACTTCTGCTTTCGTGTCGTCTTATTGAGGTACTTATCCTCCATCAGCTGATACTGCTCCGTCACCTGGCGCGCATAGCTCAAAAACTCCTCTCCCTCCGGTGTCGTAATGATGCCCCGGTTGGAACGCGTAAAAATTTCTATCCCCAGCTCCTGCTCCAGCGCTTTGATCGCCGCAGAAAGACTGGGCTGTGTGATAAACAGACGTTTTGCCGCCTCATTCATTGATCCCGCATCCGAGACCGTGATTACCTGTTTTAACTGCTGTAAAGTCATGCTGTCCTTAACTCAATGCTCCACATAGGTAATAAACCCGGCAGGATCCGTGTAAATCCTGCTGCCTGAAAGATACATATCTGATATAAGGTCCATCGGACGGATTTTTATGATGCTGTCATTGACATACTTCTCCAGGATGGCGTTTGTCTGGAAGCATCCATCTCCCGTGTATAGCTGCTCTCCGGTCTTCTTGTCATACAACGTCATCGCCTTATACGTCACAAAGTTATAGTTGTTGCGTGTATCTCTGACAATTGTCGCCGGCGAACCAAAGGTAACCGTGGCATCCGGATGCTGCTTAAGTACCTCGACATAACGAGCTGTCTTTTCATTAAGTGACTCCACCGGCTTCCCATGAATCAGCTTGGAACCATACGCATCAACCTTACTGCCATCCGGTGTCGTCGTATCTGTGAGAACTGCGCCATCTTCTCCGAGATAAAAAGCTCCGACCCATTGATTTTTTAGCATAACGCCATCTGTATTAAAGTAATACCATTTGCCGTTGACCGGCGCCCATCCTGTAATCATACGGGAGTTGACGCAGTAGTACCAGATCTCCGTATCGGCATGAATCCATCCGTTAAATGGCTCTGCCTGATAGTTTTCCGGGATCACCTCCGGGTCAATATAAAAGTACCAGCTTCCATCTGTCTGCACCCAGCGGTCCTTGGCCGTAGCCGGAACCGCCGCAATGTTTCCTATGGCGAATGCTGTCAGCATCGCTGCTATCGCTCTCTTAAAGAAAAATCTCACCCGATGTCCTCCTAAGGTTAAATTTACAGAAGTGTATGTCTCTGCTCTTCCGCAGATTTAGGATTCAGATACTTCGGTGCCACATCAAACACCGTAATGCATCCTGTCTTTCCCTCCTTGCCAAGTCTATAGACTGCTCTTGCATAAGCCGCAAGAACCGAGCCTGTAAACTCCGGATTGGAATCCAGTGTCAAACCAAACTCCACAAGCTCATGATGCTCACCGTTTAAGCCGGTATTTCCGGAACGGATCACAAAGCCGCCATGCGGAAGCTCTGCATGCTCTCTCTGCATCTCCTCCTCGGAAATAAAATGTACTGTCACGTCATAATCTGCATAGTAATTGGGCATAGTCTTGATTTCCTGCTCTACTTTTGCGGGATCAGCACCTTCCTCAAGCACTACAAAGACCTCTCTCTTATGCATCTCACGTGCTGTAAAATCCGGATGGGCTCCGGCTCTTACTCTCTCCATTGCCTCATCCACCGGAATCGTATAGGACCTGGCATCCTTTACCCCCTCAACACGGCGTGCCGCATCAGAGTGTCCCTGAGATACGCCCTTTCCCCAGAAGGTATAGTGTCTACCCTGCGGCAGCACAGACTCACTGTAGATTCTTGCAACAGAAAACAGTCCCGGATCCCAGCCTCCGGAGATCATCGCAAGATGTCCGCTCTTCGAAGCCGCCTGATCCACCGCTGCAAAATGCTCCGGAATCCTCGGGTGCGTATCAAAGCTGTCGATGACATTAAAATACTTTGCATATTCCGGTGTCTGTACCGGCAGGTCCGTTGCCGAGCCACCGCAAAGCATCAGTACATCAAGTTTTCCCTGCCACTGAAGTACATCCTCTATGCTTACCACCGGCACTTGCTCCGTATGAAGATGAATGGAAGCCGGATCTCTCCTCGTAAAAACAACCGAAAGCTCCAGATCCGGGTTCTGCCGGATGGCACTCTCTATCCCGCGTGCAAGGTTTCCATAACCAAGTAATCCTAATTTAATGCTCATATTGTCTCCTGTCAGATGCAAAAGCATCCCCATATGTGATATTTTGTACGCTGCCTGTCAGGCGCTGTTATTATAGCATAGTATCAGGGCTTATACCGCAAAGATTTCCTTAAGTGTTCTTTCAATCTTTGCCTGCTCTACCTGTACACTGCCCTGGATCATTTCCTTCTGTCCGCCGCCTCTGCCCTGAAGTGCCTGATTAAAGGCTTTTCCCCCCGGACGGACATCCACAGTTTCACTGCCGATGACATATAAAAAGCTATGATCCTCGTTCTCTCCAAAGACACCCACAACCTCCGCCGGGGTATGCCTCATGAGGTAATCGCAGCATTTGCGAAGCTCTACAGGATTCATGCCCTCCTCAAAATCACAGAGCACCCTTTCCGGATACTCACGAAGTCCATCTGCCTTGATTTGAAACAGCTTCTGGTTAAGCTCCCCGATCCGCTGATCCTTGCGGTAGTCTGCCTCCATATATTTTTTAAGTGCATCCACCGCATCACCTGCATTCACAGAAAGCATTCTGGAAAGCTCTGTAATGAGCGCATGCTTCCTCTCATAATCATGAAAGGCGTCCTGTCCTGCAACCATCTCTAGGCGGACACCTCCGCGATGGCTCATGACCGACAGGATTTTGATAAGACCGATCTCTCCTGTACGCATCACATGTGTTCCGCAGCAGGCGCAGCAATCCGCGTCCTCAATCTCAACCAGCCGGACATCCCCCGTGAGTGCCTTCTTGCTCCGGTAGTCCATCCTGGTAAGCTCCTCTGCCGAGGGCCAGAGGATACGCACCGGGCGGTCCTCATAAATAACCTGATTTGCCTCCTGCTCGATCTCCATAAGCTGCTCCCAGGTCATCGGACCATCAAAGTCAATGGTCATGACACCATCCATGCCGGCGACCTTGGTATCCATGTGGAAGCCGACATTATGATATCCAAATCTCCGATGCACAATACCGGAGACGATATGCTCTCCGCTATGATTCTGGGTATTCCGGAACCTCCGTGTCCAGTCAATCCTGCAGTGATATATCTTGCCGCTCTCCAGCGGGCGGTCCGTATACACAAGATCCGGTCCGTCCTTTTGTTCCTGTACATCCAGTACCGTGGCATCGCCAATCCAGCCATGATCCGCCGGTTGACCGCCACCCTCCGGGTAAAAGCCTGCCTGATCCAGCGTCACGGCAAAGCTCTCTCCGGATTTCACGCAGCCAAGCACTGTGGCATCAAACTCTTTCACATAGGGAGTTTGATAATATAGCGCGTTTTTATTCACTTACATACCTCCCGGGTGGCATCCTTCAGCCACTGAAGCTCCTCTCCCGCGAAGTACGGAGAGATCTTCTCATATACTGTTTTATGATACTGATTCAGAAGCTCGATATCATGGTCCTCCATAATTGAAACGTCTATACCGTCAAGATCAATCGGACACATTGTCATGAACTCAAAACAAAGGAAGGTACCATATGAATTCCGCTCGGCTTCCTTAGTCAAGGTCAGATTCTCGGTACGGATGCCGTATTTTCCTTCAATATAGATTCCCGGCTCATCCGATTGGATATTTCCGGGCTCCAGGACTCCGTTCTGCATCGGATCCTCCAGCACCCGGTAGCGGATGGAGTTCGGACGTTCATGCACATTTAACAGATATCCCACACCATGCCCTGTACCGTGGTTAAAGTTAAGTCCTTCCTTCCAGAAAACCTCCCGTGCAGCATAGTCTATAGAAACGCCGATACAGCCCTTTAAAAATCTGGCATCCCCAAGCCGGAGCATTGCCTGACATACTCTAGTAAAATGCCGACGTTCCTCCTCCGAGATCGGTCCCATGACAATGGTACGTGTGATATCGGTGGTACCCTCAAAATACTGTCCTCCGGAGTCCACCAGATACATCCCTTCTGGCAGAAGCTCCGTGTCCTGCGCAGCGCTCGGTGCATAATGCGGCAGTGCTGCATTCGCCCCGTATGCAGAAATCGTGGTAAAGCTGTTTTCCAGAAATCCGTCCTGCTCTCTCCTGAGCCTCTCAAGATACTCCGCACCGGAGATCTCCGTAAGCCGGTCCGTGCCGAGCAGCTTCCTTGCATGCTCTGTAATCCTGCCATCCTGCCCGAATGCGTGCTTCAGGAAGTACATATACCTTGTCACCGCAACGCCATCCTTGATGTGCGCCTTTTTTTCGTTGGCAATTTCCGTCTCATTTTTCACCGACTTAAGGACGGAGGTCGGAAGCGGCTTGTCAATGACCTGCATCGATGCATCAAGCGCTTCCACAAGCCGGTAATTGGTCCTTCCGGTTTCCAGAAGCATCGTACCGTCTCGAAGCTGCGCGGCAGCATCATAGACCTTGGAATATGCCTCGAGATGCACCCCCAGTCCGGTAAGATATGATCTTGTTTCCTCATCAAAATCTGCAGGATTGGCAAAAAGATAAGCATCCTTTTGTCTGAGAAGCAGATAGGAAAGGAAAACCGGATTGCATGGGATGTCATCGCCCCGGAGATTTAAGAGCCAGGCAATATCATCAAGACTTGTGATGATATGATACTCGGCGCCCTCCTCCTGCATCCTGCTGCGAATGCGGGCAAGCTTATGCTCCGCGCTCTCTCCGCTGAAGCGCTCCTCCAGAATCCAGACCCGGGAACTTGCAAGAGCCGGACGGGAGGTCCAGATAGCTCCGACAAGATCTGTGTCCAGGCACTTGCCATGCTTTTTGTCCGCGGCAGTCTGCAGGCGTTTGCCCTTACGGTCATCGACACAGCGTCCGTCAAACCCCAGAACTCCATGCTCCGGCATAAGCTCGGAAATATAGTCTTCTGCAAAAGGCACTCCCGGCTCACCCATTTTCATAAGCTCAATTCCGCTGCTGTTAAGCTCCTTTGCCGCCTGGATAAAATATCGTCCATCCGTAAACAGCGCGGCTTTATCAAGACCAATCACGAGCGTGCCCTCTCCTGTAAAACCACTGATAAAACGTACGGTCCGGAAATATTCCCCGACATACTCGCTTTGATGGAAGTCATCCATCGGGATATAACAGACATCAATGCCTGTCTGCTGCATCTTTTTTCTAAGCTCAATAAGCTCCTGTTTCATGCCTACGCTTCCTCCTTGTCTTGCTCTATATAACACCTGCCCGTGTCCTGATCCCGGCACGCAGCTATCTGCCTCTTACGAAATCAACCCGAAATATATGAGCGCATGATAGATTCCATCCTGGTCGATTGCATCCGTGACATAGTCAGCAATCTCTTTAATCTCCGGTACGGCATTACCCATAGCGATGCCACAGCTCACTGCTTCAAGCATGCTTCTGTCATTATGACTGTCTCCAAATGCATAGGTTCTCTGCCAGTCGATCCCCAGCTTTTCTGCAAGGAGGTGCAGCCCGTCCGCCTTGGAAAAGCCTTTTTCAAACACGTCTGCTCCGGTATCCTTGGAAAACATCAGCACAGAGAGCTCCGGGAATGCTCCGGCAAGCTCATCCGCTCCTGCCTTGTCACCGCAGTAGGCAAGTGCACGCACGGGAAGCTCCAGGAGTTTTTCCGGAGCGTCAAAATTTCTCTCACTGCTGCCCCAGTAGTCCATATCATGCTTTACCACCTGATCCGGCCAGGTAAAATAATCCACTTCATCAATCTGCATCCCTACGGCAAGACCATGTCCCTCGCAGAACTCCAGCACCCGCTTAAGAAGCCCGACATCCATCCGGTGATCCTGCAGGACCTCCGTACCATACTCCACACGTGTGCCATTCATATGCACTAACGCATCCGGCTTAACTTGATTTAGATACTCCACGCTATATGGGGCATGCATATTTCTGCCGGAGGCGATAACCGTAAGATAATGCTTTTCCTGAAGCTTACGTATGGCATCTAATGCCGATGGAGTGATCTGCCAGGTCTTATGGTCCAGTAGTGTATGATCCAGATCAAATGCCACGAGTCCTTGATATGTTTTATGATAATTACAATCCTCTGTCATATTTCCCTCACAACAATGTGAACTTAATTTTACCGGTCGCCGGAAACAATGTCAATTGCCGGCCCTGTAGTCACTAAAAACGATATTGAACACGGTATTGTAACAAGCGATGCAAAGCAGAGTATTTAAAATGCAAAGCATTGTCAAAAAGCATATCAAAAAGAGCCACAGGGCAGCTTCCTCCCCATGGCTCCTGGCTTCTAACTTACAAAGCTTTAATTCAACTCTTCTTTTTTTACAATGGTGTCACAGTAAGCGCAGCGGTACAAAGCCTTGCTGCGGTCCACAATCTTAAAAATCTGCGGCAGCTCCTGCTCAGTAGAAGTAATGCAGCGCGGATTTTTACATGCCAGCACATTGGTCAGCGTTTCCGGAAGCTGCAGACTTTTTTTAGCTACACGCTGTCCGTTTTTGATATAGTTCACGGTAATGCCCGGATCAATGTAGCCAAGTACATCCAGATCCAGGTCCAGATCCTCGGAAATCTTTACGATATCCTTTCTGCCCATCTTATGCGAGGTGCAGTTCTGTATCAACGCGACCTGCGAGCTCAGGCGGTCCAGATGCAGATATTTGTAAACCAGCATTGCTTTGCCTGCACTGATATGATCCAGTACGATTCCATTTTCGATTCCATCAACATTCATGCTGCATCCCCCCCTTACTGATCCAGTCCCAGCAGGTACAGGATCAAAGCCATACGCATCTGCTTGCCGCAAAGTGTCTGATAAAAATACTTTGCTCTCGGATCCTGATCAACTGCCACGGAAATCTCATTGACTCTCGGCAGTGGATGCAGGATTGCCATATCCGCCTTGGCGCTCTTAAGCTTGTCCGGAGTGAGAATGTAAATGTCCTTGAGTCTTACGTAATCCTCCTCGTTAAAGAAGCGCTCCTTCTGTACACGGGTCATGTACAGGATGTCAAGCTTCGGAATGGCCTCCTCCAGGGAACGGGTCTCCTCAAATTCCGCACCGGCATCATGCAGCTTATCAATTTCATACTCCGGAAGCCTCAGTTCTTCAGGTGAAATTAAAATATAGCGGTTATCTGGATACCTGAGCATTGCGTCAATCAGACTGTGTACCGTCCGTCCAAATTTCAGGTCGCCGCAGAGTCCGATCGTAAGTCCGCTAAGCCTCTGTTTTGTTCTCCGTATGGTGAGCAGATCCGCAAGCGTCTGCGTCGGATGAAAATGTCCGCCATCACCGGCATTGATAAACGGTACCGTTGTGTGCATCGCGGCAACCACCGGCGCGCCCTCCTTCGGGTGACGCATAGCGATAATGTCCACATAATTGGACATCACGGAAATGGTATCTGCAACCGACTCGCCTTTGGACGCACTGGAGCTGGATGCCCCGGCAAAGCCCAGCGTCTGTCCTCCAAGTGCCAGCATGGCAGACTCAAAGGAGAGTCTCGTACGGGTAGACGGTTCATAAAACAATGTTGCAAGCTGCTTGTGTGCGCAGCGGTCCTGATATTTCTCCGGATTTCTCTCTATGTCATCCGCAAGTGTAAAAAGATGCTCCAGCTCCTCTACAGAGAGATCCAGGATATTGATAATACTTCTTGCTTTACCTTTCATTTCCAGCCGTTCCTCCTCAGCCCTTGTGTGTCATCCAGCTCTCATCCGAAGGATTGTCACGGAACTTGAGAAGCTTTGCCTCATCCTCCGGCTTAATGTAGTTTTCCTCGACAGCAACCTTAACAAGCGTATCCAGATCACAAAGACTTGTATTGCAGATATCCGCTGCCTTAAGCCTGTCGAGACCCTTCTGCATGCCATAGGTAAAGATCGAGATAATGCCAAGCACATCCGCGCCAGCCTCCCGGAGCGGATTCACGCAGTCCAGTACCGATCCGCCGGTGGAAATCAGATCCTCGATGACGACTACCTTCTCTCCCTTTTCCAGGCGTCCTTCAATCTGATTTTTACGGCCATGATCCTTGGCAGATCCACGGACATATCCCATAGGCAGTCCCAGAATATCCGCTGCGATCGCTGCATGCGCAATACCTGCAGTACTGGTACCCTCCAGTGCCTCTGCCTCCGGATACAGCTCCCGGACCTTATCCGCAATGGCATGCTCCACCATGGAACGCACCTCCGGATAGGAAAGCACCAGACGGTTATCACAGTAAATCGGGGATTTGATGCCGCTTGCCCATGTAAAAGGCTCATCCGGTCTCAGAAACACCGCCTTAATAGAAAGCAGTCCCTTTGCAATATCTTCCTTTGTTGCCATAGCTAATCTCCTTTTAAATCCAAACCTCTGTTAAATACCTGCGTACTTCCGTACCTGCCACCAGCGTGTCTTGCTGCGCTTCTTATCGTCCTTCGTATTGCCCCTCTTGCTGACCTCAGCCGACAAAGTCCTGCATAGCGCGCTCGTAGGCCGCCACCGGATCCACTGCCTTGGTAATGGAACGGCCGACCACAATATAATCCGAGCCGATCTCTCTTGCCTTTTCCGGTGTGGTCACTCTCGACTGGTCTCCCTTGGCATCTCCTGCAAAACGGATACCGGGTGTCACAGTTAAAAAGCCTGCGCCGACTTCTGTATGAATTTTACCAGCTTCCAGCGGAGAGCATACAACGCCGTCCAGACCTGCCGCTTTGGCATTTTCAGCATACTGCACTACCACATCCTCAATCGGACGATCAATCAGAAGCTCATTTGTCATCATTTCCTGTGAGGTAGAGGTAAGCTGTGTAACAGCAATCAGAAGCGGACGGGTTCCATCCTCTCTGGTAAGTCCCTCGACAGCAGCCTGCATCATCTTGACTCCGCCAGCCGCATGCACGTTGGTCATATCCACACCCAGATCCCGAAGCGACTGCATGCCTCCCTTTACTGTGTTTGGGATATCGTGAAGCTTTAAGTCCAGGAAAATCTTATGGCCTCTTGCCTTGATCTTTTTTACAATCTCCGGTCCCTCGGCATAAAAGAGCTCCATGCCAATCTTTACAAAGGGCTTCCTCCCTGTAAACTTATCAAGAAATGCATAGGTCTCCTCTGCATTTGGAAAATCGAGTGCAATGATTACGTCCTTTCCCATTGTTTCCTCCTTATGCTATGACACCGATCACATCGGACAGCTTCTCAATCTTTAACTCCCGGCAAAGCTCCGGCAGATCCTCAATGATCTGCTGACAGGCAAAGGGGTTGACCAGATTGGCAGCTCCTACCTGTACCGCGCTTGCTCCTGCCATCATCATCTCAATCACATCCTCTGCGGAGGAAACTCCTCCCATGCCGATGAGCGGAATTTTCACTGCCTTCGCCACCTGATACACCATCCGGACCGCAACCGGAAAAATCGCAGGACCGGAAAAGCCTCCCATTTTATTGGCAATCACCGGCTGTCTCCTCCGGATATCGATCCGCATGCCAAGCAGCGTGTTAATGAGAGACAGTCCGTCTGCTCCCGCATCTTCCGCCGCCTTGGCAATGGATGCAATGTCCGTCACATTGGGGCTCAGCTTAATATACACCGGCTTGGATGTGACCTTCTTAACTTCCCGCGTCACCTCTGCAACATTTTGGCAGCTGGTGCCGAATGCCATGCCTCCTCCGTGTACATTGGGGCAGGAAACATTCACCTCAAGGATCCCTACCTCCTTTACAGCATCCATGGCTTCCGCAAGTCGTACATATTCCGGGATGCTGAAGCCGGAAACATTGGCAATCAAAGGCTTATGGAAATGCTTCGCAAGCTCCGGGATTTCCTCGTGAATGACGGCATCCATACCGGGATTCTGCAGACCGACGGAATTAATCAGACCATCCGGACATTCCGCTATCCTCGGAAGCTCGTTTCCGTATCTCTCCTCCACGGTCGTTCCCTTGATGCTGATAGACCCAAGGATATCCAGATCATAAAGATCCCAGTACTCTCTGCCATAACCGAAGGTACCGGATGCAGGGATCACAGGGTTGTCAAGGTGAATCCCTGAAAGTTCTGTACTGATGTCTACCATACGATCTCCTTCCATGAAAGAACCGGACCATCCTTGCAGATCCGTTTATAGCCATCCTTTGTGCGGGTACTGCAGCCCATGCACGCACCAAAGCCGCAGCCCATCCTTGCTTCAAAGCTGAACTGACCGTCCTGCACCCTGCTATAAACCGCCTTAAGCATCGGGAGCGGTCCGCAGGAAAAAGCGTAAGAGTGGTCACCAATCAAATCGGTTACAAAACCCTTTTTGCCGTAGCTGCCGTCCACCGTCGCTACATTTACAGGAACACCCAGCGCACGGAACTCGTCCTCATAAAATACATCTTCCTTGGAATTAAATCCAAGCGCGACATATGGATGCTTTCTCGCCTCTACAAGCTTTCTGGTTAAGGCATAGAGCGGCGGCACGCCTACACCTCCGCCAGCCACCACCGGATTTTCAGGAGCGACAGCAATGTCATAACCGTTTCCGAGCGGCATCAGCGCGCGGAGATATTCGCCTGTTTCCATATAGCTCATATCCTCTGTGCCGTGTCCTACGACCTTGTAAATCAGTGTGAGCTTGTTTTTGGACCAGTCGCAGATGGAGATCGGGCGTCTTAAATACCGACCGGGAAGCGAGATATTTACAAACTGACCCGGCGCTGTGATCTCCGAGGTGTCGCCGTCCAGAACCATGCGGAAAACATCTCTTGCGATTTCCCGGTTCTCAAGGATTTTAAATTCTATGTCCTTCATGCCAGTATTCCTTTCTCTCTGTTATAAACCTCCTGCCCTGCAACAAAGGTGCTGACAACCTGTCCCTGTACCTCCATGCCGTCAAACAAGGTACTGTGTCCCATAGAGTAAAACTGATTTACATCTACGTTCCAGACTGGTGCGAGATCGAGAACTGTAAGATCCGCATCAGCTCCGTCCTCAATAAACTCCGGTCCCGGCAGGGAAAAGACCTGACGTGGGTTTACAGACATGAGCTCGATAAGCTTCTCCAGCGTAATGGCACCTTTGCCGCTCTCCGGATGCTCCGGATCTCTTAATACAAGGTTATGATATAGTGCAGGGAATGAAGTCTCCAGCCCGACAATGCCAAAGGCGCTCCCATCCAGTCCCTTTGATTTTTCATCTTTGGAATGCGGTGCGTGATCTGTGATAATGCAGTCGATCGTGCCATCCTTAATGCCCTCCAGCAGCGCATGTCTGTCCGCTGCGCTGCGGATCGGCGGATTCATTTTCCACTTGCCGTCCTCCTGGAGATCCATGTCCGTAAACATGAGGTAGTGCGGTCCGGTCTCACATGTTACATGTACGCCCCGGCTCTTGGCGTCCCGGATGATTGCCACCGACTCCTTGGTAGAAACATGGCAGACATGGTAATGTACGCCGGTTTCCTCTGCCAGCTGCACATCACGCTTCACCTGCTTCCACTCGGAAGCGCTGTTGATTCCCACATGGTGATGGAGCCTTGCATACTCCCCGTCATGGATGCATCCGCCCGGTTTCAGCTCCCCCTCGTCCTCACAGTGTGCGACAATCATCTTGTTGAGTTTTGCAGCGCGTACCATGGCTTCCCGCATCCCGGATGTCTCCTGCATACCCTTGCCATCATCGGTAAAGGCGCAGACATAGGGTGCAATCTCTTCCATGTCTCCGAGCTCCCCTCTGCCGCTTTGATTCCGGGTAATGGCGCCATAGGGATATACATGAATCACCGCATCCTTCTCGATGATTTCCATTTCTTTTTTCAGGTTTTCCAGAGTGGAAGGAACCGGCTTCAGATTGGGCATGGCACAGATGGCGGTATAGCCTCCATGTGCGCCTGCCTCAGAGCCGGTTCGGATCGTTTCCTTATACGAAAAACCGGGCTCACGCAAATGTACGTGTACATCTGCGAAGCCCGGAATAATAAACAAGCCGTTTAAGTCATAAACGGCATCTATAGCGATTTCGTTTTCTGAAAAACTTAACAAGACCTTCCGATCAGAAATGACTATATCCTGCTTACGGAATCCGTTCCTTGTAAATATCTGCGCATTTTTAAGAAGAGTGTTCAATATTTCCTCCTGTCAAAGTGCTTCCGTTGTTAAGTTCCGAAATACTATATCATAGAAGGGGTAAAAAAACAAGGGAGGAAAAAGGGTGGTTGTGAGAGGACTGGGAGTCCTCTCACAATCCCTGCGGGACAACGATCAGAGATCGTTGCCATGTCGTATCTGAGTTTGCTTCATCCCGCTACGGGTGGTGGTTGTGTGAGGACTGGGAGTCCTCTCACAATCCCTGCGGGACAACGATCAGAGATCGTTGCCATGTCGTTCCGGAGTTTGCCTCATCCCGCTACAGATGGGGGGTTGTGTTCGGACTGGGAGTCCTCTCACAATCCCTGCGGGACAACGATCAGAGATCGTTGCCATGTCGTAACTGAGTTTGCCTGATGCAAACTCAGTTACTCACTCATCCCATCCTTCTCTTGGCATGCGGAGGGCGATCATGGTTTTGGTCTGGTTCTCCTGCACGGGGATGTCGTCGAGGTGGGTCTGCATTGGCAGGTCGTTGTGCTCCTCGATTTCTGTCAGCATCCAGTTGACGCCTTGATATCTTGCGTCCTCCAGTGCGCTTTCCATGTCGTTACCGCTGCCATAGCAGCCTTCAAGATCTACAAAATCAACACGGAAGCCTTGCTCCTGTTTTGTAATGATTGCGGGAAAATAAAAAGTCATATAAACTAACTGCTCCTTTTACATTTAATCCTTTACTTCAATTCCAAAATTTTTGCGGTACCTGTGCGGTGTCACTCCGATGATGGAACGGAAAATCTTGATAAAGTTACCTATATTATGAAATCCGCATGCCTCTGCAATTTCGTAGGCATGCTTGTCTGTCGTACGTAACAGCTCCGCCGCCCGCTGGATCCGGTAGCGGTTAATGTACTCAAGCGGAGAAATGCCGATCACACTGCCAAAAAAGCGGATAAAATACTGCTCGTTTAAATCTGTGAGCTGAGACAGATCATGAATATATATTTTTTCATGATAATGCTCCCGGATATAATTGACAGAGTCCTTGATCACTTTAACCTGCCGGTCCTCTTCTGCTGCCGGATCAACCTCTCGCAGCAAGCCAAACGCGTCCAGCTTTCCGATCAGCTTAAGCAGCTCCGACTTTAAAATAAGCTGATTTGCCACCGTTTCCAGCGTATACCTGCAGCTGCCTGCAATGGAGCCCTGCTTACGTCCTTCCTCATGATAGCGCTGGATAATATCGTTTACAATATGCAGCACCATAAGAAATCCGAGGTCGGAAACCGTAATGAAATCAGGAAAGTGCAGTTTTCCCTCCATCAAAGGCCGCAAAAGTCTAAGCTGTACCGGATTGTCCTCTCTGAACTGAATGCCGGCAAGATCCACAGGTATCGCAAATTCCTCCCCGGTCTCATCCCCCAGGGACTCCAGCTTATAAAGGTCACCTGCATTAATAAAAGCAAAGCATTCATCGCTGATCTCATGCTCTACCATATTAATGGTAAGGTTATATTGTCCTGACTTAAAATACAGAAGCGTAGGAACATCATCCCAATGGATGCCCACCTGCAGCCTTTGCTCTGCACCTTTTTGAGACTCATATAAAATACATTTATCCTGAATGATATCCATTTGTTTTTGCCCGTTTACCCTTAGTTTCTTCTGTATCGTCACAATACAAAGTCATAATAGCATAATTTCCGGATAACTTACAAGTATACTGCTTGCATCCACCCTGCCGGGCGATGAATCGGCCGTTTCCAGGCTTGATACGAAATCATCGTATTTCCCGAAGATACTTACATCAATCCCTCGTAACCGCTTCCATAAGCCTCCGGATTACCCTATAGCAAGTTTTTCTTTTCCCTTGTATAATGAGGTGAAAAAGCAACGTACTACGGATCATGCAACATAGATCACCAGCAATTTAGAATATAAGACGTAAACGCTTTAGGAGGGACTTCCATGATACTTGCAGTGGACTGCGGCAATACCCACACGGTGCTCGGCTTGATTAACGGAACCAGAAATATTTCGCAGGTTTTCCGCATCGAGAGCAATAAAAAGAAGACCGAGTTTGAATACGCATCGGAAATAGAACGGATCCTGGAAATGCTCAGGATTGACCCATCCGGCATTGAGGGTGTCATTATTTCCTCTGTCGTTCCAATGCTTACAGATATCCTGAAATCCGCGCTTCGGCTGGTAACCGGAAAAACCGCGCTCATTGTAGGCGCCGGGATCCGTACCGGACTCCGGATACAGATTGATGATCCGGGGACAGTTGCCGGGGACCTGGTCACCGCTGCCGTTGCCGTCAAAAATGAATACCCTCTGCCCTGCTTTATCATTGACATGGGCACTGCCACAACCGTCACTGTGGTAAACCAGTCCGGAGCCTATATTGGAGGTGTCATTATGCCCGGTGTTATGCTGTCGCTCAATGCTCTCACAAAAGAGACCTCCCTCCTGCCTTCGATCGATCTCGCGCCTGCCAGAAAAATCATCGCGACTTCCACCCAGGAATCCATGAAGGCAGGCATTCTCTATGGCTCTGCAGGTGCGCTTGACGGCATTATCGACCGCTTTATCGAGTCTGTCGGAGAGCCTGCATCCATTGTAGCCACGGGAGGTCCGGCTGCTACCGTATGCAAGGTCTCAAGACACAGCATCATCGTCGATGAACATCTCCTGCTCAAGGGTCTCTGGTATCTTTGGAAAAACAATCAGCGTTGACATTTCCGCTCTGCCGCTCCAGTAGGGGATGAGCATTGCTCTTGCCAGATTCTATATGCTCTATGCCCCGACCTTCGGATATCTTACAAAAGCGGTGCAAACAAACGTAAAATACACTGCCAGATGCGCATGCTTGTAGGACGTTTTCCGGCATATTTGTCTGTGACTTCACAGGATCCGTTAAAAATCTCCTGAAAATCCTCTTTGACATGGCGAAGGCAGGGATAATGATAGAGCAGTACTGCATTCTCAAAATGATGATAGAAGCTTCTATAGTCATAATTGATGGTTCCAATCGTGCAGAGCTCATCATCCACCAAGGTCATTTTGGCGTGAATAAATCCGGGAGTATACTCATAAATCCTGACACCGGTTCTCACCAGTGCATTGTAAAAGGATCTTGTGATTCCATATACAATTTTTTTATCAGGGATGCCGGGCGTTACAATCCGGACATCCACTCCGCGCCTCGCAGCCATGCTTAACTCCCGGATCATACCGTCTGTAAGAATCAGATAGGGAGTTGCTATATATACATACCCCTTTGCACTCCGGATCATGTTCATATAGACATCCTCACCGGTATGAATTTCATCAAGGGGAGAGTCCCCAAACGGCACACAATAGCCGCTGTTTCTTGCCTGATACGGAAATTCCGGCAGAAACCGGCTTAAATCGTGATCTGTTTCCTCGATTGCATTCCACATCTCCAGAAACAAAAGTGTAAGCGTCCGCACTGCATCTCCGGAAAGTCTGATGCCTGTGTCCTTCCAGTAACCATACGGATGCGTGACATTAAAGTATTCATTGGCAAGGTTATAGCCGCCGGTAAAACCAACCTTGCCATCAATCACCGTAATTTTACGATGATCACGGTTATTCATAAAGAGATTCACAACCGGAATCAATGGATTAAAGACTCTGCACTCAACACCATTTTGCCGCATTTCCTTTATGAACTGCGGATTGATAAAGCCGACCGAGCCTACATCATCGTAAAACAGGCGAACCTCCACTCCGGCGCGGGCTCTCTCAATCAGCACATCCTTGATCTGCTGAAAGGCCTGCCTGTCCTCGATGGCATGATACTCCATGAAAATGAACTTCTCTGCCTTTTTTAACGCATCTCTCTGCGCAATAATCGCATCAATTGCTTCCTTATAATAAACCACGTCCGTATTATGATACACAGGAAACCCACAGCTATGCTTTAAAAAATACATCTGATTCGCCACTTCCGGATTCTCCTGCCTGAGCTCACAAAAGACCTCCGTATCATCAGGGAAAGCTGCCTTAATCTTCCGGTCAATCCGCTCAAATTTCCTGCGCATAGTCTTAATAAAATTAGAGCGGTTACTTAAGAGATAAAACGTAAGACCCAGGATTGGCAGCGCCATAATAAAAAGGATCCAGGAGAGCTTGATGTCCGGAGCTGTATGCTTGCCAAAGATTCCGAGAACAACCAGTATCGTCACGAGCCTCGTGATCAGCGATATCACAAGGTAATTCTCATTGAGACGGAGAACTACCAAAGCAAACCACGTGATCTGCAGGCATACAGAAAGACCTACAATAATCATACGCACGATACTGTTGCGTACATCCTCCCGGTGTTTCTTCTTTGGCATCATATTTTACTCTTCTCCACGATCATAGGTTCCTAAGGTATTGAGAGCCTCTTTTTTCCACTCATCCCAGGTACCTCCCCGGATGGCTCCACGGATTTCCTCTGTAAGGTGATTATAAAAATACAGGTTATGCAGTACGCAAAGCCGCATACCAAGCATCTCCTTTGCCTTTAAGAGATGACGGATATACGCACGCGAATATCCGCCGGTATAGGTCCCATCCGGATTTTTCAAGCCGGCGCAGGCAGGGCACTTGCATCCCTCCTCGATCGGACGGGCATCCAGCTCGTACTTCTGATTAAAGAGGTTGATCTTGCCCTTATGTGTATAGACATGTCCGTGGCGTCCGTTGCGGGAAGGGTAGACACAGTCAAAAAAGTCGATACCTCGATCTACGCTCTCAATGATATTTGCCGGTGTCCCGACACCCATAAGATAGGTTGGCTTCTTTCTGGGGAGATGCGGCACAACCACATCCAGGATATGGTACATTTCCTCATGGGTTTCTCCGACCGCAAGACCGCCGACGGCATACCCATCCAGATTCATCCCGCTGATGATGTCCGCATGGCGAATACGAATGTCTTCAAGGATACCCCCTTGATTAATGCCAAAAAGAAGCTGCTGAGGATTTACGGTATCTGGCAGCGCATTGAGCCTTGCCATCTCCTTCCGGCAGCGCTCGAGCCAGCGGGTAGTGCGCTCAACTGAGGGCAGGATGTATTCGCGTTCCGCAAGCGCCGGAGGACATTCATCAAAGGCCATGGCAATGGTTGAGCCCAGATTGGACTGAATCTGCATGGACTCCTCCGGTCCCATAAAAATCCGGCGTCCATCAATATGCGAATGAAAGGTCACACCCTCCTCCTTAATCTTACGCCCGGTACCTGCCAGACTAAAGACCTGAAATCCGCCGGAATCCGTAAGGATCGGGCGATCCCATTTCATAAATTTATGGAGCCCTCCAAACTGCTTGATAAGGGCATCTCCGGTTCTTACATGGAGGTGATAGGTGTTGGAAAGCTCCACCTGTGTCCCGATACAGCGGAGGTCATCGGTGGAAACTGCTCCCTTGATTGCTCCGACGGTTCCGACATTCATAAAGACCGGCGTTTCAATGGTGCCATGTACGGTTTCCATATGGGCAGATTTGGCTCTCCCATACTCTGCGACAATATCATATTTCATAATTTTTACGTTACTCCTCGTTTCCAAATAAAATCAGATGCTCTGATCATGCTTTTCCGGATCGCATAACCTGACTGCATCTGTAATTTTATAAAATGAATGAAAAAGAAAAAAGTCCGGCTCGATGATGGAGTCGGACTTAATCGTATCTGATATCAAGAACTGCGTCAAGATTTACTTCTGCCCGGAAGCTTCCGCCTTCTTACCGGCGGCCCTGGCAGCTTTCTTTTTATCTTTACCGCTGGACTTTGCCTTGGCAGCCTTATTTTTGGAATTCATCATTGTAAGGTCATACCAGAGAGGTCCGGCAATCATAACAGAAGACCAGCATCCGGAAACAATACCAACCATCAGTGGCATGGTGAAATCACGGATGGACGACACTCCAAGGATAAAGAGTACCAGTACGGTGATAAATGTCGTAAGCGACGTATTAATGGAACGGGTCAGCGTCTGTGAAACGGCATCATTTACAGCAAGCTTCAGATCCTTCCGACCATCCGGCTTTGCCAGGTTTTCACGGATACGGTCAAAAATTACGATGGTCGCATTGATCGAGTAACCCACAATCGTCAGGATACATGCAATAAAGGTGGAGCCGACAGCCCAGCGGAGTCCTGCATAGAATGCAACCGTCACCAGTACGTCATGTGTCAGCGCAATGACCGAAGCCGATGCAAAGCGGAAATCGCGGAAACGTACCCAAATGTAGATCAGCATACAGATGATGGCAATGACAAATGCCCATGCGGCATCCTTTTTCATCTCCACGGACACAGCTCCGGAAATGTTTTCGGTTGTAATCTTGTTTTCATCCACACCGAAGGTGTCTACCAACTTGTCATACAGCTCGGTACGCTCCTCCGTTGTCAGTGTGCGGGTCTTGATGATAACCTCGTTGGTTCCGGCAACCTTGGACGCCTGTGTGGAGGAATCACCTCCGGTCACTTCCTTAAATACCGGGATCACCTTGGCATCGATATCACTCATGGAAAGATCCTCGTTAAAGGTGACATTGGTTGAGGAACCTCCCTGGAAATCAAGATCATAGTTAAATAAGTTGCCGGTTCCGGCTTTGTTGACGCCCATAAAGATGAAGCCCGCTGCGATGACAACAATAGAAATTGCATATGCCTTTTTGCGGAAGCCTACAAAATCAAAGACCTTTGCCTTTTTACGGACACCGTAAAGCTTGGGATTCTCAGCACCAAGCTGATAGAAGCACCACATGATGGAGCGTGTAACAAACAGCGCGGTAATCAGCGAAATCACAATACCGATGGCAAGCGTTGTCGCAAATCCCTTGACCGTACCGGAGCCTCTCAGATACAGTACCGCGGCTGCGATCAGGGTTGTAATATTTCCATCCAGGATCGCAGACAGTGCCTTGCTGTAGCCTGCCTTAATCGCGTCATGCACGTTATTGCCAAGTCCCAGCTCCTCCTTGATACGGGTAAAGATGATGACATTGGCATCTACTGCCATACCGATTGACAGGATGATACCCGCAATACCTGGCAGCGTGAGCGTAACCTCAAATGCCTGCAGAAGCACAAGCTCCAATCCGACATACATAACAAGGGCAAGGGATGCCGCAAGACCTGGAAGCAGATATACCGCGATCATAAACAGCATTACGAGTCCAAGTCCGATTGCACCTGCGCGAAGCGAAGATGAAATAGCCTCCTGTCCAAGGGTCGCACCGATTACATTGGAACGAAGCTCTGTAAGCTGTACCGGCAGAGCACCGATCCGGATCGTAGATGCAATGTTGGTTGCCTCCTGATAATCTGTAATACCGGTGATGGAAGCCTGTCCTCCGCTGATTGCCTCCTGGACATTTGGGGAAGAAATAACCTCATCATTATAAATAATGTAAAGAGGCTTACCGACATTGTCTGCAGTTGCCTGGGCAAATTTCTCGGCACCGGCATCGGTAAAGGTAAGCTCGATCACATACTCTCTCGAGCCGCTTTTATCGGTCATCCCGGCAGTCGCATTTTTAACATCATCACCTGTTAACAGCACGTTGCCGTTTTCATCTGCAAACTGCAGTGTACCCGGCTCTCCAAGCTCCTCCAGGATCTCATTGGCATCCGTTGCACCCGGGATATCAATATTGATCCGGTTGCTGCCCTCCTGATACACCTGTGCCTCTGTGGAGTATCCCTGTGCTTTCAGCTGAAGCTTATAAACCGTATCGGACATCTGCTCGGCAGTCGGGTCAGGATCCACGGTCTGATACGTAATCGAAACACCGCCATTCAGATCCAGGCCAAGCTTGATATCCGGTGCGCCGACATATCCGAGGAAACAAAATCCTGCGGTAATCGCCAGTGTCAGCAGCAGCACCAGGCATCCTTTGACTTTCTTATTCATTGGAACATCTTCCTTCTGTAAATATTCACATACGTTTTCGCACGTTATGTGTTGCAAACTTATGATGCGGCAAATGACCACACGTAATCGGATTTTATCATATCGACCTACGCATGACAAGCAAAAATGAGGCATGTACCCAGCTCTCCGGTGCCCTCTGGTGCATGCCTCATCTCATAATGCCGTACTGCTTTATGCACAGATGTTTCATTCATCACGCCTTAAAAAGGCGGAGATAACATACAAAATTCCACCCAGATAAATGGACAGATCCGCAATGTTCACAACCAGTTTTCTAAACCACGGCAGATTGATATTAAGATAATCCGTCACCTTTCCCTTCCTTACCCTGTCAAGAATGTTGGAGAGTGCCCCGCCGATGACAAAGGAAATTCCAAGCTTACGAAGCTGAAATTTCCCCGGGTGCTCCACTGTCAGCGCATGCAGCCCCCCTGCAAGAAAGCCTGTCAGCGTGATGGACACAAGCTTTACAAACTCCGGATATGTGCCGAATCTTCCCCGGGAAAAGCCCGGATTATGCACACGCATGATCTTGACCTGTCCTTTGGTCCCTGGCATTTCCCTCGGAAAATTCTCCTCCGGCTCTGTATCAATGGCATTTTTAAAAAGCTGGTCCAAAAGACAAACAGCGCCGGACAAACTCATCAGGCGCAGAAACTCCCCGCTCCACTTCCACGCAGTCCGCACAGCCGCAACATTTTTTAATACCTTCATAGTCATTTCCTCGCGATCCTGTTGTTTTTCTGATTATAGCATACTTTCCCTGCGCTGTCGCCGGCGTCTCCTCACCCTGTTGATATGCCTCTCAAAGTCTCCGTCCCGGATAAACTCTGACAGCACATACTGCTCAAACACCGGCACTGTACAGGAATAAAAGGAAACTCTCTCCCAAAGCGTGCCGGCAAGAGCCTCCGGCAGGATCAGATAGCCAATACGCACCGATGGCGCAATTGTCTCGGAAAACGTATTCACATAAATCACCGTATGATCCGGTTCCAACGAAAACAGTGTGTCCTCCGCCTTGGCGGACATGGAGAACTCCGAGTCAAAATCATCCTCAATGATGATGCCTCCCCGCTCCTCTGCCCAGCGAATGTACTCATTCCGTTTAGATGCGCTCGCGGTGATTCCGCTCGGATAACTGTTAAACGGCGTCACATGCAGTACCGAGGCCTGTGTCCTCTTAAGCTCTCCGGAGCGGATTCCCTCCTTCCCCAGCTTTAACATGTCGCACTTGACTCCGCTTGCTTCATACACCTTACGAATCTTATCATAAGAAGGAGCTTCCAATCCGAAAATCCGCTCACTCCCAAGCATCTGCACAATGATTGTATAGAGATATTCCGCACCGGAACCAATCACCAGCTGCTCCGGCTTTACCATGATGCCGCGGCTTCTCCTGAGATACTGGCTGATGGCTTCTCTTAACTCCGGGACTCCGTTGTTAGGAGATTTTACAAGAATTTTGTCGCCGTATTCCGTAATCACCCTGCGCATGGTTCTCGCCAGGATGGAAAAGGGGAATGCTTCTCTCCGGTCCTCCGCCGCCTCCCGGATCTCAAACCTACCATCGCGTCCCGGATCCTCATGTGTTTCCTGCGCTGTTTCTGATTCCAACGGCATGGAAAACAGATCTCCCTCCCGATATGCTGCAAAATAGCCGCTGCGCTCCCGCGACTCAATATAGCCCTCCTCGGTTAAAAGGTCATAGCAATGTTCCACCGTAATCACCGAGATGCCGGTTTCTTCCGCAAGGATACGTTTGGACGGAAGCTTGTCCCCAAGGCGGTATGCCCCCTCGGTAATATCCTTTCTGATCTGATGATAAAGCTGCAGATACGCCGGCAGTGCACCCGCCCGTTCAATTTTATATTTCATAGCCTTCGCTTCCGTTTATTAAATTCATCTGCCCTGTGCCAATTGCCTGCACTTTATCCTTAGTATATTGTGTAACAATCAAAAAAGATATATGATTCTTGATATCTTATCTCATCGTTTGTTTATAAGGAGGTTGCGAATGAATATGCCGGAGCTTCATCCCGGGGATTTCAGCATGCAGCTGCTCCGCTGGTATAATACGCATCGACGCAGCCTTCCATGGCGCGAGGATCCGACCCCATACCATGTCTGGATATCAGAAATCATGCTGCAGCAGACAAGAGTCGAGGCTGTAAAGGACTATTACCGCCGCTTCCTTCATGCATTACCTGACATCGCAGCTCTCGCTCAAGCCCCTGAGGATCTCTACATGAAATGCTGGGAGGGTCTCGGATATTACTCCCGAGTACGGAATCTCCATAAGGGCGCGATCCAGATCATGGAGGAGTATCATGGTGTCATGCCGGACAACAGCCAGGAGCTCCTTAAAATCGCAGGTATCGGACCTTACACGGCTGCCGCCATCGCATCAATCGCTTTTGGAGAGCGGATCCCGGCAGTAGATGGAAATCTGCTGCGTATCTTTGCACGACTGACAGAATACAACGGAAATATAAAAACGGATGCTGCAAAAAAGTCCGCATCCGCCTGGTTTCTGGAGCATATGCCATCTCTTGGTGCCGGGGATTTTAATCAGGCGCTCATGGACCTCGGCGCGATGATCTGTATTCCCAATGGGACACCTCTCTGCGGGCAATGTCCGTTAAACATCTGCTGCCATGCCTTTGACCATGAAACGATCCAGACGTATCCGATGACTGCGCCTAAAAAGCAGCGGACCGTGGAAGACCGGACGGTATTTCTCATTCACGATGACATGAAAATTGCCATACGGAAACGTCCGGCCCGGGGTCTGCTGGCGGGTCTCTATGAATTTCCTAATACTGAAGGACATCTCCTGGAAAAAGAGGCGCTCCGGTACGTCCAAAGTCTTGGTTTTTCACCACTTAGGATAAAACGCCTTCCGGAGGCAAAGCATATTTTTACACATAAAGAATGGCATATGATCGGATACGAGATTCTCGCGGATGAGCTTGCACCAGTCCCTTCATCCTCTTATATGGCAGAAAATGATTTAGAGCTTCCTTTGACAGATGCCATCCGGCAAAAGCCGCTGCAGGTCCCGGACGCTGCAGCTTCTCCGGATGAGTGCGGAAAAATCCGGTTGGTAAGTCTTAAAAGTCTTAAGGAGCAGTACTCTCTGCCTTCCGCCTTCCGTGTCTACCGCAGCTTATTACAATAATTCCACGAGTTACATTAATTCCGCAAACAGACGCAGAAATAAATCCAGAAGTCGTCTGCCGTTGCTGCGCTCAGAACGGTAATATGCCGTCACCTCACGGCATTCTGTAAACATCTGATCAAAGTCCTCCTTCATCTTATGGACAGCATCGCAGTCATAGAGGAAGCAGCCATTCTCAAAATGATGGTAAAGACTGCGGTAATCCAGGTTGATGGTTCCGCAGGTTGCCATTTTATCATCTGCAATGCTCATCTTGGCATGGCAGAACCCGGGCGTCCACTCATAGATACGAACACCGTTTCGTACCAGTCCGTTGTAGAAGGAGCGTGTCACACGATATACCAGCTTCTTATCCGGGATTCCCGGTGTGATAATCCTGACATCCACGCCTCTTTTAGCTGCAAGCCCAAGCGCATGGTTCATCTCATCTGTAATAATCAGATACGGAGTGATGAAATAGCAATAGCGGTCTGCCTTGTCAGCCATGCTGATATAAACATTCTCACCCACATGCTCATCATCCATCGGACTGTCCGCATATGGCTGTACAAAACCATGCTGCGCCGCATGATAATCATACTGTGTAATAAATCTTGCCGCATTAGGATCATCCTTATCCGTATCCCGAACGGCATTCCACATTTCCAGGAATGTAAGCGTGAGGCTTTGCACCGCATCTCCTTCAAGACGTATGCCCGTATCCTTCCACATACCATACGGATGTGTCAGATTAAAATATTCATTTGCAAGATTATATCCGCCGGTAAATCCGATCTTATTGTCGATCACTGTGATTTTACGGTGATCTCTGTTATTAAGGAAAATATTAAGACCCGGTGCAAAGGGATTAAACACCCGGCACTGGATTCCAAGACGCTCCATCTTCTTGGTAAAATCCGTATTGATAAATCCGATGGATCCCATGTCATCATAAAAGACCCGTACCTCGACCCCTGCATGTACTCGGTCCACCAGAACCTCCTCAATCCGGTGCCAGGATTCCTTATCCTCTATGGCATGGTACTCCATAAAAATAAACTGCTCCGCACGTTTCAGGTCTCTCAGCTGCGCCTCAAGCCCATCTGCCGCATCATTATAATAGGTAACATCCGTATTCTGCCACACCGGATAGTGGGCATAATGATTGATATAATCAGCAATTGCGCCTGCATCCGGATCTCTCTGCTCGAGTGCCTCCAAGGTTTCCTTCCTGCCATGTAAAACCGGAAACAGCAGCGCATCAATTTTCTCATACCGGTTCCGCATTTTTCTTGTGGAGCCATTGAGTCCGATCAGAAAATACAGGGTAATACCAAGCACAGGCGCCGCCATGATTAAGATGATCCAGGGCATCTTCATCGCGGAGGTTTTATGCTGTCCGTAGATCACCAGCACAAGAAGCAATCCTACAATAAACGTAATCAGCTGAAACCAGCGGAAATACTGGTTAAGGCGGAAGAAAAACAAAACCAGAAGTCCAATCTCCAGCACCAGTGAAAGAACCACAAACGCCATCCGCAGCACACCATTTTTACCAGCTGCCTTGTGTTCCATCGTTTCCTTTTGCTTCATATCCGTCTCCTCTGTAAGGTCTCATTATCCTTGTGATACTCCATTATCATATCACTTAGCCGTCCTGATTTCACTTCATTTCCAAAAGCTTATACCCGCTCCGACTCATGTGCAAACGCATCGCCACTTGCACTGTCCAAAAAAGGCTAAGATCTGAAAACCTGACCAAAAACCATAGCGAGTGAAAAGTAATAGCGCGTGCCCGCCGGGCACACAAAAAAAGAGGTACCTGCTTTCACCAGATACCTCTTTGAGCGCTTACTTCATTAAATTACACTATCTAGTACTTCGGTTTGTACCTTCTTTCGTAGATTTTGTGGATTTTTAAATGAAATCCTGCTTAAGTCTCTATTCAGTTGTCTCTACTCAGAACTTTGGTTTGTACCTCTTTCTGTAGATTTCTATTTATATTTCAGATACCTTCTTTACGATATCATCGATAAATAGATTATTTCTTTTCACCGGTCTTTTCTAATATCCCCAACTCACCAGCTTTGAGAAATAATCTGAAGATTCACTTCTTATCTCGATCGATCTCTGGATGAATTGACGGTTCACCAGAATCTCACATTTGTATTTTTCTCTTATCTGGCAGTGAGGATATTAACGACTGAATCTGTTGGAATCATCGCTTTGTACCTCATACTTTCTGCAGTTTAGTTTCGCAGGTACTTCCCCTGCACTTTGTCTCTGTTTTTGTTCATCTTTTCTCGTCGGATGAACTTCCATCGACTTATTTTTCTTGACACCTTTATGATATCACGAAAGAGATAATTTACAAGTGTTTTTGGTAAATAAAAATTATTTTTATTTTGTTCTTCTGTTACCAGCCAATGCGCTTCTACACGATGCAATCCCATCCTGGCAGTCATGCGGTTTTCTTTTGCGATGATTTCTGTATGGGTTTTGAAGCTCTGCTCTGGAAATGTTTTCCGCCATCGACAGACTGCCTTAGAGACGCCTTTTTATGCCGGAATCGCGGCTTTTCCGCTTTGCTTCCACGCGGCATTGCCATTCTGTCCGATCCCGGACGCTCTCCATAAACTTTACTTACTTTTTTACTTACGTTGCTTCTGCCTCTTAAGTGTTTTGCTGCCGGTGCCGCCTTTTTCTTCCTCTCCAACGCGACAGACCACTCCGTCTCTATCTCGGGGATCTCCCTGCGTGTCAGTCTCTCAATATCATAAAGTCTCTCCATCTCATCCTCGCAGCAAAGTGTGATCGCTTCACCCTCCGCTCCGGCTCTGCCGGCACGTCCGATTCTGTGAATATATGACTCTGCTTCCTCCGGCAGATCATAATTAAACACATGCGTGATTTTTGGGATATCTATGCCACGAGACGCCACATCTGTTGCTACCAGCACCTTAATCTTGCCGGACCGGAAATGCTCAAGAGCATTCTGGCGCTGTCCCTGCGTCTTGTCTCCATGGATTGCAACCGATTCGATCCCCTGCTTTTTAAGCTCTCGCACCAGACGATCCGCTCCATGCTTGGTTCTTGTAAAAACAATAGATTTTTTGACATCCTCCTGCCGTAAAAAGCTTCCCAGCGCAAGCTTTTTATCCGCATGCTCCATGAAGCAGATTTTCTGCATAACTGTATCTGCCGGACTGGATACCGGAGCAGTTTCAATGCGGACCGGATCCTTTAAAAGCTCCTCTGCCAGCTTCTCAATTTCCTTTGGCATCGTAGCAGAAAACATAACCGTCTGGCGTTTTTCCGGAATCTGCTTCACAATTTTCCGGATGTCTGTAATAAATCCCATATCCAGCATACGATCGGCTTCGTCCAGTACAAACGTATTGATATCCTCCAAAGACACAATACCCTGCCCCATGTAATCCATAAGACGTCCCGGTGTTGCCACAAGGATATCGCATCCATTGGCGAGCGCCGCAAGCTGCGGTCCCTGCTTTGCGCCTCCATAGATGCAGACCGTACGCAGCTTAAGGTATCTGCCATAACGTTTAAAGTTTTCCAGGATCTGAATGGCAAGCTCTCTCGTCGGAGTCAAAACCAGCGCACGGATTTCGGAAGGGCGCTTTACCTCCAGCTTGTTAAGAATCGGCAGTGCAAATGCAGCTGTTTTTCCGGTGCCCGTCTGTGCCGTCGCAATCATATCTCTCCCTGCCAGCATCTCCGGGATCGCTTTTTCCTGTATCGGGGACGGCTCCTTATATCCGGCCTTTGCCACCGCACTAAGAATATCTCTCTGTAAACCTAGTTCTTGAAATGTCATATAGCAATATTCTCCTACAAAAAAGCTGACCAGGGTTTCCTGATCAGCTTAAAAATCTTCATCAAAAAATACTTGAGTATCTTAACACAGAATTTTCAAAAAAGATATGTATATTAAAAAAACAAGAGCTTCCTTACGTTTTAAAACACGTTATTACCAGTCCTTCACCGAACCGTCAAAATACCGGAAAGCGGTATTGCTACCCCGCTCCTTTGCCGGATACAACTCCTCTGCGTCATCTGCCAGTTCCACACCGATGCCGGGTGCCTCGGGAATCTCCATAAAGCCATCCTTAAAGCGGAGCGGTTCCTTCACCATCCGATCCTCTGCTCCATTCAGACAGAAACCAGGAAGTTCCTGGATCCCGAGATTTGGAATAGACGCACAAATCTGGAGGCAGGCTGCTGTAGACACCGGCCCGAGCGGATTATGCGGGATAATCAGTACATCGCTTGCTTCGGCGATAGCCGCAACCTTTTTGGCCGCTGTAATCCCACCCATAGCGCAGACATCCGGACGCAGATACTGTGCAGCATTTCTGCGGATCACCTGCTCATATTCCTTTATGTTAATAAAGCGTTCACCTGTTGCAACTGGCACGGAGATCTTGGAAGCTACCAGCGCCATAGTATCCACGTTATCCGGTGTCACAGGATCCTCCAGTACCATCGGACGATACCTGGAAACCTCTGTTCCAAAAGCAATGGCCTCCGGCACCGTCATGCCGCGATGATTTTCAAGGATAAAATCGAAATGCGCACCTAATGCTTCCCGGATAACCCTTACCTTCTCAAGCTCATCCTCTACTCTGCCGGAAAAGAACTCATCAAATCCGTTATTGGCAGATTTCTGCGGACCATTGACAAAAATTTTAGCGGCATTAAAGCCTTGATCCTGCAGTTTCTTATACTCATCTATCAGTACATTGAGATCTGTACTGTGCTTCATTACAGACGCATAGCAACGTACCTTGTTTCTGGTTTTACCACCAAGGAGCTGATATACCGGTACTCCCAGCGCCTTACCTTTAATATCCCAGCAGGCAATATCAATCGCCGAAATGGCACTCATAATGACGGATCCACGGAAATAAACGGCTCGGTACAGATTCTGACCGATATCTTCAATATTAAAAGGATCCTTACCAATCAGATATGGAGTGAACTTTCGGATCGCATCCGCTGTGGAGCTTAAAAATCCCCAGTTTCCGGCTTCGCCCAAGCCTTTGATCCCGGCATCCGTATAGATTTCCACAAAAAGATAATGCTTGGCAAATCTGAGCTTTACATCTGTAATTTTCATAAATTCCTTTCTGACTTATCCGCCTAACAAAAGTTTATTGCTAAATTCAGAAGCATGGGAACACAGTCATAGTATATCCAATAAATACAACACTTAGAAGTATGGAAATCAGCCATCCACCCTTAAACAAATCGGTAAGATTGTAGCCCGCGTCGCCCATACACATTGGGATTGCCGGTGTTGCCATCGGTGTCATGAATGCTGTCAGAGAGCCTGCATTTACCAGAAGCACAAGTCCGATGGGATTAGCTCCCAGTGCCTGACAAGTCAAGAGACAAATCGGTACAAACACTGCAGATACTGCACGATTCAGCATAAACTGTGTAACAATAAACGGGATAATAAAGAACAGCGCCCCAAGTATGTAGCTGTTATGTGTTCCTCCTCCAAGACCAGCAAGCCCTTTTCCAATCAGATCTCCGGCGCCGGTAGCCGTTAGCGCCGTGCCAAGTCCCAGAGCACCTACATAAAGCAGAATCATATCCCACGGCACATCTCTGAGAGATGCCTTCTGGTCTACCACACCAAAGAGCACCATAAGCAGAGAACCTGCCAGTGCCACCCACCAGTTTTGAAGATGAAGCTGTGCAGAAAAAATCAGGATGATGATCGTTCCAAAGAAAACGATAATACCTGCCATATCAGCAAACGGAGAAAGCGTACTTGCATTGCTTCCGCTCCGTTTCTCATTGCTCTCTGTTTCCGAATGGCGGTCTGACGGCATAAACTTTGGTGCAAGAAATACTGCCCAGGCAAAAGTTACCAAAAGTACAGGCCACTCACCCTTAAAAAAGTTAATTGCGTTAAATCCCTCTGTAAATCCATAGGTTTGAAAAAAACCCTCAAACTGTCCTGCCATCTGAATCGCGGTGGGTCCCGGTAAGATACCACAGGTAGCAATCGCTACAACCACGAGTGGGAAAAGGTATTTGCTTCGCGGCTGATTGGTACTGTCACATAAAGCAACAAGCAACGGAGAAACAATCGCATAAACAACCATCGGACTTGCAATAAAGTTAGATAAAAGGATCGTAAGCAGAACATATCCGGCATATGCTTTGGAAAATGAGCCTCCTGTAATATGCAGCAGTCCACGACACATCTTATCCACCATAGATGTGCGGCGGAATCCTGCAGCAACAATAAACATAGCCGCCATAAGGATCGTATTAACATTGGCAAAGCCTGCCAGTGCCCCCTCTGCATCGATGCAGCCCGTAATATACAGCAGTGCAAGTGAAATCATAGATGTCAGCCACATCGGTATTTTATTGAGAATGTAGCTGATCAATGTGAGCACAAAGATCACGAGACAAATCATTAGCTGAGTATTCATAAAGCCCCCTTTGAATAAATGTTTTCCGGGTGATTCCGGTAAATGATGGATACAGAGTATCAGCATTTCCTGAAAAAATCGTTGAAAATATTATGGCTGAATGTTTCTCTCTCCTGATTGTTCACTCATTTTAAGTAATTTAAGACGCACATCCTGCATAATTCATCCAAATATTTTGCCTGTTCTTATCCATAGGAATGGATCATTTTCCAGTCATAATCCTCCACTTTATTCCTTCGATTTCCTATTTGCTTTAAAAATATTAAGCGTTATAATCGGTACTATTGAAAATTTGCATTCAAATATCCGGAACCGGTAAAAAGTTTGGATTTTGATAATGATAAAAGGATGATATGTTTTGAAAGGTAAATCCCATGGATCTCATTTACCAACATGAATGGTCAGAAAGCGGCATTTCCGTAAATAGCTATGTACATCAGCTCAGAAATTATCGTTATAACTGGCACGAAAATGAATATGAACTGAATATCGTCCTCACCGGCAGTGCGGAATTTGTCCGCGGTAATGATTATTTCACCCTGGAAAGTGGAGATATGATCCTGATCAATCCAGGCGTCGGTCATGCTTCCTACAGCCTTATGGATAAAACTGCAGCTCTTGTCATTCATATCCCACAGGAAGCTTTTAAGCCTTTACTGGAACAAGGTCAAAGCTACCGTTTTATATATGTGACCGATTATAAAAGCCGCAATACATTAACGGCAAAAAAGCTTCGTTACTACGCAGCCTCCCTGTATCTTTCTCTTGCAAAATTGGACAGACTCAGCGTATTTCGCTCCCGGGCGCTTATCGATCTGATAGCTGCCTTGCTTGTAGAGGAAGTACCCCGGACAATCTCTTCGTATCATAAGGAGGATGAACTGCATAAGCAGACAATTCGTATCATGACAAAATATATGCAGGAACATTTTGCGGAAAAAATCACTCTGGATGATCTTGCATCTCTTACCCAATATAACCGAACGTATATTTCCACGCTCTTTAAGGAAACACTGGGAATACGATTTTATGATTATCTGATCCGTCTCCGTATATCCAATGCGCTCTACAGTCTCAAGGATGAGACTCTTACTCTCACCGATGTAGCACTGGACAATGGTTTCCCGGATCTTAAAAATTTTAACAGCAGATTCCGGGAATTTATGCATATCTCTCCCTCACAGTATCGTGCAATGATCCGCAGCGATCCGCATGGGTTTCTTATTAACCAGCGGCACTTTTATCATCCGGAGGATCCGCTTATAGCACCGGTACTCAAGAGTTATCTGGATATTTTTGCAAAAGGAAAGGATGTATTATGACAAGGCGTGTGATCAGATCCGCTTTTATCAAATCACTGCCAATTATGGCTGGCTATATTGTACTGGGTATGGGATTTGGCATCCTGCTTTCTAATCACGGTTATGGAGTCCTTTGGAGCTTTGCCATGGGGCTCTTTATCTATGCTGGTTCCATGCAGTATGCCGGTGTCACTCTGCTTTCCAGCGGTGCCTCTTTGATCACTGCCGCCATCATGACCGTCATGATCAATGCCCGTCATCTTTTTTACAGCATATCCATGATCGACCAGTACAAAAACGCCGGGAAATACAAGCCCTATATGATTTTTGCTTTAACCGACGAAACCTATTCTCTGCTCTCTGACGGATACTGTCCAGATGGAGAAAACATTCACCAATTTCGTTTTCTGGTTTCTCTTTTTAATCAGATTTACTGGGTCTTTGGCTGTGTGGCAGGTTCTCTTGTGGGCTCTGTCCTGCCGTTCAGCACAGAAGGCATTGATTTCTCCATGACCGCTTTATTTATCGCATCCTTTACGGGACAATGGATTAATACCAGGCAGCATCTTCCTGCTCTGATCGGGCTACTCTCCTCTCTTGTCTGCCTTGTGCTTTTTGGACCGGAGCGTTTTCTGATTCCTTCCATGCTGGTTATTACACTGATTCTATCCTTACTCCGTAAAAAACTCACGCAGGAAACCATTAAAGAAGAAGCAGCAGACGATATTAAAGTTAAAAATATAGAAGCGGATCCCATGGAAATGAACAAACCTGTTGAACTCTCAGAAGCCGGAAAGGAAAACTAATATGAATACTGATTTTCATGCTGCAATGCTGATCGCAGTGATGTCGATTGTAACCATCCTGCTCCGCTTTCTGCCGTTTATTATTCTTAATGGAAAAAAGACACCCGCTTACATAAGCTTTCTTGGCGAGGTGCTTCCCTCTGCCATTATCGGAATGCTGGTCATCTACTGCCTGAGAAATACAGATCTGACACACGCTCCTTTTGGAGCTCCGGAAATCATTGCATCGCTGGCTGTAATCATCCTGCAGGCAGTAAAAAAGAACTCCCTCGTAAGCATCTTGTGCGGTACCCTGATCTATATGTTTCTTGTGCAGCATGTTTTTTGATTGTATTTTTTTGTATACAATGCTAAAGTATCCTTACGTAGATACATTTCATATACATGCGAATGTAATCTTACTGAATATGACGTAGATCCGGTATGAATCATACTGTTTCTCGTAGGATCCTTAGAAAGTGAGGTATAAAAGATGAAAAATATCGTATTAATCGGCGGTGGTGTCCTCGGAAGTCAGATTGCCTATCAGGCGGCTTACCGTGGATTTGCCGTTACCATCTGGCTTAGAAGCGAAGGCTCCATCGGTCGTTGTCAGCCAAAGCTGGACAGGCTGCACGAAATATATTTATCAGATTTAGAAGCAGCAAAGCAGTATATCGGTCGTGAACATGCGCCTGTTCCGTCAGCATTGTTTGATGATTTTCAGCATTGCAGCAAGGAGGATATTGATGCGCTTAAGAAAAAAGCCGATGAAGCATATCATACATTAACACTTACAACTGATCTTGACAAAGCACTAAAGGATGCGGATCTCGTGATTGAGGCTCTGGCAGAAGACCCGGAACAGAAAAAAGAGTTTTATGAAAAGGCAGCACCACTGCTTCCGGAAAAAACGATTCTTGTGACCAATTCTTCTACACTGCTTCCAAGTAATCTTGCAACCTTTACCGGTCGCCCTGCCAAATTTCTTGCACTGCATTTTGCCAATGAAATCTGGAAAAACAATACTGCAGAGGTTATGGGACATCCCGGCACAGATCCGGCAGTTTATGACGAAGTTGTTCGATTTGCATCTGCAATCGGTATGATACCTCTCTGTCTTAAAAAAGAGCAGCCGGGATATCTGCTTAACTCTCTCCTGGTTCCGCTGCTGAATGCCGCCCAGGCTCTACTTGCCAAAGAGGTTGCCGATCCCGAAACCATTGATCTTGCATGGACCAAAGGTACCGGTGCACCTATGGGACCTTTCCAGATTTTGGACATCGTCGGTCTTACCACCGCATATAACATTGTCATCATGAATCCTCAGGCAAAGGATCCGGATTCCATCCCCGGAAAAATCGCCGCTACACTAAAGAAATATATTGATGAAGGAAAAACCGGCATTAACGCTGGCGAGGGATTCTATAAATATCGTTAACTACGAAATATTGGAAACTGCAAAAAAAAGAGAGACCTGGTTCAAGCGACCAGGTCTCTCTTTCTCATTATAGAGAAATATGGGAAAATATAGGATAACTATATTTAACTTAGAACTTCCCTGCCTTAGCAGCCTCTGCTACAGCAACGGCAACGGAAACGGTGGCGCCGACCATCGGGTTGTTACCCATGCCGATCAGACCCATCATTTCAACGTGTGCAGGTACAGATGAAGATCCAGCAAACTGTGCATCACTATGCATACGTCCCATGGTATCTGTCATACCATAAGATGCAGGACCAGCTGCCATGTTATCCGGATGTAAGGTACGACCTGTACCACCACCGGATGCTACGGAGAAATACTTCTTTCCGGCTTCCAGACGTTCCTTCTTGTAGGTACCGGCAACTGGATGCTGGAATCTTGTCGGGTTGGTAGAGTTACCGGTAATGGAAACATCTACATTTTCCTTCCACATGATTGCAACGCCTTCCGGAACAGAGTTAGCACCATAGCAGTTAACCTTGGCACGTGGACCATCAGAATAAGAGATTCTCTCTACTTCCTTAACCGTATTGGTATATGGATCATACTCGGTTTCCACAAAGGTAAACCCGTTGATCCGGGAAATAATCTTAGCTGCATCCTTGCCAAGACCGTTGAGGATAACTCTCAGCGGCTTAACACGTACCTTGTTGGCATTGTTGGCAATACCGATAGCACCTTCTGCGGCAGCAAAGGACTCATGACCTGCAAGGAAGCAGAAACACTCTGTATCCTCTGAAAGAAGCATCTTACCAAGGTTTCCATGTCCGAGACCAACCTTACGGTTATCAGCAACAGAACCCGGGATACAGAAGGACTGAAGTCCCTCACCGATTGCGGCAGCTGCATCTGCTGCTGTTCTGCAGTTCTTTTTAATGGCAATAGCAGCACCTACGATGTATGCCCAGCATGCATTCTCAAAGCAGATGGTCTGCACGCCTTTAACCATGTTATAAACGTCAAGGCCAGCGTCTTCTGTGATCTTGCGGGCTTCTTCGATATCTTTGATACCGTATTTATTTAAAGCTTCATTGATCTGCTTGATACGTCTCTCGTATCCTTCAAATAATGCCATATCTTTTTCCTCCTTCTGACCTTACTTACTGCTTACGAGGATCGATGAACTTAACAGCGTCATCAATACGTCCATACTGTCCCTTGGCTTTTTCCCATGCGGTATTTGGATCGTCACCCTTTTTGATAAAATCAGTCATCTTGCCAAGGTTTACATACTTATAACCGATAATCTGATCATCCTTGTCCAGTGCAAGATCCGTAACATATCCCTCTGCCATCTCAAGGTAGCGAGGTCCTTTTTTCAGAGTACCGTACATAGTACCAACCTGTGAACGAAGACCCTTGCCCAGATCCTCAAGTCCGGCGCCGACAGCAAGGCCATCATCTGAAAATGCGGACTGAGAACGTCCATATGCGATCTGGAGGAAAAGCTCTCTCATAGCAGTATTGATTGCATCGCATACAAGGTCTGTATTTAAAGCCTCAAGCACAGTAAGTCCCGGAAGGATTTCTGCTGCCATAGCTGCAGAATGTGTCATACCGGAGCATCCGACTGTCTCAACCAGTGCTTCCTGGATAATACCCTCCTTAATGTTAAGGGAAAGCTTGCAGGCACCCTGCTGTGGAGCACACCAGCCTACACCATGTGTAAATCCGGAAATGTCCTTAACTTCCTTGGCCTGAATCCATTTTCCCTCTTCAGGAATCGGAGCTGCGCCATGATGAACACCCTGCGCAACAGGGCACATGTTCTCAACCTCATTTGTATAGGTCATATGAATCTCCTTTCAATTTTCCTGCGGATCAAGTGCGGAAACGCAGGAACTCTCATTCAAGGCTTCTATGTCCCCGGCCTTCTGCTCCGGGAACATAAACACTAGTATTTTCCCACAAGACTGCGTTATTTTCAAGTATTTGATTGACAGAAATCTAACGGAAATCCGGCATCAAAGATCACTCTTTTCTTCCGTTCAGATACTCATCAATCCCCTTTGCTGCAGCCTTACCTGCACCCATGGCAAGAATTACCGTTGCCGCTCCGGTCACAGCGTCTCCACCGGCATATACGCCCTGCTTGGTTGTCTCGCCGTTTTCTTCCTTCGCGATGATACAGCCGCGGTTATTGGCTTCCAGTCCTTCCGTTGTTGAGGTAATCAGCGGGTTAGGTGAAGTACCGAGGGACATGATAACACAGTCACAATCCAGAACATATTCCGAGCCTTCGATCGGTATCGGACGACGTCTGCCGGAGGCATCCGGCTCGCCCAATTCCATCTTCTGTATCTTCACGCCCTTAACCCAGTCGTTTTCATCTGTAAGAATCTCAACCGGATTCTGCAGGAGGTCAAAGATGATTCCCTCCTCCTTGGCATGATGAACCTCTTCTACTCTTGCCGGAAGCTCCGCCTCTGATCTTCTGTATACAACATGTACTTCGGCGCCAAGACGCAGCGCTGTTCTTGCCGCATCCATCGCAACATTTCCGCCGCCGACAATGACTGCCTTCTTACCGCACTTAATCGGTGTATCAGAGTCCGTACGGAATGCCTTCATAAGATTATTTCTGGTCAGGAACTCATTGGCGGAATAAACGCCGTTGGCGGTCTCCCCCGGGATATTCATAAACTTCGGAAGACCGGCTCCGGTTCCCAAAAATACTGCATCAAAACCTTCCTCATTAAGAAGCTCATCTACCGTAATGGACCGACCCACGATAACGTTGGTATCAATCTTGACTCCCAGCTTCTTAACATTTTCAATCTCCGGGATTACCACCGCATCCTTAGGCAGACGGAACTCCGGGATACCATAAATCAAAACGCCGCCCGGTTCATGCAGCGCTTCAAAAATTGTCACTTCATATCCAAGCTTTGCAAGATCGCCAGCACATGTAAGTCCTGAAGGACCGGCGCCGATAACCGCAACCTTCTTGCCATTCGGCTTTCCCGCTTTGGCAGCAAAATACCCATGCTCTCTTGCCCAGTCGGCAACATATCTCTCCAGCTTTCCGATGGCAACCGGCTCTCCCTTAAACCCACGGATGCACTTACCCTCGCACTGTGTCTCCTGAGGGCATACACGTCCGCACACAGCCGGAAGGGAAGATGACAAAGCGATGATATCTGCCGCTCTCTCAATATTTCCCTGCTGAATCTCATGGATAAACTCATTAATATGGATCGCTACTGGACATCCCTTTACGCACTGTGGATTTTTGCAATTCAGACATCTGGATGCTTCCGCCTTAGCTTCCTCATCATTGTATCCGAGGCAGACCTCCTTGAAATTGGCAGCTCTTACCTTAGGATCCTGTTCACGAACCGGAACTCTCTTTAATACATCAACAGCCATTATTGCATCCTCCCGTCTTAATTGCATTCACCGCAGCCGCCGTGTGCCTTTTCCGCCTCAAGAAGCGCAAGCATTGCCTGCCCCTCCTCTGCCTTATAGGTCTGCTGCCGCTTCATTGCAAGATTGAAATCCACCTCGTGTCCGTCAAACTCCGGACCATCTACACAGGCAAATTTCACTTTACCACCAACAATCAGCCTGCAGGCACCGCACATACCGGTACCGTCGACCATAATCGGGTTCATAGATACCACGGTCGGAATACCCATGTCTTTTGTCGTAAGACATGCAAATTTCATCATAATGACCGGACCGATGGCAATACACTTGGTATATTTTCTGCCTTCTTCATTGACCAGCTTTTTAAGTACGTCCGTTACCACACCCTTGGCTCCATATGATCCATCATCTGTAGTAACATAGACATTGGCGGCAACCTCCCGCAGCGCATCTTCCATGATGAGCAGATCCTTATTGCGGGCGCCCAGAATCACATCCGCTGCGATGCCATGCTCATGCAGCCATTTTACCTGCGGATAAACCGGAGCCGCGCCAACACCGCCGGCAATAAAGATAATGCTCTCCTTCTTAAGATCCTCAAGCGGAGTTTCAATAAGCTCCGAAGGCCTGCCCAAAGGCCCTACGACATCCGTAAAGGAATCTCCGGCTTTAAGATGGCTCATCTTTTCTGTCGAAGCTCCAACGACCTGAAATACAATCGTAATGGTGCCGGCTTCTCTATCATAGTCAGCAATGGTAAACGGAATCCTCTCTCCCAGCTCTCCAAGCTTTGCAATCATAAACTGACCCGGTTCACACTTTCTGGCGACAAATGGTGCTTCAATAATCATGAGCCAGTCTTTGTCTACCAGATGCTCAACTTTAGTGATTTTATACATCTCTTCCTCCATGCTTTTGAGTTATGGTCTGTTTTCCGACCTCTCGCGTTTCATGCCTGATCATGATGCATATATTATAACAGGTGTCCATCGGATTTCCAATAAACAATTAACAATATTGTGTAATATTTAACAAGCGCATTGCGTAAAAGTCATCTCATTATATGAACTTTCTGTAATCGCCGTTGAAAAATTCCATGTACACTTCCTCGAAATGTTGCCCGGAGCTTTTTAAAATGTTTTACAAAAAAGTTCAGTAAACTCTTTCGTTTTCAGCATTTAAATTTTACAATGATATAAGATACTGCATTTTGATTATATGTGTTTCAGGGAGGCCGGCTATGGAAGATCTTAAGCAGAGTAAAACCGACATGCTGCAGCAAAGCAGCCATGATACTGTAAATTCCACATCGGAACCGGCAGAGGAGAAGGACACAAAAAATACGGACATTGATATCCCGGAGGAGAGCCGTCCTAACCTGACCGAGCTTTTTGAGTCCATTCCGGACCAGAGCAAGGATAAGGACAAGGATGATGAGGATCGAAATCTGATTCATACGGATTCCGATGACTTCGATCAGAATAAGGAACCGGATGAAGACGATGATAACGAACTGGAAGACCTCATCGATCAGGGTAATAAGGAAAATATCGGAGATTATTACGAGGATATGCAGCCTGCCGACTTCGTTGAGGAAGTCGATGAGCTGGATGACGAGGATATCGATAAGCTGCCGGAATTTCTTGACACAGAGCAGCTGACCGAAATCATGGAGGAAGCAGACGATGATACCCGTCAGCGTCTCGGAGAGCACATCAACGATGACCAGCTCCTTGAAATGTTTGAGGAAATGTCCAAGGATGATATCGTGGATATCCTGGGTGAAATGGATATCGCAAGGCGGAAGCGTCTTCTGAACCGCATGAAGGCAGGCGACCGCAGAATCATTCACACGCTCCTGCAGTATCCGGATGATTCTGCGGGAGGTATCATGACCACCGAGTATATTGCCCTCCGGGAGGACCGTACCTGCGCGGAGGCCCTGGATACCATCCGTGATATCGGTCCTAAAACCGAGGTGATCGAAACGATTTATGTTACAGACAGTGACCGCCAGAAAAAGCTTGTGGGGACTGTCGATCTCAGAGATCTGCTGAGTGCTTCCAGAAACACGAAGCTTATGGAGATCATGGATGATCAGGTTGTGTCCGTGGAACCGGAAGTGGATCAGGAGGAGGTTGCGCAGGCAGTATCCAAATACGATCTGCAGGCGATCCCGGTCGTGAGCCGCAAGGGTTCCATCCTGGGCATCATCACCGTTGACGATATCATTGACGTCATCAACGAGGAGCATGACGAGGATATCGCCCATTTGGGAGGAACCTCCGCAGAGGAAGGCATGGACACAACACTCTGGGAGTCTGTACGCATGCGTCTTCCATGGCTGCTTGTGAATCTCCTCACCGCCTTTCTCGCATCCTTTACTGTAAAGATTTTTGAGAGTACCATTGCTCAGGTTGTTGCTCTATCCGCTACCATGACCATTGTATCCGGTATGGGCGGGAATGCAGGCACGCAGACTATGTCCGTCATGGTCCGGGAGCTTGCCAACGGTGAAATAAAGTTTTCCGAGTGCTGGAAAGCTTTTTTAAAGGAAATCTTTCTTGGTGTTGTAGACGGTGCCGCTACAGGCGTTGTCACTGGTATTGTCGTTGCACTGATTTATGGCAACGCATACCTCGGTCTCATCATTTTCCTTGCGATGATTGGAAATCTCGTGGTTGCCGGTATCTTTGGTTTCCTGGTACCACTGGTACTGGAAAAGCTGCACGCAGATCCGGCGCTGGCATCCAGTATCTTTGTGACCACCGCGACGGACGTACTCGGATTTTTTATCTTCCTGGGACTCGCCAAGGCATTTCTGCCATTTCTTAAATGAATAAACATCGCCACCTGAGCCTATAGGTCAGGTGGCGTTTGCGTATCGGCACATAGAATCAATTAACAATCAAGGCAGCTATAAACGCAGGAGGGATCGGATGATTTAAAATCATTCGCTCCCTCCTGCGTTTTCATTATAAGGATCTTTTTATATTACACTTGCTCTTTTAGGTCGACAATATCTGATTAATCTAAACTTACTTCAGTAATCAGAAATCTACCTCTGTATCATAGTAGCAGCACTTCAGCAGCTTCTCCATCTCCTCCTGTGACGGCTGACGTGGATTGGAGCCTGTACATGCATCTGCAATAGCTCGCTCTGCAATACCAGGAAGTCTCTCAAGGAATACTTCCTCCGGTACAAAGCCCTGCTCGGTCGGATAAGAATCCTTACCATAATGCTGGATGCAGTGCGGAATGTTAAGCTCATCATTCATGCCACGGACATACTTAATCAGAAGCTGAACCTTCTCATCATCGCTGCTGCCTCCGAGATGCATATAGTCTGCGATCACCGCATATCTCTTTTTGGCAGTCTCATCCTTTGCATTAAAGGCAATAACCTTAGGCAGGTACATTGCATTGGCAGCACCGTGGATAATATGTGCGCCATAATCTGCAAATACCGCACCTGTTTTATGCGCCATGGAATGTACGATACCAAGCAGTGCATTGGAAAATGCCATACCTGCAAGACACTGTGCATTGTGCATAGTATCACGGGCAGTCATATCTCCATTATAGGATTTTACCAGTGTGTTCTGAATCAGCTCAATCGCATGGATAGCCAGAGGATCTGTAAAGTCGCAGTTTGCTGTGGATACATATGCCTCAATGGCATGCGTCAGCGCATCCATACCGGTATGTGCAACCAGCTTCTGCGGCATGGTTTCTGCAAGCTCCGGATCTACAATGGCAACATCCGGTGTGATTTCAAAGTCTGCAATCGGGTACTTGGTTCCGTTTTCATAATTTGTGATAATTGAAAAAGCGGTAACCTCGGTAGCTGTACCGGAAGTAGATGAAACAGCACAGAAATGAGCCTTATGCCGAAGCTCAGGGATACCAAATACCTTGCACATATCCTCAAAGGACAGATCCGGACACTCATACTTGATCCACATTGCTTTAGCCGCATCAATCGGAGAGCCGCCGCCGATTGCAACGATCCAGTCCGGCTTAAACTCCTCCATTGCTGCCGCACCCTTCATAACAGTTTCAACAGAAGGATCCGATTCAATGCCTTCATACAGCTTTACTTCAAATCCTGCTTCCTCAAGATACTGCTCGGCTCTCTGCAGGAAACCGCCACGCTTCATGGAACCGCCGCCAACGCAGATCATTGCTCTCTTACCCTTCAGATTTTTAAGCTCTGCCAGGGAACCCTTGCCATGATAGATGTCTCTTGGTAAACAAAATCTTGCCATACTATACTCTCCTTTATTCATTTTATTATGTGAATGCAGCCAGCCTGAAGCTGCACACTGCATATGTTATTTTTTTAACAGCCATAAGCATTATACCGTAGCCGGGTAATATTGTAAACACAAATATGATATTTATTTATCATTCCTGTTACTTATTTATCATTATATCTTTTGACCCATTTTCCTGTTACTATGATATAAATGAAATCATGCCATTACCAAGATACTTCTGGTAGCGGTAGTACATTGCACTAAACAAAAATCTGCACATAGAAAGGTCTTACATATGATTAAACTGGAAAGAACCTCTGTCATGAATCTTGAAAACGCCATGAGAGGCGCGAGAAATCCGATGAACTCCTGGGCTCGCTCCGACTCTTATTACGATGAACACGGAAATTACATCCTTGGTCCCAATGACCTCTCGCTCGCAAGACGTCTCCGGCTTGCAGGCTCCGACCACCGGAAATTCATCCGTCAGATCATGGTATCGGTGGATATCACCGCTCCCATCTACTGGTGGAAGGAATTTGATACCTATAAGGTTGCGACCGTTGCCAATTCCACGTCCACCATGCATAAGATCCATTCCAAGCCGATTGAGCTTGAGGATTTCTCTCATGATCATCTGACCCCGGACGCTCTCGAGATCATGTCTGCTTATATCAATGAAATTGAGAAAATCCGCCTCCGCTATATGGAAAACGGCAAAAATAAAGAGGACTGGTACAATCTGATCGAGATGCTGCCGGAATCCTATAACCAGATGCGGACCGTTACACTAAATTACGAAACGCTGGTTAACCAGTATTTCAGCCGCCGAAACCATAAGCTCACCGAATGGCATGAGTACTGCCGCTGGATTGAAAGCCTTCCCTATGCTTCAGAAATCATCATTGCAGAAGATACCCCGGCGGAAGCAGATTCCTGATTTTCCTGATTTCACACAGAAGATCTGCCTGTTTATGGCATAGGCGTAATTTCATTCCACCATCAGACTCTTAAGAGGCATAACGAGAATGCAGCCTATAAAAAGCGCACATGACAAAGCCCGAAGCTTCCGCCCCGGGCTTTGTCATCGATGCTTCAGACCGCAATGGTCTTTTCCAGCACAATAGAATAAATCAGTTTTTTCTTTACCGGCATCTGGAGGATGGAGGAAAGTGCATCCGCATAAAGCTCGAGCTGCTTCTGATACCTCCCTACAAGAGTTTCCTCCTTATGCACATGATCGGACTTATAGTCCACAAGCACAATCCCGTCCTCCTCTACAATAAAAGCATCGATGATACCCTGGAGAAGAATCGGCTCGGTAAGTGTACTGTCCGGAAAAAGGTAGTTGTACGGTACCTCTTTCATAAAATGCTGCTCCCGGAACAGGCGTCGTTTCTCCTGTGCTTTACGGAACTCCGCCGCAAGTTCCGTTTTTAAAAAGGCAGCAAATCTTTTTTCATTGATCAGCTTATACTCTGCCTCCGGCAGCAAGTCTGCCAGCTGATTCATGTCCTTACTGTAGTCGTACCTTGCGAGTGCGTGATGATACGCATCTCCTACCATGGCACCTGCAGGCTCCAGATACTGCTCTGATGAACCGCTGTGGTCCGCAGTGATGTGCCAGGTCTCTGCTGCAGCTTCTTTTTCATACTGCTCTATGGCAGCCTCCTTAATCTCTGAAACCGAATGCTTCGGATACAGTTTTGTAGCAGCCTCGTGCGGGTATTGGTACGCAAAATCCTCCAGCATCCTCTGGTAAAGCGGACTTTTATCAGGATAGGCACTGATTTCCTGCTGCAGCTCCTCCGAGAGCAGCACCGTCTTTTTAAGCTCATCCCCCTGCAGCTTTCCAAGATCTGCAAGGCTCAAGGTCTGTAAGCGAATCGAGCATTCGGAACTTCCCGTTGCTAAAAGCCGGCTGCCCATTGCCATGGTAATCCAGTCAAGATAGCACTGTGCCGAACGGATTCTGGAGCCAGTGATTTTTGTATCGTCATCCTCACATTTTGCCATAAATTTATCAAGGTCAGAACATGTCGCTGTAAGGATCAGCTTATCCTGTGCCCGGGTCATTGCAACGTACAGGACTCTCAGCTCCTCGCCAAGCTGATCCATCTCCATTTTTTCCCTTAAGGCGAATTTTTTAAGACTTGGGATACGCACACGAGTTTCCGGGTCAATATAATCGCACGCCATGCCGAGCATCGGATCAATCAGGAGCTTTGCATTTAAGTCACTTCGGTTAAACTGCCTGGAGAGACCTGCTGTAAAAACCACCGGGAACTGCAGTCCTTTGGATTTATGGATGGACATAATCCGTACCAGATTGTCCTGATCGGAATACACCGATGCCTCTCCCTGGTCATTATCATATTTTTTCAGCTTCTCAATATAACGGATAAAATCAAAAAGCCCTTTGTAGCTTGTCCTCTCAAATCTTAGTGCTTCATCAATCAGCTGATCCAGATTTGCTTTCCTTCGATTGCCTGCCGGCATGGCTGAAGCATAATTATAATATCCGGTCTCATCATAAATCCGGTACAGAAGCTCATGAATTGTTAAATAATGCGACATACGGCGGAAGCGATCCAGCATGGCAAAAAAGCTCTGCTGCTTCCTGCGAAGCGACTCCGGAAGTTCCTCCCCGGAGGCGGATGTCCCGGACTCTCCGAATGTCTCAGGTTCTTTATCCGTCACAAGCTCTCCTGGTGCTTCGGTTTCTACCAAAGCTTCCATTTCTTCCGAAGGTAAGGTTGCTTTAGTAAAAGCATCCTTATCCGCTTCCATATCCGGGAAGCTCCGGATCAGCGTCCCATCCTTTGCTACCAGCTCCGCAAGCTCCTCATCCGTAAATCCGCCGATCGGAGAGCGCATGACTGCGGCAAGCGGAATACTCTGCCTCGGGTTATCGATGATACTGAGCAGCGAGAGGATGGTTTCCACCTCCACTGCCGTAAAATATCCTTCATTCGTAATGCAATACGCGGGGATCCCGGCATGTCCTAGGATCTCTACCATTTTGTCTGCCCAGGCACCGGGCGAACGCATCAATATCACGATATCTCGGTATTCATATCCCTCCGCACGCAGCTTATGAATCCTGGCGGCAATGAGCTCTGCTTCCGCCTCCTCCTTGCCAAGGTTTGGCAAAGCAGCATCTGTTTCTGCCGCAGCATCCTTTAATCCCAGCACAAGAAGCTCTGTGGTATAATCCCGCTCCCGGAATGTCCCTTCTCTAATGGCTTTTTCGTCCTCGGACTGCTCGTCTCTACCGGCATACAGCGCCGACCGGTCCGTATAATCAATCCCCCCTACTTCCTTTTTCATAATGCGGTAAAATACGTCGTTGACGGACTGGAGTACCGTATTTCGGCTGCGGAAATTCCTGGAGAGCTCGATTTTTGGATATGTACTGTCATAAAGCTTTGTAAGAAAGAGATCTGGTCTTGCCAGCCGGAAGCTGTAGATACTTTGCTTCACATCCCCTACCTGAAAGACATCCGGACGTCCGAAGCGTTCACCCGATAATGCCCGGATCAGCTCTTCCTGGACAAGATTGGAATCCTGATACTCATCCACCAGGATCTCCCGGTAGGCTCTTGCATAATCATCCGCAATCAGAGAGGGTTTCCGTTCCTCGCCCTCTCCTGTATACAGGATTTCCAGTGCCTTATGCTCAAGATCCGAGAAATCCAGGATACGACGGTCCGCCTTCTCCTCCTCATATCTGTCCAGATATTCCTGCGTGAGCTCAAGTAAAACCCGGATATGCTGATCCAGATCCGCCTGCATTTTTAAAAGCGTAGTTTCATCCGGTAAAAACAGTCTTTTTTTAAGCTCCTGAAGATCTGCCTTTACCAGATTTCTCATGTTTTGTACATTGTCCTTCCACAGGCTTTTGGACCGTGGCAGCCGATCCGGCACATACCTGCCTGCTGCTGAAACCATCTCCCGCAGATGATCGCAGGCAAGAAGCTCCTCCAGCGTATCAAGGTCATGCTGTAGAGCCGGAAGGTATGCCTCCGGTCCATCCTCCTCAAGGCAAAGTTCTATTGCCTCTTTGAGAATATCCCTGTCATCCCGAAAGCCTGCGCGTAAATCTTCTATGAGAAATGCTTCCACTTCAGCGTTATTTTGTCTGGCTTCCGCTCTTAAATACTCCATCGGCCAGGGATGCGACTCCGCAGCTTCCGCCACCTGCAGAATCAGTTCCTCGATACCTTTATCCTCCTTACGATCGGAAAACTGATCTACAAAAGCGATATAGCATTCCTCCTGCTCCTGATAATGCGTCTCCATCATGTCCCGGATAATATCACTTTTTAAAAGCTTGAGTTCTCCCTCATCTCCAATTCGAAATGACGGATCCAGACCGATCACCGCATAATTTTCCATAAGGATCCGCCTGCAAAAAGAGTCTATCGTGGAAATATTGGCATTCTGAATGTTTCCCGCCTCCCGGATCAGAAGCTCATTCCCCGGATGTTCTCTTAACTTCTCCTCAATGGCACTGCGGATCCTATCCCGCATCTCCTGTGCTGCCGCATCCGTAAATGTCATAACAACCATCTGGGACAATGAAACCGGGTCCTCCTCATCCATCAGGCGGTCAATGACATGCTGTACCAGCACTGCCGTTTTACCGGAGCCTGCCGCTGCCGAAACCAGCAGATTTCCTTCCTTATGATTTATGACCCTCTTCTGATCCTCTGTCCACATTGCTGTCATTTTCTATCCTTTCCCAGATTTCCTCCGGTTTTGCCTTTATGCCTGTCCGATATGCAAAGCCCGCAATTCTCGGATCAAACCCGCAAACGGCATGATACGGGCAGAAGCTGCATGCAGTATATTTAGCATCCAGTCTTACGGGATCAATAGAGATCCTGCCTTCTTTAATTTCCGCTGCGTCCTGCCGGATCTGCCGGTCCACATACTGTCCAAGTGCCATAAACCGTTCCGTGGGTGCCACAGATTTTTTCTTTTCATCCACCATGCCGTTTTTGACAGTGACCGGGATGATGTCAGATTCCTTCTGGATGGTACGATCCATGTGCCGGACAGCATCCAGGCTGGTATTGACCAGTCCATCCATCCGGAGCGTCCGAAGCCGCGCCTCCGAGAGATCCTTGGCTGCCGTCAGATCTTCTCCATTAAGGACAGGATCATCAATGTGATAATAAAACATCCCCGCCGGCACAATTTCCTTTTCAGAGAAGCGAATCGCAGCTTCCGTAAGCGCAACATTCAGATATGTGGCAAGCTGGATCTGCTGTCCGTCATATATTTTAGCGAGATCGAAGCTTGTAGCCCCGGTCTTATAATCAATGACCCGGACGTAAACATGCCCCTCATCCTCACAACGGTCAATCCGGTCAATGCGTCCATGGAGCCGGATCCCATCCCGCACAAAATCGAAGCTTTTTTCCACACCCACAACCTTGAAATCGCCGCGTCGCAGCTGTTCCCCCAGCGCCCACAGGGTGGTTTTTGTGACCTTCCGCACCTTACGGACAATATATTGATTTCGTGCGCTGTCCAGCATCATGCTGTGGCTGTACTGCGACGAAACCCTGGCAACGCTTTCATTTGCAAGCTCTGTAAGCTCCTGCTCCGTAAGCTCTGAGATCGTTTTACCCATTTCCTCCGCAAGCCGGAAACAAAGCTCAATTGCGGCATGATACAGATTTCCGATATCAAAAGCCTGTACCTCATAGGTTTTGCGCTCCATGAGGCGCAGTCCGTAATGCAGGAAATGCGCATATGCACACTGCCTGTACTGCTCAAGGCGCGTAATTGAGCCCTCAAGCACACTTCCGTATACTTCCATGGCAACCCTCGGGTCCAGCTGATTTCCACTGTATCTTGTGAATGCCGCCGTTAAAAGCTGCCGCGCTGCATCCCGGTAGTCCGGATCCCGATACAGTAGCGCAAAATACCGTATCGTTTTTTCCCATGCCTCCGTGTGGCTCTGCTCTTCTGAAGCATTCGCAGCTTCCAGAAGCCCGGGCATATTTTCTGCTATGGCACGTAATGCCTCCTTACGGGTATAAATCCTGCGAGCTTCCGATCTGAGGGAATGAATCCGAAGCCACGGGAAAAATCTCTTAAGCTCCAGAATCAGCGAGGAGGCCTTCTGTCCCTTGCCGTCTCTGCCACGCATCGGATATGACAGGATCAGTCTGTCCCTTGGATTCAGGAGCGCGCGATATATATAAAAGCGCTGAATCAGTGCATTTTCCACCCGGTCCGGAGCCAGCTCCATTCCCAGCTCTTTAAAGAGCGCCCGATCCCTGTCTCCCAGCAGCTTCTGATCTGACTCCGCCTTTGGGATACGATCTGCCGTGATCCCCGCGATAAAAAAGAGTCTCGGGTTTGCAAAACGGGAACGGGTGAGATCACCGATCAGCACCTGATCCAGCGTTGCCGGAATCACCCTTATGGAAGCCTGCTTGAGTCCTGCTTCGAGGATATCCCGGAACTCTGTCCGGGATGCCTTGGTCTCGCCCAGAAGCTCAGTAATCCGCATAAGTACCTCATCAATGGCATCCATGCCTTGCCTTAGCTCCTCTGCACGATTCTGATCTCCCTCCTCTTGAAGTGCCTCTGCTTCCTCCGTGACAAGCTGCCGCGCAGAAACTTCCTCCAGCAGCTCCTTCAGTGCCTGAACTCTCACGGAAATGGCAGCGTAGCGGTCGGAAATCTTGTCACGCATCGTAAGAAGCGGAAGCATAAATTTCTGCCGGAGATCCTCATGCTCATCCCATACGCTCTGATAACGGCTGACGCCTCGTATGCCCCGCTCCCGGAGGAAATTATCGAACTGGTCAACAAGATCCTCCTCCATGGGACTGCTGTCCGGGAGCGCTCTCAGATACCTGAGCACGCTGTCAAATGTAAAATCACGGTCAATCACCTCAAGTGCTGCCCGCATTACCTCGGCATAGGGAGAATCCAATAGACTTCCCGGATCGTCAAAAAAGTACGGGATATCTGCCTCGGAAAAGGTCTTGTATACAATATCCCTGTATGCCTCCGGTTCTGTCAGTAGGATACTGATCTCCTGATACCGGAAATGCTCCTCACGCACAAGCCTCTCAATCTCCGTGGCAATGGCTTCCATCTCCCGCCGCTGATCCGGTGCCTCCCAGATTTCCATCCCCTCAGGTTTTCCGGGAAATTTCTCTATGACTCCGTCAAAGCGGTAAAGATTCTGCTCCAGGAAATCAAGCTCCGGCAGCTTCTCAAATCGTGGAAGTCGTAAAAATGGCGATCTTACCTCTCCTGTGACAGCATCGTATAGGTTTAAATTGATATCCGGAAGTATGCTGATATTGTTTTTTTCCGCTAGCTCCGTTACTGTCTGTACGGTTTTTCCGGTAAGATAAAAAAGCTCCTCCGGTGTTTTAGGGCTGTGGGCTGTACTGTTATCTCTCCTTCCGAGATCCAGGCAAAATTCTACCCGGTCCGCTACCAGCATCATCTCCTCCAATACATTTTTCTGAATCGGAGTAAAGCCTGTGAAACCATCCAGTGCGATCACAGCTCCATCGATGAGCTTTGTTTCCGGAAGATACTGATAGAGACGATCCAGCAGCTCCTCCTCTGTCATGTACCCATGCTCCTCCATATAGTTACGGAAGGTTTCATAAATTAGTGCAAGATCATGAAGCTTTCCTTTGGTATAAAGGGATTCTGCATGCTCTGCTGCAAGATCCAGCATCTCCGGCAGGATCCGGTACTGGTAAAATTCGGAGATCTGTGACTTAAGCTCATCAAGGAAGCCCGGTTTATTGAGCTGATGCGTGTAAAGTGTAAGCTTGTCCTTAATATCCTCCGCCACCTTACGTAAAATCATGACCTTGCCGGTATCATCAATGATCCTCGGTACCGGCATGGTAAGCTCCTCAAAAACGCGATAGGCAAGGCGGTTAAAGCTCAGGACATCAATGTTGATAATCCCCTTACGTGCTTTATTTTCAGGATGAGAGATTACCCGCTTCTGCATGGCAAGCGTATCCTGCTCCGGTACAATGATAAGCCAGGGTTTACAAAGATTTGCGGGAGCCTTGGTCACAAACTCCCGGAGGATGTATTCGGTTTTACCGGCGCCCGAAGCGCCAAAAATAAACTGTACTGCCAAAAGCTTCTCCTTCCGGAAAGAACATATTTTGATAAAAGCATCATATCATAAAGCATGAGCAAATTTTTGTCATCTCGGCAAAATCTGCATGAAATTACCTATGAAACTGTTTTTGCATCAAATCAAGCCAAAGGCTGCCTATGAACCTACACCTACTTATAAACCTATGAAAATGACCTCGTAGTCCTCGCCGCAAACTTCGCATTAGACTTGACTAATAAGATCTTAAGCTCATATAATAGCGGAATTATGTCAGGAGGACCGCAATTCATGCACTATCTTTTATTTCTTATAAACAGCGCCTTGCTGGGCGTCGGACTAGCTATGGACGCGTTTTCCGTTTCCATGGCCAACGGTCTCCGGGAGTCCCATATGGATCAGCAGAAAACAATAAAAATCGCCGGAACCTTTGCCGGATTTCAGTTTCTGATGCCGATGATCGGATGGACCTGTGTGCATACCATCCTGCTGCTCTTTGAACAGTTTCAGAAGCTTATCCCCTGGATTGCGCTGCTGCTTCTTGCCTATATCGGAGGTAAAATGCTCTGGGACGGCATGCACTGTGAGATACCCGAGGAGGATCAGGTCACGGGGAACTGTGCTCTGATCATGCAGGGGATTGCCACCTCCATAGATGCACTCTCTGTCGGCTTTACCATCGCAGCATATCATCTGGATGCCGCATTACTTGCGTCTCTGATCATTGCTGTTGTCACCTTTATCCTCTGCTATCTAGGAGTAGGTATCGGCAAACGCTTCGGTACCCGCCTCGCCGGTAAAGCTACGATCCTTGGCGGTCTCATCCTCATCGCGATCGGACTTGAAATCTTTATCAGTGGAATACGATAAACAAAATACCGTAGGATTTTCCGAGTAAGCTACCCGGTCATTGAACCAGCGAGAATTTCCTCTTAGCATCCTAAAAAAACTACCGCCGCAGGGCTCGAACCTCTGCGGCGGTAGTTTTTCTTATTTTCATTTTTAGGAGGATGCAAAAACGATAGAACAATAACAAGGGCTGATCATAAAAGCTCAGTCACCGTAAACGGCCTTAAATGCCTGATCGAGGTCCGCAATGATGTCCTCGATACTTTCAATACCGATGGAAAGACGGATGGTATTTCTCTTGATGCCCTGATCCTTAAGCTCAGCATCATTGCACTCTGCATGTGTTGTGGTTGCCGGATGCACAACGAGTGACTTTACATCAGCAACATTGGCAAGCAGGGAGAAAAGCTCCAGATGGTCAATGACATCCTTTGCTGTCTGCTCATCGCCTTTGACATCAAAGGTAAAGATGGATCCGCCGCCATTAGGATAGTATCTCTTATACAGCTCCTGCTGTACCGGATCCGTAGAAGCTGCCGGATGAGAAACATACTCTACATGCGGATTATGCTTAAGAAAATCTACAACCTTCAAAGCGTTTTCCGTATGTCTTTCTACCCGGAGAGACAGAGTTTCGAGTCCCTGCAGCAGAAGCCATGCATTGAGCGGCGCAAGAGTTGCTCCCTCATCTCTCAGGATAATGGCTCTTAAATACGTAGCAATGGTTGCCGGCGCCGTATCCACTGCAAAATTAAGTCCATGATATGACTCGTTTTTGGTAGCAAGCCACGGCCATTTTTCCGGCTGATTCCAGTTAAACTTACCGCCGTCAACGATCACGCCGCCCAGAGTCGTACCATGTCCACCGATAAACTTCGTCGCGGAATGCACTACGATATCCGCGCCATGCTCAATCGGACGGAGCAGTACAGGAGTCGCAAAGGTATTGTCAATAATCAGTGGCAGATCGTGCTTATGCGCAATCTCAACCCATTTGTCAAGATCCAGAACTTCACCGTTAGGGTTTCCCAGTGTCTCCGCATAGAGTGCCTTGGTATTTGGCTGAATCGCAGCCTCCACCTCCTCGTAATTATACGGATCAACAAAGGTTGTCGTAACGCCAAACTCAGGATAGGTATGTGCCAGATAATTGTAGGTACCGCCATAGATATTTTTAGCCGATACGATATGATCTCCGGCATGAGCAACTGCCTTGAATGCATATGTCACAGCTGCTGCACCCGAGCCGACGCCAACGGCAGCAACACCGCTCTCCAGTGCTGCAACTCTCTGCTCAAATACATCCACGGTAGGATTGGTAAGTCTGCCGTAAATGTTTCCGGCATCCTTCAGCGCAAATCTTGCGGCTGCATGATCCGCATTATTAAATACAAATGCGCTTGTCTGATAAATCGGTACGGCTCTTGCTCCGGTAGCAGGATCTGCTTCCTCCTGACCAACATGGATTGCCTTGGTATCAAAGCCGGAATTTGCAAAAGATTTCTTAGCCATATGTTGTTCCTCCCATTCATTATTCTGTATATTACTGTACTTTTGGAAATTAAGGAAATGCTGTCATCTATGATATCGTATGCATCGCATTTCTGTTAGCTTCTTGCTGATGAAGCCATCATACAGCACAGCACTGTCCCTGTCTAATATCTAATATTTTGATTTAGATATAGACAATATTTATAAAGAGACGCGATATCGCATGAAAAATAATCTTCTAACAAAGCTAATCAAAACGATCAAACAGCTCCAAATACACCAGTTCTTCTCCGGACAAATCAAAACCAATGATCTGGTCATATTATATTTTCCATATTTGGTAATAGTAATATTATCAGACGATGTCTATAATGCACGGTAATAAAACACAGCAGGAGGTACATCATGAAAAACTCAAAAACCTATCAGCTTGCACTTGCCGCTCTCTTTGCGGCTTTATCCTATGTAGTATTTACATTTCTGCAGATCAAGATCCCGGTGGGAGGAGACATGACCTCGATCCATCTAGGAAATGCGGTTGTCGTGCTCGCCGCATTCATCATAGGCGGACCTCTGGGAGGTATTGCCGGTGCCATCGGTATGAGCATCGGAGATTTTTTTGATCCGGTCTACGCGCCGCTGGTACCCAAGACTTTATTCTGTAAGTTCTTTATCGGTGTCATTACCGGTTTGGTTGCGCATCATTTTGGTAAGATCACAAAAAACAATGATACGAAGCATGTCCTGCACTGGGCGATCTTTGCCGCCATCGCAGGTCTTGTCTTTAACGTTTTTGCAGACCCGATCATCGGCTACTATTATAAGATCCTTGTGCTTGGCAAGCCTGCCGCAGAGCTTTCTCTAACCATAAATTTTGTTTCCTCATTTATTAATGCGGTTGCATCTGTTATAGTATCCGTAGTGGTTTATATGGCACTGCGCCCGGCGCTTAAAAAAGCCGGTTATTTTGAACAGCTGAACTGGTAAAAATGGAAAATCTGATTGATCTGCATATACATCTGGATGGCTCGATTCCTCTCCGCACAGCACGCAGGCTTGCGAAACTCGAGGGACTTAACAGCATAGACGACACGGAGCTTCGGCGGCGCATGACCGTACCGCCGGATTGTCCGGATTTGAATGCCTATCTCGCTGCATTTGCCTTTCCGCTTAAGCTTTTACAGACCCCGGAGGCTGTGGAGATCACGACCTATGATCTGCTCACAGAGCTCCGTTCCGAGGGCGTAATCTATGCCGAACCGCGCTTCGCGCCTTCTTCGCTCACCACCTCCGGGATATCTCAGGAGGAGGTTGTGGAAGCAGCGATTGCCGGACTGCAGCGTTTCATCCGGGATCAGTCAGAGGACATTAAAGTACATCCGGAGCATCCGACGCTCCGGGCAGGTCTGATCCTATGCATGATGCGGGGCCGTGGAGAGGAGGCATTCAGAGCCTCCATGGATACGATCCATGCAGCTAAAAAATATCTCGGCAGAGGTGTGCTCGCCATGGATCTCGCCGGCGCGGAGGCATTGTTTCCAACCCGGGAGTTTGCACCGCTGTTCCGTATAATCCGTGGGCTTGACATTCCATTTACAATCCATGCGGGTGAAGCGGACGGACCGGACAGCATTCGTGATGCCATCCGTTTTGGAGCATGCAGAATTGGTCATGGCGTCCGCTGTCTCGAGGATCCGGAACTCGTTGAACTTCTATGCAAGAAGCAGATTCCGCTGGAGCTCTGCCCGACAAGCAATATCCAGACCCGGATTTTCCCGTCTTTTGATGCATTTCCGCTCCGGAAGCTCCTGTCTGCCGGTCTTAAGATTACCATCAATACCGACAACATGACGGTTTCCGATACGACGCTTAATAATGAGTTTGCAAAACTGAAGGAAGCATGCGCTCTCACTTCCAACGAAATGCATATGCTTCTTACAAATGCCAAAGAGGCTGCGTTCACCCATCTTACGTAAGGGGAAACGCAGCCTCTTTTTATTATGACCAGGAAATCACAAGATCACTTTTTTCCTTTATGTTATACCGTTCAAAATATGCATCTTCCTTGGGAATCCACTTGTCGATAAAATCCTGAAGCTTTTCCTCTCCGCTTCTCTCAAAAATATGCTGCCGGCGGGTTTCTTCATCGATATCCATAAAGATCCTGAGCTGGTAGGGATTACCAAAATACGGATGCTGGCTGTAGGAGCCCTCAATAATATTAAGGCGCTTCGGCGGAATTGTGATTTCATCGTCCGGGCGAAATCCCATAATGCTGCAGCGGAACGGGCGGTATACTACCGGATCTCCGTAAAAAAGCGGAATCAATACCTCCTCCCGGAATCTCTCATAGTCTACATTTCCACCAACCTCCTGCATTCGCTCTTCGGTCCTCTGCTCCGGTCTCAGAAAGAAATCATCCATATGAAACACATTGGCATCCAGTTTCCGGGACAAAAACTCAGCGAGCCTCGTCTTGCCGCTGCCGCATTTACCGTCAATCGCAACCATGAGGATCTCCTCCTCCGGATCGCGAAGCAATTCCTCAATAGCATCCACTGCCGGATAAAAACGTCTTTCCTTAAGATCTGTAACCTCACTCATACTTCCTGCTTCCTGTCAATTACGTTCCTGTAAAAATACTATAAAGCCCGCTATATGCCTTACGAATACAATTTACGCAAGGGACTCACTCTCAAATGCAATCGTAAGATCACATCTCTCCTGCACCTTAAAGGCATCAATGTAGCGGTCTGTCTTGGGAATCCACTTATCGATATAATCATCCAGCTCCGCTGTGCCCTGCCGGTCTATGACATTGGCAATCTGCTGCGGATATTTTACATCCATAAAAATGTGATATTGAAACGGATCACCGAAATACGGATGCATACTGTAGGTTCCCTCAAAAATATTAAGCCTTTTGGGAGGAATGTCTCTTGCATAGGCATCATCAAAATCCATGGTTAGATAGTTAAACGGCCGGTAATGTACCTTCTCTCCCGCAAGGACCGGAAGCAGCACTTCTTCTTTAAAGCGCTCATAGTCAACATTTCCGCCCACCTCATGGAGACGCTCCGGCGTCCGCTGATGCGCCTGCAGATAGTAATCATCCAGATGAAACAAATTGCAGTCAAAGCGCGACGCAAGATATTTGGCTATGGTTGTCTTGCCTGCGCCAGTCCTACCATCAATGGCAAGCAGCAGGATCTGCCGGTCACTTTTTAAAAGCCTGCGGATCGCCTCCACTGCCGGTTGAAATCTCTTGTTATTTTGTGTTTTATCTTCCATAATGGAATTCTCCGCAGTATTCTAAAGAGTACATAATTACTAAATTTTATGCGTAAACAAAAAGGAAGTCAAGTAATGAATATTTCAGAAAAACTGGCATCAGAGCTTTCCATCCGTGTCCCGCAGGCAGAGGCGGTAATCCGCCTGATTGATGAGGGCAATACCATCCCCTTTATCGCCCGCTATCGTAAGGAGCTCACCGGAGGTCTGGAAGATGATGTGCTGCGACCGTTTGAGGAGCGGCTTACGTATCTTAGAAATCTGGAGGAACGCAAGGCAAGCATCCTCTCCTCCATTGAGGAACAGGGGAAACTCACAGAGACTCTCCGTGCAGAAATTGATGCAGCGGATACTGCCGTTAAGCTGGAGGATCTGTACCGTCCATATAAGCCAAAGCGCCGCACGCGAGCCATGATGGCAAGAGAACGCGGTCTGCAGGGACTCGCCGAATACCTTGGCAGTGACAAAACGCCGGTTCCGGTAGAGAAGGAAGCTGCAAAATATATAAATCCCGAGAAGGCTGTCCCGGATATCAAAACTGCAATCCAGGGTGCGGAAGATATCCTGGCTGAGGACATCTCCGACAACGCAGATTTTCGGGCATGGATCCGCCGGAAAACCTGGAATGAGGGCGTGCTGCTTTCTGCTGCCAGAACCAAGGACATTGCCGGAACCGTAACACCCTACAGTAATTATTATGACTACTCCGAACCGGTCCGTCAGATCCCCGGACACAGAACCCTTGCCATCAACCGCGGCGAGAAGGAAAAAATCCTCACGGTGAAGGTTGAGGCACCTGCGGAAGACTGCATTCGCTATCTGGAAAGCCACAGCCGGATCGGTAAGAATCCCATAACCGACTCCTATCGCAGGGACGCGATCCAGGACTCCTACCAGAGACTGATTGCGCCCTCCATTGAGACCGACATCCGCAATGAGCTTACCACCCGGGCAGAGGATGGCGCCATGCAGATCTTTGCTGCAAACCTCCGGGAGCTTCTGATGCAGCCCCCGATCGTAGGTAAAACCGTGCTTGGCTGGGATCCCGGATACCGTAATGGATGCAAAATCGCTGTAGTGGATCCGACCGGTAAGGTGCTGGATACCACGATCATTTATCCGACCAAGCCTGCAGGACGCGTGGAGGAAGCAATGCGCACCATCGGTAAGCTGATCGAGAAGGATCACGTTGACCTGATTGCTCTCGGCAATGGCACCGCCTCCAGAGAAAGCGAGCAGATCATCGCGGATTTCCTGAGCAGCAGGCATCTGCCGGTAAAATATGTCATCGTCAACGAAGCCGGTGCCTCCGTCTACTCTGCCAGCAAGCTTGGTGCAGAGGAATTTCCGGATTTTACCGTAGAGGAGCGTGGTGCCGTATCCATGGCGCGCCGTCTGCAGGATCCGCTCGCAGAGCTCGTAAAGATAGATCCACAGGCGATCGGTGTCGGACAGTATCAGCATGACATGAACCAGACAAAGCTCTCTGCACAGCTCGGAAACGTCGTCGAGGATTGCGTCAATGCAGTGGGAGTGGATGTGAATACCGCGTCCGCCGTGCTGCTCGAGCACATCTCCGGAATCAACAAAACCATTGCAAAAAATATCGTAAGCTACCGGGAGGTAAATGGCTCCTTCCAGAGCCGTCGGCAGCTTCTTAATGTGCCAAAGCTCGGCCCTAAAGCCTTTGAGCAGTGCGCCGGCTTCCTCCGGATCCGGGATGGAAAAGAAGTCCTGGATAATACCGCCGTGCATCCCGAGAGCTATGAAGCAGCAAAGAAGCTCCTTAAGCTCCTCGGTTTCACAGAAGCAGACGTACGTAACGGAAAGACCCGGGAGCTTGCTGCTACGGTTAAGAAATCCGGGCAGGGTATGGAAAAGCTTGCTGCAGAAACCGGAGTCGGAGCCTATACACTCTCCGATATCCTCTCGGAGCTTCAGAAGCCCGGACGGGATCCACGGGACAACGCACCTGCACCAATCCTCCGGAGCGATATCCTGGATTTTAATGACCTGAAGCCAGGCATGGAGCTTAAGGGCACCGTACGTAATATCGTGGATTTCGGCGCCTTTGTCGATATCGGAGTCCATCAGGATGGTCTCGTGCATATCTCACAGCTTGCCGACCGTTATGTGAAGCATCCCCTGGATGTTGTGCATGTAGGAGACATCGTAGACGTAAGGGTGCTCTCTGTTGACCCGGAACGGAAAAAGATCTCGCTCACCATGCGGAAGCAGAAATAAACCAGCATTCGGAGTCAGAAAGCAGACCCATAAAAAATCACAAGGAGGGATTCACCGAGCCTATGTCTCAGTGATCCCTCCTTGTTATATGTTGTTAATAAGCATGCAATCATTACACTATTTTGACACTGCTTTCATAAACAGCATACAGCTGCCTGTGCATACTTATTTTGCCATCTTCATCCCAGCCTTTAAGAAGCGGAACATCCGGACCGCTCCCTTATAATACAGCTCCTCTGCATTAGAGAGCGCCTCCTCCAGTGGCATCGGTCCGTCTACGGTTGTCATGATCGAGTCAATGCCGTGCGCATAAATCTTGTCATAATCTCTCCCCAGGGATCCGCAAAGTGCTGCTACCGGAACCTGATGCTTTTTGGCACGATCTCCGACTCCCTGCATTACCTTGCCAAAGCAGCTCTGCCAGTCGGTTCTGCCCTCTCCGGTAACCACCAGATCCACGCCTTCCAGGCGCTTATCAAAATCAATGAGATCCAGCACAGTCTCAATACCGGATTTCATCTCCGCATTAAGATAAATCATCAGTGCTGTACCCAGACCGCCGGCTGCACCTGTACCTTGATAGTCGTCCGGATTTTTACCGAATTTCCGAATAATGACATCACGATAGTTCTGCATTCCCTTCTCCAGACGATCCAGAATCTCCGGCGTACCGCCCTTCTGCTTACCAAAGGTATAAGTTGCTCCATCCGGTCCGCACAGTGGATTGGTCACGTCACACATAACCGTAAAATGCGCATTTTTAACCGCCGGATCCAGACCGCTCACATCAATATCACAAACCTTTTCCAGATCTTCGCCCTTGCCCATCAGCACATTTCCATCCTTATCAAGGAAGCGAATGCCTAAGGCGGAAGCAAATCCCATCCCTCCGTCATTGGTTGCGGAGCCTCCGATCGCAATAGAAATGTCTGTATATCCTGCATCGAGTGCCGCTTTTAAAAGTTCACCAGTTCCATACGTTGTTGTATTTAGTGGATTTCTTTTATCCTCGGGAACCATTGGCAGTCCGGACGCCGCTGCCATCTCAAGAACTGCCTCGGTATCAGACAGTCTGCCATAGAAGCCATGCTCTGTCTCCATCAGCGGACCATGCACATCCACATGCACAATCTCACCGCCGCGGGCTTTTACCACTGCCTCCGTGGTACCCTCACCGCCGTCAGCTACCGGCACTCCTCCGGTCTCCAGCTCTCCAAAAACCTCTGCAGCCGCCTTACTCAAAAGAGCGATGGTCTGATCGCTGGACAATGTCCCCTTAAACGAATCCGATGCAAATAAAAATTTCATAGTATGTTCTCCATTCTGTGAATTTAAAATGCCATATATCTGTCATTGCCGCCAGTCTACGGTGCTAAGCAAAATGCAATTATTAAAATTGTATTTTATTTTGGTAAAAGAAGCAATGCTTAATAGATACAAAGCCCCCCTCACTTTCTGTTAAAAATGACGAGAGTTTTGCTAAAGGTTCCATATTATTTCATATATTTTCATTATGCGCTTACAGAAGTTCATACTGTTTCAGTTTCCGCCACAAAGTGGTTTTGCTGATCCCCAGCATTTCTGCGGTTTTTTCCCGGCTGCCCATGTTTTCTGTCAGCACCTTAAGGATTCTCTCCCGCTCCTCATCTGCTGCCGTTTTCCGGTTTTTAAGTGGATTTGTCACTGCTGCATCCATCTGGACCTGTGCCTGTCCGGAGACATATACATCTGTGCAGTTTTCTACACGCGCACCATAAAGCTCCTGATACAGACCGGTAATCTCCTCCGCGCGGATACTCCTGTGATCCTCCGCGATGATCAGACGTTCCAGGAAGCTCTCAAGCTGGATCCGTCCCCCGGGCCAGGAGAAACTCCGGATCACCTGCATGGCATCTTTTGTGAGCACATGGTATTTGCCATAACGCTCTGTCAAGGTCTGCATATAGATATCCGTAAGATACGGGATCTCCTCCGGTGTGTCCTTAAGCTCCGGGATCCGTATGGCAAACGCCGCCAGCCTCTCATAAAGCTCTGGCAAAAGATACGGTGCAAGCTCACGTGTCTTAGACACCACGATGACATTACGAAACATCAGGATCTCCAAGAGCTTCTTCTGAGACCTGAGATCCAGATTCTCTATAAAATTGATCTCGAGTGTTCCCTTAGCAGCCTCAGCTACACATCCATTACGTCCAAACAGATCATTATATGCATCCTGTCCCGGTACACAGTCATACTGCACAAGCTTCTCACTGGAGTGCCTGGACTTATTATGCATTGCCTTGCAGAAGGCATGATACAAGGTACCCACCGGTTCAATGATCAGTTTCGGACAATCTGTACGGGAAAACGTCTCTGCGAGATCCACGGCTCTCTGCATGCTGGCACTCTGATATGGGAAATTAACAAAAGGCCGCTTGCCGGAGATCTTGTCTTTATCTTCCCCTGACGTAAACGGATAGCTTCCCGTCTCAAACGTATCCGCAAGCTGAAATGCTTCGCGGATAGCTTCCGCCACAGCATCCTCGGTATTGGTAAGAAACAGAGACGGAACTCCTGCCTCATCCGCCACTCTGGACACCGTCCTGCCACCAATGATAAGATCTGCCTTATCCTCGACCGCCTGCAGTGCTGCCGGCTGAAGAAGCTCCGGATTCTGCACAAAATACTCTTTAAGTCGGACATCACACTCCGCCTCAAGACCGGACATATCGCATGCCATGTTTTTAAACATAACGATTGCAATATTTGGATGAGGTTTCTTAAGGACACGCTTGGCGCGCTCCAGCAGATCGCGGATACCCTGACGAGTCGTGACGATTTCCACAACCGGGATATTGGTATACTGCTTGATCATCGTTGCCTGCAGTCCCCGGGCTATAATAATTTCCGCGCCCTGGTTAATTGCCTGCCGGGCTTCCGTGACAGAATCCTCGGATTCTATGATTTTCATGAGAAACAGCTGCTTTTTCATTTCCTGCAGTACATCATGTGCAAGACGAAAAAGCTCATCATTAGGAACCAGCAGTGCGATATTTTCCATGAACTTTATCCCTTTTTATAAAAATGTTTCATTTAAGACAGCTTCGTACGTTTACCTGTATGATAAAAAATAGCGGCGATATCTTCCGGACTGTCCTTATAATCTGCCTTTCTCCACTCACGGTACATATTATACACGGAGCCTGCAAAAGCACTGACAAGCAGGCTATCCTTGCGAGTATTATGCTCCGGGATGACCCATTTCCACAGCATATATTCCGTGATTTTGGATAGAAACAGATCTCCCATGCCACAGGATATCAGTATATCAAAAAACTGATGATGCTTATATAAGAATTGAAAGCTATGGACCATATATTCCTTACCATAGTATATATTTTCAAGCCCGGCAGCATCAATTTTTTCATCCTCTCTCTGATACTCCACGATCAGCTCGTTCAGATGCTCTGTTAAAATATCCTCTATGGAATTAAAATTCCGGTAGAAAGACATCCTCGAAACCTGCGCTTCAGACGTCAGGTCGGAAACACTGATGGTGGAGAATGCCTTACTCCGGAGGAGACGAAGTAAGGCTGCATACATTTTCTGTTTCACAAATGCATTGCTCTGCCGGCTTTTATCTGTGCTTTTATTTATGCTTTTATCTGTGACTTTATCTACGCCTTGATCCGGCATACAGGCGTCCTCTCTCTTTTTCCATCATGTATTGATATATCAAATTATGCATGTCACTTCATATCCTTATAATTGTCATAGGAACTAGGTTTAACCTTTGTTTCCGCCCAGAGCTTATCCGCGCATGGTTTCCACTGCTCTGCATACGGTTCACACTTCCTGCAAAGATGTTCTGCAGACTCCGGCGACTGTAAATCTGTGGATCTGGCACCTGTTTCCTTCACCATCTTCTGTAAAATTTCCGGATTTTCCAGCATTGGGCATGGCCGTAAATGATTCTTATTAAATGGCTGATTTTCATAGTATGCCATAAACAGCGGCTGGTGCAGGATCTCAAGTAAATTACTGGTCCGGATATTGGCATTGGAATAGTGGATAAACACACACGGCTCTGCATCACCATTGGCATTAATATGAAAATAATTTCTGCCTCCGGCGATACAGCCGCCTACAAACTCTCCATCGTTCTGGAAGTCCATCGTAAAGATACCCTTGCCTTTTGTCAGACTACGAATCTCACGCACCCTGTTTTTGACAAGGGTTCTCTGCTCTGGTGACGGCAGAAGCTCAAGAGACGCATCATTTCCAACCGGCATGTAATGGAAATACATGGCATACCTGCAGCCTTTATTTATCATAAGATCTACAAATTCGTCACTTGTAACGACCTCGTAGTTTTTAGAGGTATAGCAGATGGATGTACCAAAAACCAGACCATTCTGCTTCATAAGATCCATGGCATGCATAACTTTGCCAAAGACTCCCTGCCCTCTCCGTAAATCATTCACTTCGGAAAATCCCTCAAGACTGATCGCGAGATACAGGTTTCCGACTCTCTTAAGCTCATCACAGAAAGCTTGATCCACAAGCGTACCATTGGTAAAGGCAAGAAACGCACAATCCGGGTGCATTTCACAGAGTTTAATAAGATCCGCCTTCCTCACCAGTGGCTCTCCACCGGTATACATATAGAAATATACGCCAAGCTCATTACCCTGACGGATCACACTATCCATTTCTTCCAGCGTAAGATTCAATTTATTACCATACTCTGCAGCCCAGCATCCGGTACAATGCAGGTTACATGCACTGGTCGGATCCATCAGAATCAGCCACGGAACATTGCAATGGTACTTGGCACGCATCTTACGGATCGTTTTTGTTCCGTACAAAAAGGATTCAAATCCTAGATTCAACGCCAAGGTTTTTAATACATGTGGATCTACCTCGTTCAGCACACGGTTAATGTATTTATTTAAGACACTGTCTTTATTATTGACAAAATCCCGTGCCTTATCAAAATCCACATCCGGCTTTTCATCTGACATATATTTTTCCATCAGATCAATCAGTCTGCATACACCCTGCCCGCGGTTCTTATCTACGTCTTTTAACACAACGTCAATTGCCTTAGATGCCGCTAATCTGGCTGCTGAATGTCCTATGCTGCTCATATCCAGTCACCTCATTCTGATAAATTATCAGGATTCCTTTCTATAATCTTTAAAATTAAATTTTTTGATGTTACAGTCTGTAACATTATTATATGCAATTCTGCCTGATTTGACAACCTGAATAAATAAAAAAGCGAGTGGACACACCTGCAGCTTCAGTGGTCCACTCGTTGTTCTAATCTATTTGCATTTGCCCTAGCATACTTTATGGTTTAATTTATCATCAAAAAACTGCAGCATAAGTCTCTTGACAGATGGCTGGAAAAAGTCCTTGGTTCCATGTCCTGCTTTATGGAGGATATACAAATCCGCACGATCTTCCAGACCGGCGTCAACAATTTTCTGGTAAAAATCCTCACTTATATCTACCGGAACCAACTTATCCGCATCTCCATGCAGAATCAAAATCGGTGCCATACGGTCATTGATCAAGTATGGCGGGCTAATCCGCTCAGCTCTCTTGATCATATCCTCGTTATAATCTCCTCCCATTAAAGCACCACCATGAGATTCGGCAACGTTTTTCCACCGGTAATGCTCCGGATCTCTGTTATATTCCTGCTCTTCAAAACGCAAAAGCCCCGGAACGTCCACCGGCCCAAACATATCAATGCAGGCTTGTACCTCGTCACTGTAATCCAGCCACTCACCTTCATGCCATTGATCAAGATTCATATCTGCTAAAGCCGCAAGATGTCCTCCTGCGGAGCGTCCGATAATTCCTATACGCTTTGGATCAATCTCATATTCTGCTGCATGCGCCCTCAAAAATCTGATGGCTGTCTTTACATCTATAATCTGATCCGGCATATGTCCCTCTGCAGAACTTCTGTAATACATTGATGCAACCACATATCCTGCATCGGCGAGAAATTCCATTTCGGCGACCATCAGGTTTTTATCGCAGCCGCGGTATCCACCTCCCGGCACCCACAAAATTGCAGGTTTTGGAGTCTTATCCTCCTCATCCGCAACCCCCATGGCAAGGCGCATCTCACTGTTGCCATTTTGCAGCATAATAGACATTTCAAGGTCAAGATCATTTCCATTCAGATCCTTAACCTTAGAATATACTATACTGTCTATAAAATTGATGCTTTTACGCTTTTTACCCGGTTCGATGATTGTACGCATACATTTTCCTTCCAAATAATCTCTTTATACTTCTATAAATTTCTTTATATTGCTGTTCAAATCCCCGGAAACTCGGGTGAGTACTTGACTTACCCGGGTTTCCAAGAGAGGATTAACAAATATTTACAGGCCTGCAGACTGGAGATACTTAATAATCAACTGCTGCCCTTCCTGCCATGGTCCGGAGCAATGAATGATAAAACCATGATCTGCATCCGGAAATACTTTTGCCGTCACTTTAACCCCCGCCAGGAACAGCTTCCTGGCATAGTCAGCGTCTTCAAAACGAAAATTATCACGGCTTGCTGCAATTATGAGTGTATCCGGAAGGCCACGAAGCATCTTTTCATCTGCCTTAATTGGGCTGCAATAAGGTGATGCCAGTTTTTCCGGGTCCAGCTCCGTGTAACACTCATTAAACATGCGTCCCCGCTCCGCAGGGATCAGATTGTGCTCTGCATCCGGTTTATCTGAAGGATTCGTTGCCATATCAAAGCACCCATATCCCAAAACCTCGCAGCAGAGTCTGAACTCCTTTGTTTCATTGGCTTTAAGCGCGGTAACTGCCGTAAGATTAGCTCCAGCGCTGTAGCCTCCCATGGAGACACGCTTTGGATCAGCATCCCAGCTCGTCAGCATAGAAAACACCCATTTCACAGCGTCATAACACTGATTTACCGCAGTAGGATATGGGTATTCCGGAGCAAGGCTGTAATCAAGATCTACCGCAATACCCTTAAGGGCGTCCGCAACCTTGCATGACCATATCTCATCTCTTTTTTCATGCGGGCGTACAAAACCGCCGCCGTGCACATTAATATAAACCGGACAGTTTTCTATACGATTCTTAGCAGTAAACACATATACCTTCATCGCCCCACCGGAGGTTTCCAATGTAATCTCCTCTCGGGCACAGCTCTCCAGATATTTACTATACTCCTCTGTAATATGTTCCACCGCAACGCTATGTCCGCGCAATGCTTCAATCAGCACTGCCTTTCTTTCCTCTGTAAGCATGTCGCTTACCACCTTTCCTGAATTTACAGATCTCGTCAATTACACTTAATTTGCCTTAAAATACATCAGTCAATTCTCTGCACTTCAAGCAGTCTTTGCCTTATGCGCTTTGAGAACTTTGCGTACCAGCGGTCCAAATAAGCTATAGATCGTTATAATGATAAAGATCAACGAGATGGGACGGGTAAAGAATAGAGAATAATCACCCTTACCATATGATACGCCCATACGGAAATAGCTCTCAATCTTACCACCCAGGATAAAAGCAAGCATCAGCGGAGTCATCGGCAGTCCAAAGAAATCCATAATAACCCCGACAAGTCCAAAGAACAATACCAGATAAACCGAAAACATAGAAGTCGTTGCGGAAAAAGCTCCCATGAAAGCAATTACCAGAATTGCACTATATAAGTAATGATACGGTGCTCTCAAAAGAAGCGGGAAGAATTTCTTGGTGAACAGCTCTGTAATAAAAATTGCAATTGCTGAAATAAGGACCGTTGCAAAAATCAGATCTGCCAGCACCGGATTGGTCTGGATAAACATCGGACCCGGCTGCAGTCCATGAATCGTCATGGCAGACATGAGTAGTACCGTAGTCGAATCTCCCGGAATACCTAGTGAGATCATCGGGATAATGGCCCCTCCCACACCAGCATTGTTAGCAACCTCTGTTGCCCAGACGCCTTCATCCACACCGGTTCCAAACAGTTCCGGATGCTTTGACATCTTCTTTGCCTGTCCATATGCAATGATATTGGAAATACCGGAACCCATACCAGGCAGAAATCCAATCCACAGTCCAATGAGCATCGAAACACAGATGACTCGGAAATTGTCTTTAAAATCCTTTAATGTCAGGCCCAGTCCAGATAGTCCCTGACTGTCAACCTTAGGCATTTCCTGCTCACCCTTGGCATAGCTTGTTGCAACCTGCTGCAGTGCAAATGTACCCATCAAAAGACATACCACATTGATGCCCCCAAATAAGTTATAGTTATCAAAGGTAAATCTCATCTGATTGGTGACAGAATCGGTACCGACACATGCAAAAAACAGTCCTAAAAATGCTGCAATCATGCCTTTGAAAACAGAGCCGTTGGATAATCCGACAACCATGGTAATCGCCATCAGACAAAGCGAGAAATATTCCCATGGGCCAAGCTTCAAAGCAATATCCGCGATATACGTCGAGCAAAGAGTTGCCACAATGATTGAGATAAATGTACCAAGGAACGATGCGGTGATACCAATCGACAGAGCCTTGCCGGCCTTACCTTTTTTAGTCATCGGATAACCATCGTAGCAGGTGGCGATGGAAGCGCCTGATCCCGGAATGCCTACAAGCACCGCTGCAATAAATGATCCGGACACACCTCCAACATACATTCCGACCAGCATGGAAAAGCTAAGCTCGGTACTCATGGCAAAGGTCATCGGAAGGATCAACGTAATCCCCAGTCCACCAGACAGTCCTGGAATTGCGCCGAGGATTGCGCCAACAACGGTACAGATGTACATCATGATGAAATTCATCGGCTGCATCAGAGTGCCTAACGCAGTTAAATAATCAGCCATTTTCAGTCTCCTTCCTCGCTTATATCATAGAAATACCTACGGACTCCCAAATACTACCCTTCGGCAGTGGAATGTTAAAGCCTCTGGTAAATCCAAAATAGCAGATACTTGACAAAACAATGCAGAAAATCAGGCAGACTGCCACATTGATTTTTTTGTCTCCTTTGAGTGTCCAGATAAAAGCAAAAAGTCCTGCCACTCCGGTGATCCAGAATCCGATCAGATTCATAAAAACGGCAAATGCGAGACACTCTGCCATGATCACGATCAGCCTGATATATCCGGCATGATCAAGATACGGTTTGTTATCCTCTCCCGGACCGTCAAATATCATGGACAGAACCGCAAACACCGCAAGGCCAATGGCAGAAATATACGGAAATAGTCTTGGACCTGGTTCATTGGATACAAGCATCTCCGGGACCTTGGACGTGCCATATCCTATCAAGGCGGCGACGATAAGTGTAAATACTCCCATAACATACGTACGATTTATCTTTTTCATATGTCCATCCCCTTTCTGAGAAATGCCCGGCGGCATAAAGCGCACCGGGCATTATGATACAGAACTCAAAGCTACTTACCTGTACAGATTATCTCTTTTTAAGTCCCATGGATCCGACAAGCTCATCAAGTGAAGACCATTCTTTATCAAATGCTGCTCTTGCATCCTCCAGATTTACCGGTTCTGCAAATGTTGCCATCTTTTTATTGCCATCTGTAAAGGACTGCTGCTTTTCTGCTGCCATAACCGCACTATTGATTGCCTGTGCCGCCTCATCCGATAAGCCCGCAGGAGCAAGCAGATAATAATTAGAATCCCAGGTACAGTTCACACCCTGCTCAACTGTAGACGCAAATTTCTTATCCAGATCCTCACCTAACAGTTCACTCATTGACTCGAGTGTAGATGCCTTTGGGCCAAGGGTACCGAGGATTGTCAGCTTCCCATCTGCATCATAGTCCTTGGCGTTAGGAATCGAACAGTTTGCAATGTTGATAGCCTTGGAGGCAACCTGTGTCAGCTTATCTGCTTCCGAAGAGCACTGTACAAAATTAACCAGCTTTGTGTCACCGACCAACTCCTCAATAAGAGAAGTGAAGAGCACCTGCGTTGTACCACCCAGTGAGCATCCTACCGTCAGCTCTCCCGGATGTGCTTTGATATAGTCGGCAAGTTCGGTGAAGTTTGTATATTCTGCATCCGGATTAGCGATAATTGCCTGCGGACCGCCCTGATTTACGAGACCAACAACCGTAAGGTCATCCTTCATAGAAGTCTGCGATGCTCCGGTAAAATACTGGATGATTCCGCCGCCATGAGAAACATTTAGTGTCTTGCCATCTGGCTTGGCATTCTTGGTATGCTGCATGCCAACTTCACCGGTATCATAGTTTGTTACCACGAAATTAACCTTTGGACATACCTCCTGGAGTGCCTGTGTCAGATAACGAGTATATAGATCCGTACCACCACCTGCTTTTGCCGGTACATCCACATACACGGTTGTCCCATCCGGCCATACTGAGCTGACATCAACACTTGCAGCATCTCCGGATGCAGCTTTTGAACCAGTCTCTGCTGCTGCACTGCTATCAGTTGTTTTGGCATCTGCTGATGCTGTAGTTCCTGCTGTAGATGCTGCTGCCGTAGTTCCCGCATTAGGTGTAGAACTGTTTCCGCATCCTGCCAGTACGCTCATTGACATTGCCGCAAGGACAAGTCCTGATACAAGTTTCTTTTTCATAAAAATCCTCCCATGAAAAAAAGCCGATAAAATATAAGTATTAGTTATTATTTCAGCAGATAAATCCTCATACAAAATACCACTTTTATTGTATCATCTGCTGTATTATACTTAGTATATTCTTAACCGCAGCGCTTTCACTGACGTTTCATATTGTCCTTATTATACGTTGCGGGCCTAAGGCAAACAATCCTGAAATAGTTATCATATTTATTAGCAAAGGTTATAAATCTTTTACATGAATACTAAGACCTGTAATTATCTGATCGCAATCGAACAATATAAAACTCTGTCCAAGGCCGCGCAAAGTCTGGGAATCTCACAGCCCGCCTTAACCAAGTTTCTTATATCTGCCGAGCTTGAAGCGGAGCACAAGCTATTTGATAAAGTCCAGAAAACTTATATCCCCACAGAAGCCGGCAAAATCTATCTGACCGCCTGTCGCAAAATGCTGGAGACTGAGCAGCGCACTTTAGCCGCCATTTCAAGGCTCCATGCCCCTGCTCAACGTTTCCTCAATGTAGGTGTTACTCCTTACCGCGGAACTCAGGTTTTCAGCCGGATCTTTCATAGCTTCAATGACCGGTACCCGGAAATACAGGTAAATTTAAAAGAGGAATATATGACAGATATGAAATCCGATCTTCTCTCAGGTCAACTGGATCTTGCCATCGGATCCCTGCTGCCTAAAGACGAAGAGCTGTTTTCTTTTGCTTCCTCATCTTATGAGCCCATGTGTCTTGCAGTACCGCTGTCACATCCTGCTGCGGCACGAAGTAATGATTCCGGTGACTTTTTCCCAGTCATCAATTTTACAGATCTGTCAGATGCACCTTTTGTAATGTGGGGTTCCGGTACAACAAACCGGAAATTAATCGAAGCCTACATGGAACGCTATCACTTTACGCCGACCATTGTGTATGAAAGCAACAGCGCAATCCTTGTGAATGAAATGCTGAAAAGCGGCATCGGGATCGGGTTCATTCCCCGTTCTTTCTGCAAAGCGCACGAGAACCGAGTCTATTTCTCCACCTGGCCTCCAGTGCAAAGCTTTATCGGCATATTTTATAAAAAAGGCAGAATTCTGAGCACAGAAGAACGCTACTTTATATTCCTCCTGCTGCGTGACTCCGGCATGTGTAATACCAATGCCGGCATGAATATCTATTTCAATAAAATTTCCCGAAGCATCATTCAAGAATTTGGAGGCATTTAATGGATACCAGACAGCTTCAATACATTATCGCAATTGCCGAGGCAGGCCAGCTTTCAGCTGCCGCTGATCGGCTCTTTATTACCCAGTCCGCTCTTTCCCAACAGCTAGCGAAATTAAAAAAAGAAGGACTTCCTCCTCTTTTCCGAGAGGAGCGACGCCGCATGGTACTGACCGATGCCGGTAAAATCTACCTGAACGGTGCACGTACAATTCTACGTACAGAAAGTCTGGCAAAAGCACAGATGGATCTTCTCTCGGAAAACAAAGTGCTTCGTTTCCACTTTTCTATTGCGCCTTATCTTCAGTCCGACATCTATCTCGATGTTCTGCCAGCTCTCCGGAAACAGTTTTCTCAGGCTGTAATTGAAGTTTCAAGTGACACCACAGAGGGCACACGCAATGCGCTCTCCCTGGGAACTATAGACATGGCACTGATTCCCGATATTTATCAGCAGCAGGATTTTTACACCTATACACAGGTCCTAAGAGATGAGCTTGTCATTGTTTCCGGCTCACAAACAATAAATATAAATCTGCCAATGGTTCTCCCTGCAGAGCACTCCTATCTCAGAGAAATGTGCAATCGGATCTTTTCCCAGCTTAACCAATATCCGGAAATCTATGCGGAAAGTAACGACATATCCATTTCGCTTACGCTGGTAACTCAAGGTATCTGCAACACCATCCTGCCACGCTCACTGTTGAAAAAAGACTCTCTGACTCTCGTTTCTTTTTCTGAGCCTTATTATTTTAATCTTGTCTGCATCTATCAAAAAATGGCGGCATCCCCCATACTGGATGCCGCCATCAAAGAACTGAAACAATATTATCAAAAAAACTGATTTGTGCCCTCTACTGCATGTCGAGATATTCCTTATGTGTCGGAGCCGGATATGCCCGGTCAATTGCCGCAAGATCCTCGGCTGTGAGTATGATCTGGTCCGCCTTGGCATTGTCCAAGGTATGCTCTGCCTTTGAGCTTCTCGGGATTGCGATCGTGTGTCCATTGCGAATGTTCCATGCCAGCAGAATCTGCGGTACCGTCGCATGATATTTCTCCGCAAGCTCCACGAGTGTCCGGTTACGGAAAAGCCCATTTCTGAGAGACCCCGCCTGTGCGAGCGGACAGTATGACATAAGAGCCACATTATGCTTAAGCATCCACGGAAGCAAAGAGTACTCAATTCCGCGGGAGCCGGTATGGTAGAGCACCTGATTCACAAGACAGTTCTGGCCTCCCGGAAGTCTCCAGAGCTCCTCCATATCATCAATGTCAAAATTGGAAACGCCCCAGGCCTTGATCAGCCCCTCAGCCTTAAGCTCCTCAAGGCGGTCTACCGTTTCCTGCAGCGGATACCGGCCTCTCCAGTGATAGAGATACAGATCCAGATACTTCACACCCATGCGGGAGAGACTTCCCTCCAGAGCGCGACGCATCCGCGTGCCTCCTGCATTTCCGGGCAGAACCTTGGAAACAAGAAACAGCTGAGAGCGGTCCAGTGTGCTGATCGCCTCACCCAGCATGTCCTCCGCAGCGCCGTTGCCATACATTTCCGCTGTATCTATCAGCGTCATGCCGGCTTCCACACCCTTTCGGATACCTTCAATCTCCTGCTGCCGGCGGTTCCGCTGCTCTCCAAGATACCAGGTGCCCTGTCCAAGCGCCGGGACCGTTACACCGTTGGCAAGTAATACATTATGCTTCATAATCTACCTCTTAACAAATCTGTCTCTTAACATAAAAGGCAGCGGGACTCCCGTCTCACTGCCTCACATAGATAAACGGGGGATCTGTCAGATCAGCCCTGCCTCTTTCATAACCTTTTTAAAATACTCAAGTGTTGCCGCATTGGTGGTCGGAAGTGACGGAAGATACGGGTCGCCAACCTCCTGACCGCGAATGTTAGCCATATCCTTGGCTGCCACAGGGAACGAAGCCTTATCCATCGCAAGACGAACCGGATTAAGCTTGAACTGTGCTTCGCGTGAGCCCTCAAAATCTCCGGCTGCAAATTTCTGATATACATCCTCGATGAGACCTGGCATAAAGTTACCAGCGGTACATACGCCGCCGACAGCACCAACGCAGAGGGATGCATAAAGCAGGGTATCCTTACCTCCAAAGACCTTGAAATTTACATCACGGTTTCTGCGGACACACTCCTCTGTCAGAGTGATGTCACCGGAGGTATCCTTCATACCTACAATATTGTCTACATCATGTGCAAGCTCGGTGACAAGATCTGCAGTCATACCGTATCCTACACGTCCGGGGTTATTATAAAGAAGCACTGGAGTCTCCGGAATTGCCTCTGCAATCGTCTTAAAATGCAGATACAGCTCATCATGTGTCGGCTTAAGGAACATCGGCTGCAGTACAGAAACGCATGCTGCGCCATTGGCAACCGCCATCTTGGCAAGCCGTACTGCCTTTTTGGTATTGATCGCACCAATGCCAAAATATACAGGTACTCTGCCGTCCGCCTGATCTACCATGATCTTAAGACCTCGCTCCATTTCGTCTTCCTCAATCTGGTAGAACTCACCATTGGAGCCAAATGCCAGGATACCCTGCAGTCCACCATTGATCACAAAGTCAACCTGTTTCCTCATACCGGCTTCATCGATTTTTTCATCCTTGTCGATGACGGTGATGATCGGGACAACAACGCCCTTAATAAAATCTGTATTCATATTACTGATCCTTTCACAGAAGAATTTACACGCAGAAAATATAAATTCGTATTTTGGATGCAAAAAGCCCGGCACCCGACGTCGATACAATAACGCTCGGGTGCCGGGCTTCCTTACTCATAATTCAGAAATGCTCTCGCAGCTCTGATGAAATTACTTGTTGTCCTTAACGATGGATACGCCAGTCATTCTCTCATAGTACTTAACGATATCATCGTGATCGCAGGAACCCTCATCATGGTTCTTAAGCTCCTGCATAACCTCCATCATATGAGCGGTCATAGGAACCGGCATATTGATGGCATGTGCGGCATTCAGAGCATTGGTAAGATCCTTGATGTGCAGATCAATTCTGAAGCCTGGCTTGTAGTTGCCTGCAAGCATCATCGGAGCCTTGGCATCCATAACTGTGGAGCCTGCAAGACCGCCGCGGATTGCCTGATATACAAGCTCAGGATCTGTACCGGCCTTCTTGGCAAAGGTAAGAGCCTCTGCAACAATACCGATGTTGGCAGCTACAACCATCTGGTTAGCAAGCTTTGCAACGTTGCCGGATCCCAAAGGTCCAACATAAACTACAGAACCTGCCATAACCATAAGGAGATCATAGTACTTATCAAAGCTCTCCTTCTTACCACCAACCATGACAGAAAGAGTTCCGTCAATAGCCTTTGGCTCACCACCGGAAACAGGAGCATCCAGCATATCTACGCCGATCTTCTCAAGATCTGCACCGATCTTCTTTGACTCAACCGGATCGATAGAAGACATATCAATGAGGATAGACTCACCCTTGCGGAAGCCCTCTGCAAGACCATCCTTGTTAAATACAGCTGCACGAACATGAGGAGAGTTCGGAACCATTGTAATTACAACGTCTGCAAACTCAGCCAGATCTCTGCCGCACTTACCAGCCTTAGCGCCGCAGGATACAAGATCGTCAATAGCCTCCTGCTTAAAGTCAAAAACCATTACATCATGGCCTGCCTTTACAAGGTTCTTAGCCATCGGACGTCCCATAATACCAAGTCCAAGAAATCCTACTTTCATTTTAATTCCTCGCTTTCTTATGTAAAAACAATCATTACCTTTTTTAAATGAGTCATCTCTCAACTCACGTGCCTATCATAATAGAAGCGTCTCAGAGATACAATCCATAAATCGACTGAAAATCAGGAGTTTTTTGCTCAATTTGTCAATTTTAAGTATTTGGATTCATATCATTTCATATCGTTTCTATTTATTGCAATCTATCGTATTTGATCTGCGATTTTGTAAGCTTTAGGTAAATAGCAACCCGAGAGTCCCGTTTGTACTCCAAGAATCCCATTTTGTAAATGAGATTCCTGTTTTGTAAGCGAGATTCCCCTTTTGTAAACGAAAATCCCGTTTTG
>NZ_JBQHUZ010000009.1:0-120390 GCF_052064775.1 Oribacterium sp. HCP28S3_H8 | reverse complement strand
GGTCTGTGTATTATTCGATCTTTGATTTTCAAGGTTCCGTTTTGCTCTCGTCTGTTTCGCGACAGCCTGTATATATTAGCAGGTAGCTTTGAAACTGTCAAGCAGTTTTTTGAAGGATTTTTTGAATCTCTGGAGCTGATCGCAGTAGCGGTCATACGCTCTTTTATATTATATTCTCTTGATCCTTACGATTTTTGTGTCCGTCGTTTGGCGAACTCATCTAAACTACCACCTGGGCGCATTACTGTCAAGCAGTTTTTTATGTTTTGCGAATTTACATAATTGATTATAGGATGATAATTCTTACATTCACTTCAATAATTTTGTGCTAAAATAAGCACGTTACATCAAAGATGCTTTCATGATGCATGCATATAATAAAGTAAAGCTTCGCGACTGCATCCTGTTTCGATTGTACATTAGAAGGGAGAAAACGTTCCATGTTTCGACTGATTCGGCAAGCTCACATTTTTGCACCCGAGGATCTGGGAGTAAAGGATCTTCTATTATGTAATGATAAAATTATCAAGGTGTCCGAGCACATATCTTTTGACTGGGATCCTGAGGAACTGGAGATTGTAGATGCTGCCGGGAAATATCTTGTTCCGGGCTTTATAGACCAGCATGTCCATATTATCGGAGGAGGCGGCGAGGACGGCTTTGCAAGTCTCATTCGCGAAATCCAGATGACCGACTGTGTACGTTATGGCGTTACGACCGTAGTTGGACTGCTGGGCACGGATCATCACGCCAAAAGCATCGAAACACTGGTAGCAAGGACTAAGGCATTGAAGGAACAGGGCATGACTGCCTATTGTCTCACAGGCTCGTATTGCTATCCTTCTGTAAATCTTACCGGGACTCCGGAAAAGGATGTCGCTTTTATTGATGAGGTTATCGGTGTCAAGCTTGCCATTGCGGAAGCACGTGGTTCTTATATCACCAAGGATGAGCTTGTCCGCCTTGCCTGCCATGTGAGAGACGCAGGATTTCTGTCGCATAAGCCGGGCTTTGTGCATCTGCATACCGGACGTGGTAAAAATCCGTATGGTATGCTTCTCGATATCGTTAATACGACTGACCTTCCGATTACAAGCTTCCGTCCGACGCATGTCAATATTGATGAGCCGAGCGCACAGGCATTCGGCAAAGCCGGCGGATATCTGGACTTCACATCCGGTATCAGAACCGAAGTGACTGCGCACAACTTGAAAAAGGCTCTGAATCTTGGCATTCCTCTGAGACAGCTGACACTCAGCACGGATTCTAACGGCAGCTTCCCGAAATGGAATGAGGATCACACCCGTGTTGTCGGAATGGGAATCGGCAAGATGGTAACACTGTTTGACACAATCCGTCACCTGATCCGGGATGAAGGTGTTTCCATGTCCGATGCGCTCTGCATTGTAACCAAGAACCCAGCTTCTGCTCTGGATCTGTATCCTAAAAAGGGACACATTGCTGCCGGTTCTGATGCTGATCTTGTACTGCTGAATCAGGATCTTACGCTGGACAGCGTCTATGCGCTCGGCAAGCCGATGCTTATTGATGGCAAATTGACTGCTAAGAATTATTATGATTATGAAGAGTAAAAGGCAGTCGCTCATCAGGTTAATCCAGTCACTATTTGAGATACATAATTTCTGATTCTTAAGAGTTTTCTATTTATGAAAAAGCGGAGTGTCATCTCCTTACTTGATGGCACTCCGCTTTTCTATTATCAGCCCAAGTGAAATACTGTGCATTTCGACATCTTCTATGTCCGGTAGGATATGTACTTTGGATTAGTAAAAAAGTCTTTCGTCGCTGCTCTCACCTTTGGCCAAAGCACAAGCAAGGCTACGATGTTTGGCAATGTCAGAAATGCCAATGCAATATCTTGAACAGTCCACACCAGACTGCTCTCCATCTGTGCTCCAAAAATGCAGAATAGCGGGAAAACATATTTAAATTTATCAGCCAGCTTATGTCCTCTCAAATAGGATAGTCCTACATATCCAAAATACCACTGACCCATCAAGGTTGATGTACAGAAAAGGAGCAGACTGATGACAACAAGATAGCGTAACGGTTTCCATACGGAGGCGAATGCATAAATTGCCAGCACACTCGCCGGTTCTCCGCTGTCAATAACTCCTGTAACTCCAAGCACAAGTCCCGTAATCGTGCATATTACAAAGGTATCTAAAAAAACTTCGGTGACACCTGTCAGACCCTGCTGTACAGGATGTTCAACATCTGCAGAGGAATGAATTACAGGTGCGGAGCCTTCGCCTGCCTCATTAGAATAGAGTCCCCTGGAAATACCTCTTTGCATGGCGGCAGTCATACTACCAGCCACACCTCCTGTAATAGCATCCATGCCAAATGCACTTCGGGCAATATTCAAAAATACTTCCGGTACTTTAGTAATATTGATCAGAATAATCAGCAGTCCTCCAAAAACATATAAGCATGCCATAAAAGGAACCAGTCTCTCTGTTATATGGGCAAGTCTCTTTAATCCACCAGTAACTACGATAAACAGCAATATTGTAAGCATGATTCCACTCAGCCATGGTGCCATATGGAAATTACTTTGCGTGACCCCCGCGACAGTATTAGACTGGATAAAATTAGCACTGATAATTTGAAGCACCATGGCAAATGCACAGATATTTGCCAGCCACTTCATGTGAAGGCCATCTGCTATATAATACATTGGTCCGCCTTGCCAGTCTCCATTTGAATCTTTTTTTCTATAGAGAATACCAAGTATAATTTCTCCGTATTTTGTAGCCATGCCAACAAAAGCAGCAACCCACATCCAGAACAGCGCTCCAAGTCCACCGGTCATAACAGCTGTCGCCACTCCTACAATATTACCGCTTCCAACACAGGACGCGAGTGCAGTACACAGCGCCTGAAAGGAAGTAATAGCGCCATCACTGGTTTTATTTCGTTTTTTTCCAAAAACAGGCTCTACCAGTGTTTTTTTCATGATCAATGGAAAATGCCTGAGCTGCACTGTGCCAGTAATCACAGTATATAAAACACCTACACCCAAAAGCACGAACAGCAGCCAGTTACCCCAAAGCCAAGAATCAAAGGTTTCCAGTATTTTCTGTATCTGTTCCATGCTTATGCTCCTTTCAGAATGCCGGATTTATTTCTTCCATTAAGCGTTTAACACAAGTCAGACTCTTGCTGACACCATCCATCTGTTTCTTTAAAAGTTCCTCCAAAAGCTCTTTGGAAACTTCCTGTGGATAATAATATTGTGATGGTTTCATCAAATTATAATCATACAGTGGCTGCTCAATCTTAAAGCAGCCTTCTCCTACAGCTTTGACTCCCCCTGTTCCCGGAGTTCTCTTAAACTGTGCGCAATATGGATAGCACATTTCAACCGTAAGACGCGTTACCGTTGACTTATCCAATAAAATTTTTAAGCACTGCTTTAAGTCGATATTTCCTTCACCCGCCGGGACACCGCAAACTACATACTGGAACCGATCCTCTGGACAGGGAATAATAATATGATCTTTGAAATGGGTACTCACTGTATATGGTGCCATATTTTCAGCCGCCTGAACTGGTTCCTCCCATGCCATCATGGAATTGCCGAAATCATAATGCAATCCAATCCACGGAGAGTTGATCTTGCGAATCACGCGAACCAGTTCTTCCGAAGTTTCATACTCATGATTCTCAAGTCCTATCTTGATCCTCGACCTCTTGAGCAGTGGGATAATTTTGGTTAGTTCCATAGCTGCTTCATCAAAAACCAGCGGGTCAAAATCTCCTCTTACCTTAGACGGATCATATAATCCTTCACCACCACTATTTCCGATCATATCGTTGTTTAAAGTAATCGGAATATATGTACGGATCACATCTGCACCAAGAGCATCTGCAACTGCAATGATTTTTTTGAGATGTTCATATCCGATACCCTTGGTAGCAAGCTCTACATACATATTATACTGATCAAGCAACGCCTTTACCTTGCGCAGGTGTTCAGGATCATTACTTCCAAGCGTTCCCCATTCCGGATCAAGATTATAATCCTTGATCAGATTTATCATAACCCCCTCAAATCCAAGTCGATGTGCCGTCTCAATATAGCCAAAAATATCCATTTTTTTATTTTGAAGCCATAGATGCAAGCTTTCTGTATCCAGTCCTATTTTCAACATAATGTATTTACCTCCTTCTTTATAAATCCTGCTGATGCAGCTTAATCCTGTGAATTAAATATGTAGAAACACCCAGTCCGACAACTGCCCATCCGATCATAATGCAGAAGACAATCCGGAAACCAGCCATGCCGCTATAGCGATCGAGAATGTTTCCGTACATCAGGTATGCAAAAGAATTTGGTAAATAGATCACCAGAGAAGATAAGCTCATAGCTGCACCAGTTATCTCCTTTGGCACCTTAACCTCATCCATCGGTGCAAAAAATACAGCTCTCATCGTAAATACAATCGCTCCAAACGCCAATGTGCAAAGTGCGCCGATATACCACCTGCCGCTCTGCCCCAGTGCCTGATGAGGAATCAGCATAAACAAAACCATCGCAATGATGCAAACTAGAAATCCTGCACGAATATGCTTTGCTGCGGAATGATGCACTTTATCCGACATGAATCCGCCCACAGAGCCTCCGATAATTTTTAATCCATATTGATTAATAATACCATAAAGTCCAACCGCTGTTGCCGGAAGAAAATAAATCTGATTAAGAAATGGAATAAAATATGTAAGTCCGCAGTATACGCAGTAAACCACAAACCCATTGATTGCAACTGCCCAGATATCAGGACTTCTTAATGCTTCAATCATCCCACTAAAGGCAGCTTTTGTTCTGCTGACTTCTTTTCCGCTGTGATCCACTCTTTTTTCATCATTAGGCACAAATATCAGACAGAGCGCTCCACATGCCATGGTGACAATAGCGAGAAATAAAATACCTGCCCGCAGGGCAGCCGCATTCTCTCCCATTCCATGAAAAATGGCAACTGCGCTGGTGGCAACAATGACATCTACAATGCCGCGTCCCATTTCCAGAAAGCCAAACATCCGACCTTGTGTTTTTTCATCTCCAAGCAGTCGTATTGCCTTTAATAGAACCGGCCAGTAAATCACTTCTCCAAGTATTGCAAGCAGACCAAACGCCGCAAGAAAGCCTGCATAAGTCGGGAATGTAGCCAGATAAAGTCCGGTCAGTCCAATACCAATCAGTCCTCCGCCAATCATATATTTTTTACTGATGATGTCGCAAACATAAATACCAACGATCAATCCTATGGTCTGTACTATACCGTATACACTAAGCGCTCCACCAATCTGCGTGTTGCTAAGTCCCATAAACTGCTGCATTGGCACATAAAACATATCCTTAATAGAAGAAAGCTTGAATGCAACTCCACCGGATAATGTCAAAATGCAAAACACCAGCCATCTGTTTGGTGCAGCTCTAAGCACCTTTGTTTTTGTTGCTGAATCCATCTGTAAATCTCCTTTCACTTGCATTTTTCTGTGTATAGATTGTGTTTTTCTTTGCTTCTTCACATACAATAGTCACAAGTATTGGCTTTTGCAAGCATTAAATCCAATATTTCACAACTTTTGTTGTATTTAACAAGTTGATATCTGCGTTTTTGTGCATTCTTTTTGCTTTTTAATTGTGTTTTGTTGTGTTATGATATTATTAATGTTTTTTGAAAGCATAATGCTCTAATTTTCTTTTTATGATTTCAAAAAGTCTTGTCATAATAATTATGCTATAGAGAGCAGAAAAGTATTCTGAAAGGAGAACAATGCAATGCTCTTAAAAGAGAGACAGGATATGATTCTCGATCTCATTCAAAAAAAAGGAATTGTACATACTGCTGATTTAAAAGAACGATTGAATGTTTCCTCTGAAACCATTCGGAAGGATCTGGAACTTCTTTCACAGGATGGCATGGTTCTCAGAGTTCACGGAGGAGCGATTCCCGGTCCAAATTTCATGAAGGAAAGCTCCTCCGAAACTACCTTGGAATACATCCCTCTGGAGGAACGTGATATACGGCATCGTGAGGAAAAGCTGAGAATTGTACAGGCAGCTGCTTCCATGGTGCATGAACATCAGATCATTGGGCTTGATTACGGCAGTACAAGTCAGCTTATGGCATTAGAACTCTTGAGACAATTCCAAGCCCTTACAATTATTACCGATTCTATCCAAAATGCTATGGTTCTTGCCCGTAATCCGCATTTCACAATTATCCTGCCCGGCGGAGTCCTGAATAACGATGAATATTCCATTGTAAATGACATCTCGCCATTATTAAGTCATCTGCACATTGACACCTACTTCATGAGCGCCACAGGAGTGGACCCTGTCGTCGGATGTACGGATCAACGTCTGAACGAAGTAAAAATGCAGATACAATTTCTGAAGATTTCAAGCCGTACTATAGTACTGGCTGATTCCAGTAAATTTGGAAGTGCCAGCCTGGCAAAAATCTGTGATTTGAATGATATTTCACTGTTTATAACCGATTCCGGACTCTCTGATAACATGCGAGCCGCCATCCAGGACAGTGGTGTACCAATCAAGCTAGTGTAAATTTGTGCGTAATACATTGAAATAAACCTGTTTTTTAGTTTTCAAAACAAGAAGCGCCGGCAACACTGCCGACGCTTCTTGTTTTGTTTTTGCTTATATCCGTTTTTATTTGAGATAGATCATCCGAAATTCCTTGAGGCAAAATAAAACGGATGAATCCATCGCCCCACCTCATCGCTTCACGGGGTTTGTGACGTTCACTTTGTGGTCGTACCACTTGCCTTTGGTACCGAGTAGTGCACAATCAAAATCCTCCCCGATTGCGGGTACGGGAATGTCAAAGCCGTTGACGGTTTCCGTCGTGCCATCGCTGTATTTCACCGTATCCTTTACCGGCTGGAGCAGTGCAGCCCCCGGCTTCTGCGCGTCCTCCGCGGTGCCGGGGAAAAGATTCACGATGTTTTCCGAGGTGAGGCTTACATGGATCGTCATCTTTCCATCCTTGACGGTAAGCGTACCCTTGCCATCCAATGCCTCATTCACATGGAACATCGCGCTGTCCGTCTTGAAGTCTGCGCTGTAGGTGCCATCCTCCAGGGACGCTGATGCTGTCGCTGAGACTGTATTGCCATTGCCTTCGGGCACTGCATTGACAGCTTCCCTGGCATGGGAAACATAAATCTGCTGCACCTCCGGGATCTCTCCGAGCCCAGCGATCTGCGACGTTACAGAGTCAAATGCATTCGCAGCCTGAAACTGGCTCTTCCATGACTCCGCGTCATCGCCTGCCATGTCATTGTTGGCGTGATCACCTGCCACGACCATCAGTGGGCGCAGCACAACCTTTTTATAGCCGGCATCCTTAACCTTTTTAATAACACTCTCGCAGCTGGTATCCTCAGGCTTGCCTTCCACTGTACCTATATAAACATTGACATATTTAAGTGCCTGCATCTGCGACTGCATCTGATCATAAGTCACAGCTGCCTGGTGGCTTGTACCGTGTCCCATAAAGACAAATGCAGTACCGTCCTGTTCCGCCTGATCAAGACTGTCATAATCTGCCGCCTTGACCGCCGTGTCGGTGATTGCCTTGGCGACCGCCTCCTTGTCCTGATTGACTACCGTTCCATCTGCGCCAACCTCGCCAAGGAGAGGCTCTGCTACCTGAATCGTCTTGAACTTGTCCTGATATTTATCCACTGTCTCAACAAGCTCGTCGTATTCCGCTCCGTGCATCAGATGCGTCGGCTGCACCACCAGATTCTGGACACCGTTGTTTACCGCACGCGCAAGCGACTGCTCCACGTTATCAATGCATTCGCCGTCCCGCGCCTCCACGTGATTTATGATGATCTGCGAGGTAAACGCTCTCCGCACGGACCATCCTGCGAATGCTTCCTGCAGAGCTTTTTCAATACCGCCGATGTCCTTTGCGCGGCTGTCATTAAAGGAAGTGCCGAAGCTCACAACCAGAAGCTCGTTTTCTCCGATGCCGTCCTGATTTAACGGATCATCCTTGGATGCGTCTCCGGTGTCTCTGCCAAAATATTCCGGATCAGCAAATTCCCCCTTAACAAGCTGTTTCTGTACGTCGGTAAGGGCATCCCAGGCTGCTTTTGCCTCCTGGCACTGCTTGTCCGTATCCTCCGTCCGCTCCTTAACATAAATCGCATCAATCAAATCCGCTACATGATCCGCTGCCGCCTGATCCGCCTCGCTTGCATTTGCACTGGAGTTAACGGTATCCGCTGACTTAGTTTCGGAAGCAGCTGTCGTAGTCTCGCTTCCCGATTCCGCTGCTGCCGTTGTACGTGCTCCGCCGTTTCCTGCTCCGCAGCCTGACATTGCAAGTGTGGATGCTGCGAGAAGGGCAAGCATGGTTCCTGCCAATTTCTTTTTCATTTTATTCCTTTCTGCCAGTTACTCGTGGCAAAGGTGATTCTGTCATCAGGCAGGTCTCCTGACTCATGGCATCGCATGCCGCCTTCCCGTTTCCAGTGGCTGAGGTTCACTCCGGTAGTTCTTTACTGCTGTGTGAAATCGTTGATCATAAAGCTTCAGCAATTTCCCGACGTAGGTTAGCCCGGCTTCCAAGCATGTTTATGACCTCATGGCATGTTTTTAGCATTTACAGTGACGAGTTCGTGCAGGCCTTGCACCTGCTTCCCTATTATCCCGGGCAAAGTGCGCGGGCACCAGATGACATTGACTGTTCCTGACCATTATATCGGGTTTGCAGACATCCGCCAAGAGGATGAGAAGGATATAGGAGATGACTTGACCTCTGTCCTCGCATAAATTTTTTTGCCCCGCATCATTTCTTCATCCAGTGCATTTCATAGTCCCGTAGCGCTGCCACAGCCTCCCCGGACATCGGAATCAACGCGATCATGTTAAACACCGTCATAAGTCCGATGCCAAGATCCCCGAGATCCCATACAAAAGTATATGCCGCAAGACATCCGATAAACAGATTGATAATGCCAATCACCTTGTAAATCGTCTGACTTGTCCAGTTATCTCCAAAAATGTACGCAACATTGGAGCGGGCATAGAACATCACCCCGATAAAAGTCGAGAAGCTGAAAAGCCAGAGCGTAATCGCAATAAACACCTCGCCTGCATAGCCAAAATGATACTGCATAGCCTTCTGCAAAAGATCCATTCCGCTCAGCCCCGAGAGCATGTCCTCCGGCGCAAGCAGCATCACAAACGCTGTGCAGCTGCAGATCACAATCGTATCTATAAAAACACCAAGCGACTGTAAAAGGCCGGACTTCACAGGATGATCCACATCACCCGCAGCAGCCGCGCATGGCGCAGATCCGGAACCCGCCTCATTGGAAAAAAGTCCCCGCTTGACACCATTCATGATAACAGCACCCATACCACCGGCAACCGCCTGCCTGAGTCCAAATGCCTCTGTCAGAATCCTCCGGAACACACCTGGGATCAAACGGAAATTATTAATGATGACAAAGATCGTAAGGAACAGATAAAAGCCCGCCATCACCGGCACCACGATGTCAAGCACCTTGACCGACGTGTTTTTCCTGAGGATGATGACGGCCGCAATCGTGCTCAGTATGACCGCAGTAACCATCGGCGGCACACGAAACGCATTATCAAACGCTGTGGCAACAGAATTTCCGATTACCTGACTGATACCGCACCAGCAAAGCAGTCCGGAAAATGCAAACAGGATCGCAATCACGCTCTTCCGTTTCTTTCCATGCAGCAGTGAATGCAGATAATACGCGGGGCCTCCCCGGAATCCTCCATACAACGGATCCTTCTGTTTATACATTTGCGCAAGTGTAGCCTCGACAAACGCCGTGCTGGAGCCCACAATTGCAGTCACCCACATCCAGAAAACCGCACCGGCGCCACCTGCCGATACTGCTGCGACAACCCCGACCAGATTCCCCATGCCAACACGAGTTGCAGTAGAAACAATCAGAGCCTCGATGCCAGAAACCGGATTACTCTTTTCTTCATCCACATTTTTTTCCATCACCACCCGGATCATCTCAGGAAACAGCCGCACCGGTAGAAATCTCGTAATGATCGTGCAGAAAATACCCGCAGGAATCAGGATCAATACCATCAGCGAGAGTCCGAGCGAGGAGCCACCCGGCAGAGGAATCGTCACCAGATCTCCCCAAAGCAAATTGTATACAAAATGAAATAAAGCCATCCCTCACATCCCCCTTTTCGTTATACACATAAGGCATATCTCCAATGCCCAATATTTATTGATTATACACTTACGCTTTAAATTTGTGAAGTGTGGCACAGCCTATATTCACCCGCTATGTAGCCTCTGCAATAGCCAATGACAGGAAGTTTACAGAGGTTTTCACTCTTATTTTTGCTGCCTTGCCATTACTACAGGTTTATGCTATGATCATAGTCCGCGGTGATACAAGACATGTCACTGCAGAAATACATGAGTTCGAGACCTTCCTCATGTAAAACAAAACTAAAGGAGAAAATCATATGAAGCAGAAAGACGTCTTATTTATGACGCAGGCAGCGATGATTGCTGCTGTTTATGTTGCCCTGACCTACGTGTTTGCGGCAATTTCATTTGGCGAGGTTCAGCTCCGGATTGCGGAAGCACTGACGATCCTTCCCATGTTTACGCCCGCTGCGGTTCCGGGACTTTTTGTCGGATGTCTCATCGGCAATATCCTTGGCGGTGCCGTGCTGCCGGACATTATCTGCGGAAGCCTTGCCACTCTCATTGGCGCAGTATTCACCTGGAAGCTTCGGACCAGAAGCCCATTTCTTGGATGTCTGCCACCGATCCTTGCCAATATCATCGTTGTCCCGTTTGTCCTGAAATATGCGTACGGAACCAACCTTCCAATCCCATGGATGATGCTGACTGTCGGTCTCGGCGAAGTTCTCGGCTGCGGTGTCCTGGGCTGTGTATTATATTACGCACTAAAAAATCATAAGGAAACAATCTTCCACACAAAACAGTTTGAGATGGCTGCATAAATTTGATGCAGCCACCTGCACTTGGTTAATGGTAATGCAAGTTTACCAAGACGCAGCAAAACCAGCTTACTTAAAATCAACGAACAAAAAACAACACGCGTCTAAAAACAGCCTATGCCGGCGAAATGATTGATATCCGCCGGCACAGGCTGTTTTTTTGTTTCCATATTATGTTTCTATATATCAAACGACGGAAGCTAATACTCAATGGCTTGTTTCCGAGGCTGCCTCGTCCGTAGCTTTTTTCTCTTCCGATGCTTCCGCGATCTTCCGACGGGTCCAGGCATCCACCACCTTCCGAAGCCGTCCAAAATACGGACTCACCTTCATATTTTCTGCGCCGTAAGTAAGCTGCAGCTCATATTCATTGGGAAGCCAGCTCCGGATATCTGACTCATCATGAGAGATCACAGCTTCCAGCTTATCCAGAGCCTTATATACCCTGGCTTCCGGTGTCTTAAGCTCCTCCATCTCCATCAGAAGCGCACGCCACTCCTCCCGCTGCGGAGAAGGAAATGTATTCACCCAGTTCATAAAGATGGCAAGCTCCCGGTCGCCGTCCGCATCGCTTTTTTCAAACGCAGGGATATCCCCCGTAAACGCCTCGCCTAAATCATGGATCAGGCACATTCGCCGCACCTTATCCAGATCCACATCCTGAAACTCCGGTTCTCCATCCAGAAGCATTGCCATCAGCGTCATGCGCCAGGTATGGTCCGCAACGCTTTCCTTCCGGTCCGGTGTAATCCAGCAGTGCCTTGTATTTTCCTTTAATTTTTCCGCTCTTCCAAGGATGGACAGAAGCTCTTCCGGTGTCATAGTTTCCTCCCCGCTGCTTCTTATCAAACGCAGCCATTCTTATGTAAATCCAAACTATCGTCGCAGGCAGCACATCCAATCAGATGCGAGCCATGAATTGCAGTGAAATTATGCGATGCGCGGCATCGGCGCAGTGCGCAGGCTCCGCTTCATCCTTGCGTAGGCGATCAGCATCATGATGCCTGTGAGGATCCATGAGATCGGATAAACATTCATAAGCCGACCATAATCCCGGGTTCCGGGGAATACAAGGAAAATCCATCCAAGCCGGTAGCCGCAGGTTCCGATTACCGTGAGTACTGCAGGAATCAGCGAATGTCCATGTCCCCTGAGCGACGACCCGGGGATGTCAAACAAGCCCTCCAGGAACTGGAACATGCCGCAGTGCAGCATTCGCGTTGCGGCAAACCCGAGGACCGTAGCATTTGCAGAATACAGACCAAGGAAAAATCCCCTGCCGAGGTAAAAGGTTGAGCTCATCGTCAGGGTCACCAGCATGCCAAAGCTTAGACTCAGCCAGAATACCCGCGCACACCGGTCTTCCCGCCCTGCCGCGCTGTTCTGACTGGTAAAGGTCACGCATGCCTGGCTAAATCCGCCGGTAAAAAAGTAGGCAAAAAGGTCAAAATACTGTGCAATGGAGTTTCCCGCCATCGCAAGAGACCCAAAGCTGTTGACCGAGCTCTGCACACAGATATTGGAAATAGAAAAAAGCGAGCTCTGAAATCCGGCTGGAGCGCCAATGGCAATAATCTGCTTAAGACAGCCCCCGTGGATCCGCAGCTTCGTGAGCTTCAATGTAAACGGCGCCGGCTCGGTCATGAGGAATGAAAGCACAAGCCCGGCGGCAACCCCATTGGCAATCACCGTCGCAACCGCAACTCCGGCAACGCTCATATGCATAAGGATTACAAAAAACAGATTCAGGATCACATTGACAACCCCGGAAAACATGAGGCTATACAGAGGCCGCCGGCTGTCTCCCTGGCTTCGGAGGATCGCGGCGCCAAAATTATACAGCATCTCAAACGGCACCCCAATGAGATAAATCCTGAGATACAGCACCGCAAGCGTAATGACATTATCCGGCGTGCCCATCAGCGTTAAAATCGGTTTTGCCGCAAGCTCGCCGATCACAACGACTCCCGCACTGATTATGAATGCCAATGCCACAGCCGTGTGTACTGCCGCTTCGATGGCGTCCTGCTTCTCCTGCCCGATAAACTTGGCGACAAGCACATTGGCACCGACCGACATGCCGACAAAGGTATTGACCAATAGGGAAATCACAGAATTGTTGGCGCCTACAGCCGCCTGCGCCTCGCTGGAAGCAAAATATCCAACCACCGCCGTATCTGCAGAGTTAAACAAAAGCTGAAGGATACTGGTAAGCGCCAGTGGAATCGCAAAAATGATCAGCTTATCCCAAAGAGATCCATGGGTCATATCCATCTGATGCCTTGTGGTGGTTTTTGTCATAACGATTAGCTCCTTACAAAAAACAGGGCGGTATCACCGCAGCTCAAATCCCGAAGTTGATTATATCATTGGAAGCTGTGATTTCAATATTTGGTTCCGTTTCCCTCCGGTTTATGGCAAAATGGCAGTGACAGAATTTCTTTATGGAAAGGAATGCATATGAGACTCGATAAATTTCTCGCGGATATGGGCGTGGACCCGCGCGGCAAAATAAAGCATTACATCAAATGGGGCAAGGTGACCGTCAACGGTAAGGGCGTAACTGATCCCGGATTTCAGATTCGCGACCAGGATCTGAATTCTGTGCAGGTAAGCTACAAAGGACATCCCGTTGTCTATGCCCGCTATGAATACTATATGATGCATAAACCAGCCGGCGTCCTATCGGCAACAGAGGATAAAAAACAGACCACGGTGCTTGATCTCATGACCGGTCCCGTCCGGAAGGACGTATTCCCCGTAGGTCGCCTGGATAAGGACACCGAAGGACTCCTGCTGCTCACCAACGATGGAGAGCTTGCGCACCGCCTCTTATCCCCGAAGCATCACATCGATAAGGTCTATCTTGCACGTGTCGGCGGAGAACTGCCCCCGGAGAGTGTGGAAGCATTTCAGCAGGGGATTCACTACGACACAAAGCTTACTGCCATGCCTGCCGGTCTCACCATCCTCCGCACCGGGCTTCCGATGAGCGAGACAGAAAAAGCTTCCTACATTAAAAATTACGAGCTGCTTTCCGGAATAAAAAAAGATGCATCCCATGCGAATGCATCCTGCCTTGATGTATCCCAAATCCCGGATACGGTCAGCGAAGTCACTGCTACGATTCAGGAGGGTAAATTCCATCAGATTAAAAAAATGTTCCATGCGCTTGGCACCGAGGTCGTCTATCTTAAGCGTGTCAGCATGGGACCGCTGCAGCTCGATCCGGCATTAGCGCCCGGTCAGTACCGCCCGCTGACGGAGGCAGAGCTCGCAGCGCTCCGCGAGCTCACAGGCTGATTTTCCTGCCGGTCCAGATCCCGTTTTCCTCGGTGACACGGATCACAAACGGGAAGATGCCGATTTCCGTGCAGAGCGGAACATCCTCCGCCGGATACTGTGTCTTTGCCGGGTCATAAAAATGTGCTGCCGCCTGATGCAGTCTCCGGTCCGCGGCATCCAGATCATAGGCTTCCCCGAGGATCTTGGCACGGATATATTCGGCACAGATAAGATCCTCATCCGCCCGGGTGACACCGGCATTGCCCATTGCGACGATCGACACCCGCTCCGGCTGTTTCATGCGAATATATGCCGCAACCGCATCCGCGTTGACAAGGCTTCCTGTCACGATTTCCTCCGCAAAGACTGCATTCACAATACCCTGTGTGCCGGCGCTTGTAGAGTGAATGATGGTTCTGTCTTTGAGCTCCATGTTTCTAAGGTCATAGGGAGAGTTGCCAAAATCACAACCCTCCACCTTGGCACCGCCGCGTTCGCCGGAGAGAAGCCAGTCAGGATGCTCCCGCTTAAGCTGAAACGCCTCCTCGAGACCTCCGATCGGATGCGTTTCCCTTACGCCCTTGGCAAACATATATGCCTCAAGTGTAAACGCACGAAAAACATCTATAATAACGGTCAGACCCTCCGCCTGCTTTGCTCCTGTAATCAATTCAAGAATCCTGATGTCCATGATTTCTGCTGCCTCCTCCAAAACCTTTCTATCCCGGGGATGCATCCCCGATGTTCTATGGCATTACTCTGTAGTGTACCACGCATCCCCGGAACTGATAAGCCCCTTGCGGAAACTCGCCATGCTTTGCTCCTAACTATTGCAAAAAGCCTTTTAAATTTCACCAGAAGCGCGTATAATGCCTCCGATACATAGAAAATTATGAAATGCAAGGTTGATTCTTTTAGAAATTTACAGGAGTGGTGAATGCAGACAAGCATGACAAAGGGAAATCCGTTCCCGCTGATTCTTAAGTTTATGATCCCGCTTTTTATTGGAAATGTTTTCCAGCAGCTGTACAATATGGCGGATACAATTATCGTCGGTCGTTTTGTCGGTGCAGACGCCCTCGCTGCCGTTGGTGCCACAGGCAATATTATGTTTCTTGTACTGGGATTTGCGCAGGGATTATGCACTGGCTTTACCGTGCTGACTTCACAGGCCTTTGGCGCAGAAAACTATCCCAGGGTCAAGCGTTCTGTTGCGAATGGCATCCTGCTGGCGCTGCTCGTTTCCATCGGTGTGACCATCCTCTCTGTGGCATCTATGCGTCCACTGCTTCACCTGATGCATACCCCTGACAATATCTTTGAGGATGCGTTTACTTATATTGAGATCATCTGTCTTGGCACGATTTTTGCCGTATACTATAATCTTTTTTCGGCTTTTATCCGTGCCATCGGTAACAGCCGTGTGCCCCTCTATTTTCTGATCTTCAGTGCCTGCCTCAACGTGGGACTGGATCTTCTGTTTATTATTGTAGGCAAAATGGGGGTTGCAGGAGCTGCCATCGCGACAAATCTGTCACAAGGCATCTCCGCGGTACTCTGCCTCGTTTACATTCGCACCAAAGCACAGGTGCTCTGGCCGGAGCGTGGAACCTGGCGCATCAACTCCTCCGATACCACCCAGCAGATGGCTGTCGGCATACCGATGGCGCTGCAGTTTGCAATCACGGCATCCGGCACCATGATTATGCAGTCTGCGATCAACCTCTTTGGCTCCACGGCAGTCGCTGCTTATACTGCTGCCAACAAGCTGCACAGTGTCATGACGCAGGAAATGCCCGCCATGGGGCAGGCATTGGCCACCTACAGCGGACAGAATTATGGTTTTGGAGACAGCAAGAGACTGCATCAGGGCGTGCGTGCCGCAGTAATCATCGAGCTTGTGTACTCGGTCCTGGCGGCGGTGCTCTGTGTCCTTTTGCTGCGTCCGGTGATAGGGATGTTTTTTGGAAATGCAGAGGATAGCGCAATGATCGCGGAAATGATGCCCTGGGCCAGCACCTATGTACATATCGCGGTACTGTTTTATATTCCACTAAGCCTGATTTTTGTTTTCCGTAATGCCATGCAAGGCTGCGGTCACGGCTTTCTGCCGATGATGGGCGGCGTAGTAGAGTTTTTTGCGCGTCTTCTTGTGGCGGTACTGGCCATGCATTTCATGAGCTACCCGATGGCAGTCTTCTGTGATCCCGCCGCATGGCTTGGTGCCGGTATCTTAACCGCGATTGCCTATATCTTTGTCATGCGGCAGGTAGAGCAGGAAATACACAAAGCCGGGGACAATCCTATATCATCTCACGCCTGATCACCTCCCGGCTGGTGGAAAATCTTATGATGTTAAGCTTCTGGCATACAATACTAGCAGAATTTTCATAAGAATGCTCTCTAAAATGATTTCAACCGATATGTCGAGCTTATTTTAGCATAATTTCCTTAAAGAATGATTGAAATCCAAAAAGCTGCTGCGTTGAAATCCTGCGTCCCTTGTGTAAATTTCTAAAATTTTTATAAATTTCTCTGTGCATTTTGGGAAATTTTGAGCTTGCGAAATGAACTATGGCGGACTAGAATAAGGCTCATAAAAAAACAGACCGGCTATGAAGAGAACACGACCGGAAACGAATGTTACAGAGAGCTGCCGTTTGGTGCGAGGCAGTACAGGACTTTCGGATACATCATCTCTGAGCTTCGATGGTAAACGTTATCAAAAACAAGTAATCGTCGACGGAGGATCACCGTTATCATAGATCACGCATTGTTTGATGCGGCTAAGTGACTGCTTCGGAAACGGAGTAGTAAGAAGAGTGGTACCGCAGAGGAATTTCAGCCTTTGTCTCTTCCTGTCAGATCTATGGCAGGAAAGGACAAAGGCTTTTTTTGTAACCGGCCCGTTTATATTTTTCATTTTGGAATGTCCAAGCTCAGGCAGATGCATTCCATACTCATTATGAGGAGGTCTACAATGAAAACACTGGAAAAAGTAAGTAACTTCGTCGGCAAATGGATGGCTTTGATCGTCCTGGTAGTTGCCGCTCTGGCTCTTTTTGCGCCTGCCACCTGCTCCTGGATTAAAACCAGCTGGATCAACACACTGCTTGGCGTCGTAATGTTTGGTATGGGTCTTACGCTTAAGGCGTCTGACTTTGCTGAAGTATTTAAAAGACCAAAGGATGTAATCCTCGGTGCTGTCTGCCAGTTCACGCTGATGCCGCTGCTCGCATTTCTGCTGACCAAGCTTTTCCGCCTGTCTCCGGAGCTTGCTGTCGGCGTTATCCTTGTTGGCACCTGCCCGGGCGGTACATCCTCTAACGTTATGACCTATCTTTCTCACGGTGATGTTCCACTGTCCGTTTCCATGACAGCCGTATCTACTCTCCTCGCACCGGTCATGACTCCGCTCCTGACTCTGCTGTACGCAGGACAGACCGTCGATATCAATGTTGTTGCCATGTTCCTGTCTGTCGTTAAGGTTGTTTTATTCCCGATCGTACTTGGTCTTGTCGCAAATCACTTCTTTGGCGAATTTACGCAGAAGGCTGCAAAAGCACTGCCTCTTGTATCCACAACCGCTATTGTTCTGATCGTTGGCGCAGTTGTTTCCGTAAACTCAGCGAGAATCATGACCTCCGGTCTTCTGATCCTTGCCGTTGTCATCTGTCATAACCTGCTTGGCTATCTTACCGGCTATGCGGTTGCCAAGGTTCTGGGTCTGGATACAACAAAGTGCCGTGCAATTTCCATCGAGGTCGGAATGCAGAACTCCGGTCTTGCTACAAGCCTCGCTGCAACACACTTCGCACAGTATCCGTTAGCTACTATCCCAGGTGCTGTCTTCTCTGTATGGCACAACATCTCCGGCGCACTCCTGGCTGGTTTCTTTAACCATCAGTCTGCAAAGCAGGCAGAAACTGCTGCAGCCGTTGCACGTTGATCATCGACCGCATGCCGGAAGTTTTGATCGCTGCCCGCTGATGACAATCTGGTAATCCTATATGGAAATGCTTAAAGCCCGTGACCAAAAGTCACGGGCTTATTTATTACTGAGACATCCTCGGCTAGCCAGCATCCCCCTCTCAATTTTATCTTCAATAGAGGATGTTTCATCCGACACGCTTTTAATTTTAAGGTATTTCCTATATTTCTGAAGGTTATCCGAAATTGCACCTCACCACAGCACTTCTCCGGTCTCCACATCATACACCGCACTTGCCACAGTGAAGCCCTTAAGCGCAGGATCCAGGGCAAGTGCCTGCCGGATCTTCTCGGCACTATACTCGGCATTTTTCCTGCTTGCCTCTACATCATCTATTTCCGCACCAATGGCTGCATGAATTTCATCTGTGATACTCCTGATATATCCGTCGCCATGACCAAGGATCGCCGCTCCCACTGCACCGCAGTGCGTATGCCCCAGCACCAGTGTAAGCGGACAGCCCAGATGCCGTAATGCATACTCGACACTGCCAAGCTGCTGATCGGAAATGATATTGCCAGCCACCCGGATCGTAAAGAGCTCGCCGATACCACAAAGGAAAATATCCTCGGGAATCACTCTGGAATCCGCGCATGCAATTACAACCGCATACGGATGCTGCCCATGCGCTGCTGTATCTTTCCGCCGCTCCGGAGAAATATCCCCATCGTTTTTTCTCGCTGCAATATATCGCTCATTTCCTGCCTTAAGTCGCTCCCATACCTGCGCTAATGTATATTCTGACTTTTCTGAATGTCCTATCTGTCCAGTACATTCTGTATCTTTTATGAATCCTGTGGAGTCTGCATGTTCTATATGTTCTATATATTCCATATGTCCTGGCATTGGCATGTCCTACCTTCCTATAACTATAGTGCGCATGGAAAATAAATCCAAATTCCTCAATCTCGCCACGCAAATCTTGTCGTCCGCTGCAGAGTTTACTTTCCTTACATTGTTTATATCAGCCAGAAAATTTCTGTCAAGAATGAATGTCAGTGAGTGCTTCCATGGGGGATGTTTCATCCATCGCGCTTTGATCCTCCCGTTTCGGATGATTTATCCGATGCTTCTAACCTGCGATACTCCAAAAAGCGGAATGTCAACTCTCTTTCTGCTTTTTCTGCTTGTTTCACCCTCTCTACTTGTTCCGCCCTCTCCACCTTTTCCGCCTTATTCACCTTATGCTGCCCCGATGAAATCAGTTGGAACTCTCCTTCCGGCAGCTCCGGGAAATGCTTATCCCCCGGGAAGCTTCCATCAATTTCCGTAAGGTACAGTGTGTCTGCATAAGCAAGCCCCTCCCGGTACAGACTCTCTCCTCCAATGATGAAAATCCTGTTTCTCGTGGCTAAGTCAAGTGCTTCCGGAAGGTTCCTCGCAAAGCGAATGTCCGTCTCCGCTGGAGCCGCAGCGACGGAAGCCTGTGCAGAAGTCCTTACAGAAGCATCTACAGACTCCCCCAGAGATGCTGCCACAAGCGCTTTTGCAGACTCCTCTCGTATGAGAGCTTCACTCAGGCTCCTGGAAACAATGATATTTTCTCTACCCGGGAGCGGATGTCCAATGCTCTCATAGGTCTTGCGTCCCATGATCACGGTACCTCCGGCAGTGATCTCCCGGAAATGTCGGAAGTCCTCGGAAATGTGCCATGGAATCCTCCCCTGATATCCAATCACTCTATGGTCTGCATACGCTGCAATGATCGCAATCATCCGATCCCCCATCCTCCGTCTTACGCCCGGAATCCCGTATCAAAATCTATAACCAACTATAAGAAATATCTGTTTCAAGCCCAGCCAAAAACATGATAAAATATTTTAATATCTATATACTACCATAGAAAGTGAGTCAAGCATGAAAGTCATTGATATCCTCGCGCAGCAGAAAGCCACCTTGTCCTTTGAAGTCTTTCCGCCTAAAAAAGACAGTAATTTTGATTCCGTTGTCGCCGCAACAGAAAAGATCGCCGCACTGAAGCCGAGCTTTATGTCTGTAACCTATGGTGCTGGCGGCGGAACCTCGGAGTACACTCTGCACATTGCCAAAAACATCAGTGACAAATATCAGGTGACCGTGCTCCCGCATCTCACCTGCATTTCCAGTACCAGAGAGCATGTACGCAGCATGATCCAGCGCTACCATGAGCTTGGCTTTGAAAACATCATGGCACTTCGCGGAGACATCCCAAAGGATGGCGCGCCAGCGCACGATTATCACTATGCTTGCGAGCTGATCCGCGATATCCGTGAAATCGACCCGGAGATCTGCATCGGAGGCGCCTGCTATCCGGACGGTCATGTGGAGTGCGCACATAAAAACGAGGACATCGAGCACATCCGTGAAAAGGTAGATGCCGGCTGCCAGTTCCTGACCACGCAGATGTTTTTTGACAACTCTGTCTACTACAATTATCTGTACCGCTTAAGAGAGCACGGTGTCAATGTTCCGGTGCTTGCAGGGATCATGCCGATCACAAACCGAAAGCAGGTCGAGCGCTCCGTATCCCTCTCCGGCACCACCATCCCCAACCGGTTCCGCTCCATCGTGGATAAATTTGGGGATGATCCCAAGGCTATGCAGCAGGCCGGCATCATCTATGCGGCGGAGCAGATTGTGGATCTGCTTGCCAATGACTGCACACATATCCATGTCTACTCTATGAATAAACCGGAGGTTGCCGCTGGGATCCAACAGGCCCTCGCACATCTTATCTGAGCATCACACTGGATCTGTGCCCTCCCGGCATATATATCTACTTCCTGCATATATGACCGCCCCGGCAAATATACTATATAAATACTGACATATTTTATATGAACATCAACAGGACAAACCATGCAGAAACAATATGACAAACCTATCCCCATCCGTACACGAGAGGTACTCCGGTACATGGGATCTCGCGGGAGCTCTGATCCGGAATCCACGGATTCACTGCTCATGGACAAAATATCGCACTGCGAATGTGCGTTGCAGGAGATCTCCACGCCCCGCGCCATCTGGAAGCGCTTTCCTCTGCATGTTGCAGGCGAGGGCACCCTCGAGATCGGTGGCATAAGCATGGAAAGCCAGGCGCTTTACAAAAATCTTATGGGATGCCGGGAAGCGTTTCTCATGGCAGCTACCATCGGACCGGGCGTGGACCTTCTGATCCGACGGGCAAGCATCGGAAGCATCACAGAATCTGTAATTTACCAGGCAGCCGGCGCCGAGATGATTGAGTCGTATTGTGATATCATAAACGGAAATCTGCGGGAAGCAGTACTCCGGGAGGGACTCTATCTCCGGCCACGATTCTCGCCCGGGTATGGTGACCTGCCCCTGACACTGCAGCCGGAAATCATTGCCGTGCTCGATGCAGAGCGCGAGATCGGATTGCACCTCACACGTTCGCTTGTCATGGCGCCGTCCAAATCGGTCACAGCCATCATCGGCATCACCAGGGAACCGCAGAAAAACCATTTGAAGGACTGCTCCACCTGCGACAGCACCGACTGCGCTTTCCGTCATGACTAACCGATACTCTTTAGCCTTTACATGTTATAGGAGGATTCCATGTCAATACTTGATCGTTTAAATCACGAATGGATATTTTTTGACGGAGGCACCGGTTCTGTCCTGCAGTCCATGGGGCTTACGCCGGGCGAACTGCCGGAAACCTGGAATCTCACGCACCGGGAGGAGGTTATCTCCCTGCATCTCGGTTATCTCAATGCCGGATGCACCGTTTTTAATACCAATACCTTCGGTGCAAACCGTCTGCGCTTCCCCGACAATCTGGAAGCAATCGTCCGTGCTGCTGTGGAAAATGCCACAGAAGCACGGAAACGCGCGGGACGGGAGTCCGATGCCTATATCGCGCTGGATATCGGACCCACCGGGAAGCTGCTGGAGCCCCTGGGAGATCTGCCCTTTGAGGAAACGGTATCTCTCTATAAGGAAGTGATCTCCATCGGCGCCTCTGCCGGAGCGGATCTTGTGCTGATCGAAACAATGAATGATTCCTACGAGGCTAAGGCAGCAGTCCTCGCGGCAAAGGAAGCCTGCGACCTGCCGGTTTTTGCCACAGTGGTATTTGACGAGAAGGGCAAAATGCTGACCGGCGGCACGCCGGAATCCATCACGGCAATGCTTGAAGGACTGAGGGTGGATGCTCTGGGCGTAAACTGTTCCCTCGGACCTAAGGAAATGCTGCCGATCGCCGAGCGTTTTACCAAATGCTCCTCGACACCTATCATCATTAATCCTAACGCCGGCATCCCCCGCTCCGTAAACGGAAAGACCGTCTACGATGTGGACAGTGAGCTTTTTTCCGATATCGCGGTAGAGCTTGCGAGCTTAGGCATTCAGGGAATCGGCGGCTGCTGCGGCACAACCCCCGAGTATATCCAAAAGGTCCGGGATAAGGTCTCACGCCTTCCCTTCCGCCCCATCGAGCGGAAGCACCGCACCGTGATCTCCTCGTTTTCCCGCTGTGTGGAAATCGGTCCGCGTCCCGTCATCATCGGCGAGCGGATCAACCCGACCGGTAAAAAGCGCTTCAAGGAAGCACTCAAAACAGGAGATATTGACTATATCCTGTCACAGGGTCTCGCGCAGGAGGATGCCGGCGCGGATGTTCTGGATGTGAATGTTGGTCTCCCGGGGATTGACGAACCGTCAATGATGACGCAGGTCGTAAAGAGTCTGCAGTCCGTCACAGCCCTGCCCCTGCAGATCGATACCTCCAATCCGGAGGCGATGGAGCGGGCACTCCGGCTCTATAACGGCAAGGCGATGATCAACTCGGTAAATGCCAAAAAGGAAAGCTGCGAGATGGTATTTCCGCTGGTCCGGAAATATGGCGGCGTTGTGGTGGGACTTGCTCTGGATGAGAACGGCATCGCACCGACTGCAGAAGGTCGTATCGCTGCCGCAAAGAAAATCTATACAGAGGCTGAGAAATATGGAATCCCAAAAGAGGATATCATCATCGATGGGCTTGCCATGACCGTCTCTTCGGATCCGGCTTCTGCCAATGTGACACTGGAAACCATCCGCAGAGTCCGGGATGAGCTGGGAGGACATTCGATCCTCGGGGTTTCTAACATAAGCTTCGGTCTGCCTGCCCGTGAAATCCTGAATTCCGCATTCTTTACCATGGCCATGCAAGCAGGTCTCTCCTGTGCCATCATCAATCCCAACAGCGCGCCGATGATGCGTGCCTTCCGGGCATATCTTGCACTGACCGGCAAGGACAGTAATTTCCAGGGATTTATCGGAGCCTATGCCGAATTTAAAAAGACCCGTGAGCTCTACGCAGCAGATCTTGCAAGGGAAGCCGCCGCAGAGCAGGCATTGAAAGCGGTACCTTCCGGACTTGCCGGTAATGAAACAGGAGCCGGTCACGGAAATGCCGGAAACGGGTCAGCCGCTGATAACGGAACCGCTGGTGGTAACGAAGCCGCATCGGGAAATGCGAATGCCTCCGGAGCCAAAACATTCGCAGGCGCCGCAAAGGATGCCGCCGATCGTCCGCTCTTTGAAGCCATCCGCCGGGGTGTTGCGGGCAAAGCCGCCGAGGAAACCCGCAAGGCATTAAAAAACCAGGCACCTCTGGATGTCGTAAATGAAAACCTGATTCCAGCACTCGATGTGGTCGGAAAGGGTTTTGAACAGGGAACACTGTTTTTACCACAGCTTCTTATGGCTGCCGAAGCCGCGCAGGCATCGTTTGAAGTAATCCGGGATGCAATGAGCGGAAGCCCCAGGGTTCTGAAAGGCAAGGTAATCCTTGCGACTGTTAAGGGAGATATCCATGATATTGGCAAAAACATCGTCAAGGTCCTGCTGGAAAATTACGGATACGAGGTATTGGATCTCGGACGGGATGTGCCGCCAGAGCGGATTGTCGAGACTGCAATCCGGGAAAATGTCCCTGTTGTCGGTCTCTCCGCACTGATGACGACAACCGTTGTCAATATGGAGGAGACCATACGACAGCTAAGAGAAAAAAAGCCGGACACCAAGATTGTGGTCGGCGGCGCTGTCATGACCCAGGAGTACGCCGACCAGATCGGCGCGGACTGCTATGGCAAGGATGCCATGACCACCGTCCGCTTCTGCGACCAGGTCTTTGGAAAGTAAGCTTTTAAAGCATAAATATAGCCTGCCATAAGGTTCAGCCCCTACGGCAGGCTTTTGTTATCCTATTATAAATTCATTTTGCAAAAATCATACCAAACCAGTTGATATAAAACATTTATACAAATTGCTCACACCAAATGCACATGCAGCCTGCTATACTAACGCATCACACAAAGATCAGCGACAGAATAAATACCACAATAATTGTTGTGATACCCATCACGCCGGTCATACCGGTCTGGCAGCGATATGCCTGAGAAGTATTCATGTCCGAGAACTGGGACACAACCCAGAAGTACGAGTCATTGGCATGAGATACGGTCATGGAGCCCGCACCGATCGCCATAATCACGAGCACCCGGGCAATCGGAGATGTAAAGCCAAGTGACTCCATCATCGGAGCGATCATAGCGGATGTCGTAATCATTGCCACGGTAGATGCGCCCATCGCGCACTTCAGAAGTGCTGCAATGATAAACGGCAGGAACACACCGGCACCAAGGCCAAGCAGTGAAGCACTCAGTGCATCCGCAATCGGGAGCTTCTGAATGATGGCACCGAAGGAGCCGCCTGCACCAGTAATTGCGAGGATACCCGCCGAGTTGGTAACACCCTCCGTCACCCACTTCAGCGTATTTTTGGTTTCCGACTTCGGAACAAGTGTCATTGCAATAAAGACACCAAGCAGCAGCGCAATAACCGGGTTACCGATAAAGGAAACAAAGTTTTTAAAGACACCGGAACCAAACGGGGCACTTGGAAAATCTCCAACAGACTTTAACGCGATGAGCACGATCGGCAGTAGAATCGGCGCAAAGCTGTGCAGTGCACTTGGCAGATGCCCATATTTCTCGACTAACTCCTCAACGGTATATTCCGGATTGGCGGGGATATCAATCTTGCTGGAAACATGCTTTGCATACATATATGCGGAAAATGTCGCCGGTATCGAAACCACAAGCCCTACCAGGATTGTAAGTCCCAGATCCGCATTGAGCGTACCTGCCATGGCGATCGGTCCGGGTGTCGGAGGTACCAGACAGTGGGTGGCATACAGACCACCGGACAGCGCCGTTGCCATCACCGCAAGCGATACATTGGACTGTGATGCAAGGGCTCTGGAAATCGGACTCAAAATGACAAAACCGGAATCACAGAACACCGGGATACCTGTGATATATCCCGTGATTGCCATGGTCAGCACACTTCTCTTTTTACCAACCAGCTTCAGGATCGTGTTGGCCATCGTAAGCGCAGCACCGGTTTTTTCCAGGATCGTACCGATGATGGTACCGCAGAGGATGACAATACCAATGTTCCCCATGATACTGCCAAAACCACTTTTGACTGTACTGATGACATCCTCCGTCGGGATCCCGCAGACCAACCCGACCAGCACAGAGATGATCGTCATTACGATGAATGGATGCATATTAAATTTCTGAATTGCAAGAATCATCAAAATGACCGCGATTAAAATCACGATAAAATAAAACATACTCTCCCTCCTTTAATTATGATTATGCTTATCCCGATGCCACACGATCAGCATCCGGATAAAAAGTTCCCGTTCAAACGTATCGTCATTGTCAAGTTCCAGAAGCTCATAAAGATGATTCATACGATACTGCAATGTGTTTTTATGGATGTGAAGTAGTGCAGCCGCCTCCTGCACGGAATGATTACAGTGATAATACATCGCCGCCGTCTCCAGAAGCAGCTGCAGCTGCCTTGAGTCCATCGCTTGAGCAAGCTTCCGGTACTGCTCCTCGGTAAACCGCCCACCGCCGTGCTTTATGAGCCTTGACATATAATAGCTGCAGCGATCCTCCGCCGCATACATCTCGCAGAACTGCCCCTTATCAATTCTGAGCAGCTCCATCGCTTCCGTAAAGCCCTCGGGGATATCCTCAAGCTTATGGCAGCTGCTGCTTATCGAAATCCGTACACTCCGTTCCGTAAGCATTCGCTGCCGTAGTGCCGCATAAAACGGATCCTTCTCCCGATCCTGCCCACGAAGCGCATGCAGAACAATCAAATCATTTCCCTTTATTCCAAAGATGTCCTTCCTTCCGTTCTCACGCTCTGACCTGAGAATTTCATAAATACTTTCCGGTCTGGCATTCCCGCTGCGGGCGATTCCCTCTGCCTCTTTACTGCGAATGATGACGACCTCGGCAGGGTATCGCAGGTGGATTGAAATCGCATCCTCCAGCTGAAATATCGTCTCTGCCTGGTTTTTATCTCCAAGTAGATACAGTTCCAGCAGCCGCTCCCGGATTTCGTATTCCAGCTCCCTCTGATGTGTTCGGGTCTGCTGTTCAAAATACTGCGTCACATAAACACAAAGTAGATTTGCCGCATCGCTGATCTCCGCTTCTTCACCATACATACCGACGACACCGATGATTCTGCCGGCACTGATAATCGGAAGGTTATATCCCTCGCGCGCTCCCGGGTAACGATACAAATCAGCTTTTCCGATCCGTACAGGCTTACCGGTCTCTGCTACTTCCTTGGCACCCTGATGGAAATCTCCAATCCGCTCCCGTTCCGTCGACGCAATGATAATGCCGTCGGTATTCATGATGTTAATCGTTCTGCCGCTCACAAGCGCCGAGGTCGCCTCGACAAACTCCTGCGCATGCACTGCAAATTCATGCGAATCGATATACGTCATCTTGTCCCGTCTCAGCTCCTTCCTGTAGAAGCTCCTTACGCAGAAACGCTATGATTATGACAGAGATGCTTTTATAAAAGCGCCTGTATAAAGCGCCTGTATAAAGCGCCTTTATGAATCACTTTTATCCCGCTGTCAGAGAAACAGACCATCTCCCGCGCCAAGATACACCGCGTGAAGCTTCGGATACTCTCCCACAATGCTTCTCAGCCGGTCACCGGAGCAGTGATTAAAGCCAATCACGGAAATACCGAAACCCTCCATGATGGTAAGTGTCCTGCGGATCCTCTCATCGCTTGCTTCCATTAAATGCGTGCCGCCTGCCACACCGAGAATCGGCATATGGAACCGCTCCTCAACACTCGTCAGGATGTTGAGGATTCCGGGATGACTGCAGCCGACAATCACAAACACGCCTCCCGCGAGCTTTACGACAAGACAGATCTCATCTGTAAAATTATCCTGCACCCATTCGCCATTATGCCGCAGCACAAAGCGCTCCGGGATCGTCTCAAAGTCATAGCTTCTTGCAAATGCATTGAGTACATAGGCATCCTCGGAAAGCTTCAGCATACCGTCGCACTCCAGATGCCGGATCTGATGCTCCGTAAGATACTTAAGATCAAATCCATTACCAAGATATGTAGCGCAGACATCATCGATCGCATATTTTTCCGTAAAAAAGCCCTTGCCTGTCACCAGCGGACATCTCAAACCGGCATCCACACAGGCAGGATATCCTCCTGCATGATCATAGTGGCCATGACTTCCGATCGCAAAGCTTATGTCCTTAAGCGGGACATCCAGCTTTTCTGCATTCGCCACTGTATGGCTGCCGGATCCGAAATCAAAGAGCAGCTTTTCTGACCCGGTATCCACATAAAAAGACAATCCATGCTCATGATATAAACCAAGATGCTCACTTGGCTTATCATCCATGATGGTAAATAGTTTCAAAATCGCACCTCCCTTCTGATAATGTTAGATTCCTGCAGCTTTGATCTTTGGCATCTCCGGCTCCAGAACAGTTCTCTGTGCTATCCCCCATGTGATCCGGCTGATGCCACCGTGTAATGCCTATCAGGAATTTATTTTCAATACTATTATACCTCATAAAAATTTTATTTCATTGTTATGGGTACCAAATATCAGGGCAAAATATTGTGTGATTTCGAAATATATCCGACTATAATTATATTTCCATACCAATATTGTATTACAAGTCTGCTTGCATGGCATTCCCGCTGATTCTGCTTCTATCCTATTATCAGCTTGCTTCATAAAAAAACTATGATCATGACGTATAGAAAATACAGTCTGTAGTCACGATCCCAAAAAAATAAAGCCTGCCGTAAGTCCAAAACCTACGGCAGGCTATTAACCTTGCTCTTATACAACATTTCTGCAAAAATTCGTGCTTGCCTCATCCCTACAGCTCAATCGCTTTACCCAAAGCTGCCATAATTGCATCCAATATTCTGGAATACTGATCCGGACCTGCATTTTCCGTATTCAGGAAGCTTGCCGTGATATGTACCGTGCAGGCAAACTGCCAGCCATCTAATCTATGGACAGTCTGGATATTATTTCGGATTTTCTCAGCCAGTGCCCGTACGGCTTCCTCCGGCTCCTGCTGGATAAATAAAACAAACTGACTGCCGGAGATACGTCCTGCTACATAATGCCAGCCCGCGATCTCCGAGAGGATCTGTCCAAGTCTTGCGAGCAGTGCATTTCCTGCTTCCTCTCCGTATCTCTGACAAAAGGATGCATATTCCGGCACTCTCACCTGCATGACAGCAAAGTATTTGCCCTCTTGCCACAGACTCTCGATATAATTACGAAATGTCGCCGCGATCCCCGTGGAATTGCAAAGTCCACTCACGGAATCTACAGTCACCCACTGGCTCCTGTGCTCCATCGACTCAATCACTTCCTCCGTATCCACAAAACGTCCGAGCAGTCCGATGATCTTGCCATCACAGTACAGAGGATTTTTATACGCAAGGATCGTGTGCTGTCTGCCCCGCACGATGCAATCTCCAACAGCGCCATGCACGCTCTCACCTTGCTCGATCACACGTTCCTCATCCTTACGGAACGGTCCCGGATTGACATGCCATCCGAGATCCTCATCAGTTTTGCCAAGGATTTCCTGTTGAGACGCAAAGCCATAGTACTCCAGGAAGCTGCGGCTCGCCCCCAGAAATCTCCGGTTCTGATCTTTCCAGAAAAAGCGTCCTATGTCTCCCATCATGAGGTTCTCCCATAAAGCAGCCTCCACCTGCTCCTTACTCTGCTCCTTACTCTGTTTCGTTTCCGGCAGAAGCCCATATGCGTCCATGCCACCATGACGGATATAGTCAATCTCCTCATTCGTAAGATCCGAATCGATGGTCACATAGAGCAACTGGTGCTCCATACGAGGAATCAATTGTACTATATGCAGAAACCACCTGTAATCTCCTCCTGCGGTCTTACTCCGGAACCTGCCGCAGATCATGTGCCCCTTATGCTGCTTCACCCGCTCCTCGAGCGTATCCGCGTCCAGAAATGCCGCAAGCCGCTCGCAATCCGGCGGATAGACAAACTGCCTGTCCCAGCTATTAAAGATCCGGCGAATGCCGGCTTCCCTTGCACCATGTCCCATGGGCTGTTCTGACAGAGAAGATTTCAGGCTCGTAACCGTATCATTATTAAAATCTATCGCAGCGATATCATTACAGATATAGTAGAGATTTCCCAGTAAGTCCGTGCGCCGCTGTTCCTCCTGCTCGCGGCTGATTTCAATGTACTGGATACTCACCTGATAAATATAATGATTGCGGAAATGTGTCACAACCGATGCCGTGAGCTGCATATAATGGTCTCCGGAAGGATATGCAATCGTCTGCGGTCCCGTAAGCTTCCGAAGCTGCTGATTGGCAAACTGCCTGTGAAACGCCTGCAGCTGGCTGTCCCTCTCATTGATTTTCTGCTCCCACTCACGGACCGACCGTACATGATCTCTCCTGAGTGTATCCTCATATGCCTGGTTGGTAAAAAGCAAATGCAAAAACTCTCCATCATCCTCTACCACACAAAGCGGAGCATCCGACATATAATTGATCCTGCCGAGCTCATCGAAATACGGCTTCCACTGACTGCTCTCCTGAGCAATGTGATGCTCCGCACAGTATGAATTAATATTACCTACCGGCATCGGATGTCCAAAGTAGTAGCCCTGGATCTTTTCACATCCAACAGACCGTAAGAACATGTACTGCTCCTCTGTTTCCACGCCCTCCGCCAGTGTCTGAATCCCGATCTTTTTAGCCATGCGGATCGCAGACTCTATGATGATCCTGGACTTCTCTGAAAACGAGGACAGAAAGCTCATATCAATTTTGATTTCATCAAACGCATAGTCCTTAAGAATACCAAGTGAAGAGTATCCAGAGCCAAAGTCATCCATCCAGACCTGAAATCCCAGCTGGTGCAATTGATCCGCAGCCTTGCCTATCCTCTGTACATCCTCTACAAAAGCACTCTCCGTAATCTCAATGTTTATGAGCTCCCGAGGTGCATTATATTTCTGCACAATCCGTTTGATCTGATTCACCACATCCTCATGCTCAAAGTCCTTACGTGAAAGATTGACGGAAACCGGCACAATATCCTTCTGAACCTGAGTCAGAATCTGGTAATTCCTGCAGACCTCCTCAAAAATGTAGAGATCCAGCTTATAAATCAGTCCGCTCTCCTCCAGCACAGGGATAAACTGTCCCGGCGTGAGCATACCATATATTGGGTCCAACCATCTCGCTAATGCCTCCACGCCACAGAGTGCCCTCGTCATGGTACGTATCACCGGCTGATAGTACACCTGAATCCACTTTTCCTTCATAGCTTTCTCAAAGTTACTAAGGATGTGATCATATATGGAAGCTCTGCGCCGGAGCTCATCATTAAAAAAAAGATAGCTGGAATTCTGCTGTCCTCGCTGAGATCTGCATGCTATCCTCGCACGATCACAGGCAAGTGACAGACTCTCCTCCGGATTTTTATATTTATAAATACCGGCCTTAATGCTTGGTGCATTGCCACAGTTGAGTTTTGCAACCTCGGCAAAAACCTCCTTGAGCTTTGCATCAACAGACTCCGAATCTGCTGTATAAATCACAAAATGATCACTCTCAAAGCGTGATACAGCAGCAGCGCCAAACTGCCTTGCAAGGATCGTCCCCATCCCGACAATCAGATCATCTCCTCCAGCAAAGCCGTATCGATTGTTATAGGCTTTTAAATTATTATAATCCAGATAGATGATGAGAGGAGTCTGCCCTCCTTCACGGATTTTTTCAATTCCCTCCTGGGCATACTGCAGAAAATACGTCATGTTGGGCAGCCCCGTCAGATCATCAAAGCGGCTGATCCGCGCTGCGGTGCCTTGTCTTGACAGATAATCTGTCAGGACTTCTGCAAATGCTTCCTGCCCCTGATCCGCACCTTTATGATCCATGGTTTCTGTCTCGTCCGTGTATGTAATAACGGAAAGCCTGCATTCGCCAACCATAAAATGCTTTCCGGTCGCATGGATGATGTGGTATTTATCCTGATAGCGGTTTTTATTACGATAGACGGCATCATATACGCCGCCCTGAGTAGAGAACTGATATGCAATATTGGAAACGCGTGCAACATCATCCGGGTGGGCATCAGGATACATAAAAGTATTAAGCTGCAGCATTGCTTCCTCGCGAGTATCATACCCAAAGAAACGTACTGTAGCATCCGAAACCAGCAGAGCTACCGCTTTATGATCCAAATACTGATAGATTGAAAACGGAATCGGCATAGCTTCCAGAAATGCCCTCACCTCCGGATTAAACTGATATTTTTCCATCTCCCTCTGCTCCATAAACTATAATGCCGCAGACGATTGATTCACCTGCAGAACCCTCGAAACCCATCCTGAATGTAAAAAAAAATGTATCACATATATATGCAAGACTGCAAGCAAAATAGCTGTGTGAATTTAACGTAAATTCCAGCATTATTTCTCACAGCCTTAGTTGAATTTTATAATTATGTATGATTTTATCCTTTTTTATACGTAATATTATAGAGTAGCCATATGGAAACTTCAATGAATTTTATATTATGTCTCTATGGAAAACCAAAAGCCCAGGTCTGCGGATACAGATCTGAGCTTTTATAAAAAAACATTACGATATAATGCTATGAAATAGGCTGCTGCAAAGCTGCTGCTATAAGCTTTTAAACACACACATCAGATGTCGAGACCATCAATGATCTCTCTCAGCACTCTCTCGGAATGCTGCATCTTATCGATTTCCTCATTGGTCATCGGCATCGGGATCTTGCCCTGGACGCCATTAGGTCCGATGATTGTGAGGCAGCTCAGGCAGACATCATTCACACCATACTCACCATGCATCATGGTGGAACAGCAGGTGATGGAGTCATACGCACTGGTCAGCATGTTGACAAGATTCATAACGGAAGCCGCGATGCCATAGAAGGTTGCCCCCTTGTCCTTGATGATCTCTCCGCCGGACTTCTGTACATAGTGGAAAATCTCATCCTTGTCAATGGTCTCCACCGGCATACCCTTCTGCTTTACGAGACTGATGTACTCATCAATGCTCACACCGGATACGCGGCTTGTGGACCATGGGATAAAGGAGGTGTCGCCGTGCTCGCCAAAGACATAGGAGTGTACGTTTTTCTGCGCGATGTTAAGCTTCTGCGCAAGGATGCACTTCAGTCTCGCAGAGTCAAGGATCGTACCAGTACCGATGATCTGGTTCTCCGGGATACCGGACACCTTGGTAAACACATAGGTAAGGATATCCACAGGATTGCTGACGATGATGTAGATCGCATTTGGTGCAACCTTGGTGATCTGCGGCGCGATTTCCTTGATAATCCCTACATTGGTCTTGGTAAGCTCGAGGCGGGTCTGTCCCGGCTTTCTGCCGATGCCGGAGGTAATAATGACAATATCCGAATTTGCAGCCTCCTCATAATCTCCATACTTTACACGGATCGGATCACGGAAGCTTGTGGACTGGACAATATCCAGTGCCTCGCCCTTGGCTCTCGCGATATTAACATCGATCAGCACGATTTCGGAAGCGTGGCTTCTCTGTGACAACGAGTATGCAATGGTAGAGCCTACCGCGCCTGCTCCAATGATCGTAATCTTTCTTCCGGTTTTCTTGTCCATAATCAGTTTGCTCCTTTTTTACTGAATTTTTGGCCCATCATAAACATTTCTGTCTCTGAGATAATTTGGAAGCAGCTTCGGCGATACCTTGTCTGTCTCAATTCCAGCTTCCTTTAAGGACTCCTCAAATTTACTTACATGGCTGAGCGTCAGCCTGCCATTCTTTACGTTCTTAACCTTCTGTCCGGCAGCCTTACCTGCATCACGTCCAAAGACGATGACATCCAGGAGCGAGTTGCCCATCAGACGGTTGCGTCCATGCACGCCCCCGGTCACTTCACCGGCTGCATAGAGATTTTCCACCGTTGTCATGCAGTCTGTATCGATCTCCAGACCACCGTTTTGATAATGCAGGGTCGGATATACCAGGATCGGCTCCTTACGCATATCGATGCCACGCTTCTCAAACATACGGTACATTGCCGGGATTCTTGCCTCAATGGTGCCCTCGCCGTTGATCAGCTCGATCATCGGGCTGTCAAGCCATACCGCCTGTCCATGCCCCGTATCGACACCCTTGCCCCGGTCTCCGGTTTCGCGAATGATGGCAGCCGCTTCCACATCGCGGGTCTCCAAAGGATGTACAAAGACCTCACCATCACAGTTCACAAGCTTTGCGCCAAGACTTCTTACCTTCTCTGTTACCAGCGCACCGAAAATCTGCTCCGGATATGCCGCACCGGTCGGATGGTACTGCAGTGTGTCCTCATAAAGGAGCTTTGCGCCTGCCCGGTAGCCAAGTACAAGACCATCAGCTGTTGCGCCGTAGTGGTTGGAGGTCGGGAAGCCCTGATAGTGCATTCTGCCCGCGCCGCCGGTTGCCAAGATCACTGCCTTGGCACGTACAACGATCAGCTCGTCCGTTTCCATATTGATAAAGACCGCACCGGCAGCCTTACCTTCCTCATCCTTGATGATCTCTACCGCTGCTGTAAAATCAAGGATCGGGATCTTACGGTTCAGAACCTCATCCCGCAGTGTCCGCATGATCTCCATCCCGGTGTAGTCACGGCAGGCATGCATTCTCTTGCGTGACGTACCGCCGCCATGGGTCGTGATCATCGTGCCGTCATCGGTCTTATCAAATTCCACACCCAGCTGATTCAGCCACTGGATATCCTCCGGCGCTTCATTGACAAGCTTGGCTACAAGCTCTTTTTTAGCTGCAAAATGACCACCGCCATAGGCATCCAGGAAATGCTGCATCGGGCTGTCGCCCTCCTTGTCCGCTGCCTGGATACCGCCCTCTGCCATCATGGTGTTGGCATCTCCCGGGCGGAGCTTGGTGCAGATTAAAACCCTGGCACCTGCCTCATCTGCCTCGATCGCAGCCGAGCAGCCGGCACCGCCACCGCCGATAATCAGCACATCTGTCTCATAATCCGGATGCTCCAGATCCACATCCCCCTCATGCACTCTTGCATGCGCCTGCAGCATATCCGCAAGCTCATGCGGTGCCTTGTCTCCGGCATTTACGCCGATTTTAAGCTTTTCAAACTGATCCTCACGGTAATCCGGATGATATGCCTTGAGCAGTGCATCCTTTTCATCCGCTGTCATGCGCGCGGGCTCCATGGCAGCATTTTCTTTTCTTTTAGCCTCTACCTTGCGGATCGATTCCTGAAATTTTTCCGGATACATATCTCTCTCCTCACTTCTCAATCACGCGGTTGTTATACAGTTCCTTAAGCTCCTCATCAGACTTGCTCATGAGATCCTTCATCGCCTGCTCATAATCGCCGTTCCAGATTTCCTTTACTCTCTTTTCAAGATGTCCGGATTTCGGCTCAAGATAGCGTCCGTTAAGACGTCTCGCAAGCATTGCCACCTGAGGATGAGAGATCCCCGCCGGACAACGGCTGGAGCAGATGCCGCACATCACACAGTCAAAGGAGAGCTCTGCGCATTTTGTAAAATCGCCTCTCTGGGCATACGCGATATACTGCATGGGATTCAGTCCCTGTGGGCACGCTTTAGTGCAGGCATTGCAGCCGATGCAGGCGTAGATTTCCGGATACAGCTGCATCATGAGCTGCTGCTCCGGCTTTACCTTCTCAATATCATAAATCTGCTTTACCAGCGGAAAAAACGGAAGTGTAGCCACATACATGTTGTCCTCTACCTTGGTCTGGCAGGCAAGACACATCTTTAATTCCTGCTGTCCGCCAATACGGTAAATCGTCGCGCACGCACCACAGAAACCATTGCGGCAGCCGCAGCCGCGCTTCAGCTGATAGCCGGCGTATTCCATTGCCGTCATGATCGTAAGACTGTCCGGAACCTCATATTTCTTGCCGAACAGATAGATATTTACCATCTTGTTGTCCATAATATCCTCCACCGTAAGATCAGTACTCATCCGGAAGCTCACCGAGCTCGTCAAAGCTGAATACCGGGCCATCCTTGCAGACATATTTATCACCGATGTTGCAGCGTCCGCACTTGCCAATTCCGCACTTCATACGCATTTCCATCGTGGTAAACACCTGGGAATCCGTAAATCCCAGCGCTTTAAGTCCCTGCAGCGTAAAATGAATCATCACCGGCGGACCGCATATGACCGCCGTCTCCGTCGTCGGGAAGTTGAGCTCCTGCACGTAGTTCGGTACAAAACCGACATGACCGTCCCAGCCCTCCTCCTCGCGATCAATCGTGAGGTAGACATTCATATCCTTTTCCTGCATCCACTCGTTTGTAATCTCCTCGAAATCAACGAGATCCTCCTTGGATCGGGAACCGTATACGATGTCAATGTGACCATAGTTCTCGCGCTTGGCACGGACGTAATTAATTACCGAGTGCAAAGGTGCAAGTCCGATGCCTCCGGCAATAAATAACAGATCCCGCCCCTTAAAGGTCGTATCCACCGGGAAGCCGTTGCCATAGGGACCACGCACCAGAATCTCCTGTCCTGTTTCCATGGCATGCAGCCAGCTGGTCAGTACACCGACCTTTTTGATGGAAAATTCCATATATTCTTCCACCGTCGGACTGGAAGTGATCGAAATCATGGCTTCACCTATACCAGGCACAGACAGCATCGCGCACTGTCCGGGGATATGCTCAAACAATTTCCTGCCGTCAGTTCCGACCACACGGAAGGTCTTTACATCCGGTGTTTCCTTCCGGATCTCCGTGACGACACCGACCTTAGGAATCAGTTCTTCTTTCTGCATTATGCATCCTCCTCCATGGCCTTCATGACCTTGACAATGTTCATATGGATCGGGCAACGCCTTAAGCACCGTCCGCAGCCGACGCAGCTGTAAATACCATCATTGCGGATCGGATAATAAACAAGCTTATGCATAAATCTCTGCCGGAAGCGCTCAAGCTGCGTCTTCCGCGGCGTGCCGGCCGCCATCATTGTGAAATCCTTGTACATGCAGCTGTCCCAGCAGCGGTAGCGCTCTACACCATGACCGCTGTCAAAATCCTCGATATCAAAACATTGACAGGTCGGGCAGACAAAGGTACAGGATCCGCAGCCAAGGCACTTGTCCGAGAGCTCCTTCCAGATCGGAGAGTTAAAAATCTCAAGCTCCTTGTCACGGTTATCTGTCGGCTTCAGGCTGTAAAGCGGCATCCGCTTCTGGATTTCATGGACTCTTTGCTGCTCTGCTTCTACTTCCTGGACTGCTGCATCATCTGCTGCAGCGCCAAGCGCCGCAAGGTCGAGCCTTGCAAGCAGCTTCTCTCCCTTTTCCGTGATCCCCTCAAGATACACATTACCATTGGCAATCCACATCCGGGCATCCCCGTCCGGCTTTGCCGCATCGATACCAAAGCTATGGCAGAAGCAGGTTTCGGAAGGTTCGGAGCAGGCAAAGCTCACAACGGTTGCATGTTTCCTTCTATCCTCATAATAGGTATCCACCGGATCTGCCAGAAATACACGGTCCAGCACATCAAAGGAACGCACATCGCAGGCACGCACACCAAAGATGCAGTAATCCTCAGTCTCTGTCCGCTGATCAATTACCTCGATTTTTTTACCTTCCATACGGAACTTTGCCATCGGCTGTACCTGAGGGAAGAAAAAGTCCTTGGCAGACCGCAGTGTATTAAGCTTTAACGACATCACCTTGCCCGGTGCATACTCCTCATATACAGAAAGCTTGTCGGATTTGTCCACCGGAATGTACAGTTTTTCCTGCTCCGAAATCTGCTGTAAAAGCTCCGGCAGCTTTTCACTGGAAATCCTCGTAATCATCAGTGAATTCCCCCTTTCTGTACGATGGATGGCTCGGCATCATTTTGCTCTGTAAATGCCGACAGCGGGCTCATCTGTTCCTCGGTCTCACCCGCCTGATAGTCGCCGTAGAGTGTGTCAATATCTTTAATGAACTTACGGTTTAAAAGATGCAGCGGTATGTGCTCCGGGCAGACCCGGGAGCATTCGCCGCAGTCCGTACAGCGTCCGGCAACATGGAAGGCACGGATGATATGGAAGTTGGCGTCCTCAAAATCATTGGATGCCGCCTTGGAAAATACACCCGACTTCGGGTTGTCAAACACGCAGAGCTCGCAGGTACACGCCGGGCAGACATTACGGCATGCATTGCAGCGGATACAGCGGGACAGTTCTCCCTGCCAGAAGCTAAAGCGCTCCTCCGGGGTCATCGCTTCCAACTTCTCCACTTCATCAAATCTGTGGGAGTCCAGCACCTCGCCCTCCGGTCCAAGCAGCTCATCGTAGGCCACATGTTTCCGGCTCTTGCAGTTCCTGCACCGCTCGTCCTCCGCCTTGTCAAAGGCAATCCGCTTCTCACCATACACCGTCTGGCAAACCAGCTCGTCACCGTCCTTCTGTACGCTTAGGATACCGTGAATGCCGGCGTCATGCAGTGTTTCCGCACTCACCTTGCCATCACATTCAATCCCGATGGCATAGATATGGTCTCTCACAAGTCTATGCTCTGTCATCAGCTGATTAAAGCTGTAGGTATCACAGGGTTTTAAAAAGACGGCAATCTTACCTTCCTTCTGAGACTCGGCGATCAGATACTTGGAGAGGTTGGCTCCGCAGAAATCGTTATATACAAAATTCTTTTTTACATCTTCAGCGCTCTCAAAGACCGTCGGAGTGATGTCGTAAAAAAAGTCACCGGCCGACCAGCCCAGAACCCGGTTCACGGTTCCATCCGCGAGCAGGTCACATGCGCGTTTTATCAGTTCGTCCTGCATCTTAAATCCTCCAGTCTTCTTGAGGGGCCAAGCTCTGTGATCTGTCCGACAAAGTCATTCATGACATCCACAAATCTCTGACCCTCTGCTGCCGATACCCATTCCACTCTCGTGCGCTCCTTCTCAATGCCAAGGAAATCCAGCATGGAGAAAAGCAGCGTCATGCGGCGTCTGGTATGATAGTTTCCGGTCATATAATGGCAGTCTCCGGGATGGCATCCACAGAGGATCACGCCATCAGCTCCCCGCTGAAATGCCCGTAAAATAAACATCGGATTGATCCTGCAGGAGCAGGGAACACGGATGATTTTTACATTCGCCGGATAGCTTAAACGGTTGGTTCCCGCCAGATCCGCACCGGAGTAAGAGCACCAGTTACAGCAGAACGCGATGATCTTAGGCTCCCAGTTCTCATTGTCACTTGTCATCTGCATAATGCATCTACCTCCGCCATAATCTCTCTGTTGGAAAATCCATTCAGATCCATGGCACCACTCGGGCAGGTAACCGTGCAGGCACCGCAGCCCTGGCATACCGCCGGATTGACCTCCGCAACGCGCCGTACCTTGGTGGTACGATCCGGCATACGGAACTCCTTGTCAACATAGGTGATAGCGCCATACGGGCAGACATCCGCACACTGCGAGCATCCCGTACACATCATCTCATCAGAATGCGCTACGCACGGATTGCCGGCGAGCTTATCCTTGGACAAAAGTCCGATCACCTTGCTTGCCGCAGCACCAGCCTGCGCAACGGTCTCCGGGATATCCTTCGGTCCCTGGCAGACACCGGAAAGGAATACACCTGCCGTCGGGCTCTCCACCGGACGAAGCTTCGGATGTGCCTCGGTAAACCAGTCATTGGTATCCATGGACGCTGTCAGCAGTGTCGCAAGATGACGCGCGCTGTGACTCGGCTCAATCGCCGCCGCCAGCACCACCATATCCGCATTGATGGTCAGCTGCTCATTCATAAGAAGGTCGGAAGCCTGTACGATGAGCTTGCCGTTTTCCGGTGTTACCTTACCAACGGCACCCTTGATATAGTGAACTCCATACTGCTCCACCGCACGGCGATAGAATTCATCGAAGTTCTTGCCCGGTGTACGGACATCGATATAAAAGACATAAATATCCGTGTCAGGATAGTGATCCTTGGTCAGCATGGCATGCTTTGCCGTATACATACAGCAGATTTTGGAACAATACGGCTTACCGCCTCTGGTGGAGTCGCACTCACGGGATCCGACACACTGTACAAAGACAATGGTCTTAGGCCGCTTATGGTCAGACGGACGCAGCAGCTCACCTCCGGTCGGGCCGGCAGCATTCATAAGACGCTCATACTCAAGCGAGGTCACAACGTCCGGACTCTGGGCATAGGCATACTCGTCATACCTGGAAACATCCATGATCTCGTATCCGGTCGCCGCAACGATCGCGCCATACTCCACCTCGATCTCCTTATCCGTATCCTTGTAATTGATCGCATGCGCATCACAGACCTTGGAGCAGAGACCGCACACACCCTTGTTAAGCATCAGGCAGTAATTCGGATCAATGGTTGCCACCTTCGGCACCGCCTGCGCAAACGGGATATAAATCGCGGTACGATTGTTAAGCCCGAGGTTAAATTCATTCGGTGCCTTTTTCATCGGACACTTTTCCGTGCAGAGACCGCAGCCTGTACACTTGGTCTCATCCACATATCTTGCCTTCCTCTTGATCGTCACCTTGAAGTTGCCGACAAAGCCCTTGACATCCGTCACTTCGCTGTAGGAGTAAATGTGGATCTTGTCGTTCTGTCCGACATCTACCATCTTGGGCGTGACAATACAGGATGAGCAGTCCAGCGTCGGGAAGGTCTTATCCAGCTGCGCCATCTTGCCGCCGATGGTCGGGTTTTTCTCTACAATATCAACATCATAGCCCGCATCCGCAATGTCCAGTGCCGTCTGCATGCCTGCAATACCGCCGCCAATGACCAGCGCCCTCTTGACAACCGGCGTTTCACCGGCAGTCAGCGGCGCATCCAGCTCCACCTTGGCAACCGCGGCCTTCATCAGGGAAATCGCCTTCTCTGTACCTACTTCCTTATCCTTATGCACCCAGGAGCACTGCTCGCGAATGTTGGCAATCTCGAGCATATACGGGTTCATGCCAATGCTGTTTACCGCCTTACGGAATGTCTTTTCATGCATTCTCGGAGAGCAGGAGCAGACCACCACGCCGGTCAGACCGTATTTCTTAACGGCATCCTTAATGAGATCCTGACCGCTCTGGGAACACATATAGGTGTAATCCGTGGCATACACAACCCCCGGCACATGGCGCGCTGCCTCGGCAACGGCCTCTACATCCACCGTTGCGGCAATATTGGTTCCGCAGTGGCAGACAAAAACACCAATTTTCTGCATTTTCCTCTCCTTTACTTCGTGTACTTACGAAATGCCGAAACAAGCAGCTGCTGCGGCATGTCCTCTGTCAAGCGCTCCGGCACCTGATCCGGCATCAGATGATTGCCGCCCTGCTTCCGCTCCACTGCGAGCCTGACTGCCTCAATGAGACGCGCCGGATCCACCTGTCTCGGGCAGCGCTCGATGCATGCCATGCAGGACAGACAGCGGTAAATCGACTTGCTGTTCATAAGCTTGTCAAGCTTGCCACCCTCAACCATGGCAACAAACTGATGCGGATGATACTCCATCTCGTCAAATGCCGGACAGGTTGCCGTGCAGCGACCGCATTTCATGCACTTACGAGGATTTACTCCACTGATCTCAAGGATCTCTTCCGGCGTCACTGTATAATTAGATGCCATACCTAGACCTCCTTCTTGACACCAAGTGCCTCGGCAAGCACATCCGTAAGATACCGGATGCTAACGCCTGTACCATCTGCATATTTTTTAAGATTATAGTAGCAGAGCGGGCAGGCGGTAATCAGCGTATCCGCACCCTGTGCTTTGGCATTGCCAAGGATCTGTTTTACTCTCTTTTCCGGTAGATCGCTGTCCTCGAGTGTAAGATATCCACCGCAGCACTCATTTCTCTGTGCATAAACCACAGGGGAAGCACCAATCGCTTCCAGGAAATCCTCCATGATCTTTGGATTTTCCGGATTGTCCATCGCCATCTTTTTACCGGGCCGCAATAAAAGACATCCGTAGTACGCGCCGATCTTCTGTCCCGTCAGCGGATGCTTTACCGCCTTTTTAACATTTGCAAAGCCCACAACGTCTCTCAGCAGCTCAAGATAATGCAGCACCCTGGTTTCCCCGTGATACTCCTGATGCTCTGTTGCAATATAGTTATTGACCTTTAAACTGAAATTCTCGTCATCAACGATGTCATAATTTGTCTGCTTCAGTACGTTATGACAGGCAGAGCAGAGCGTAACAAGCGTGCCGCCATTGTCTCTCGCGTACATCAGCGCCCGGACAGAAGAAAGCCGGATCGCAATCTCATCCCTGGAGAGCGGATACACACCGCCGCAGCACTGCCACTCCGGGATCTCGGTCAGCGGAACGCCCAGCGCCTCCGCCGCGTCACGTCCCCAGAGATCCAGCTCCTTTGCCTTGTTTTTTAACGTACAGCCTGGAAAATAGTTATACACCATCTGTCATGCCTCTCTCGTCAGACCATCTCTTCCGGATGGAATACCTGATCAAATTCTTCTGCCGTCAGAAATCCGAGCTTCACGCAGGCTTCTTTAAGCGAGATGTTTTCCTTGAATGCAAGCTGGCTTGTTTTTGCCGCCTTTTCATAGCCGATATACGGATTCAACGCTGTTACAAGCATCAGCGAATTATACAGGTTGTGATGCATCTTGTCCTTGTTTGCCTTGATGCCGACAGCACAGTTCTTATTGAAAGAACGGATGGACTCGGACAGAAGCCGTACAGACTGCTGGAAGTTATAGGCAATCACCGGCATAAAGACATTCAACTCAAAGTTACCCTGGGTCGCTGCCATGCCGATCGCCGCGTCATTACCGACAATCTGAACCGCAACCATGGTGACCTGCTCGCACTGGGTCGGATTCACCTTGCCCGGCATGATCGAGGAACCCGGTTCATTTGCCGGAATCGTGATCTCACCAAGACCATCTCTCGGACCGGAAGCGAGCCATCTCACATCGTTGGCAATCTTCATCATATCCGCTGCCATCGCCTTGACCGCACCATGGGCAAATACAATTTCGTCCTTGGAGGTCAGTGCATGGAACTTATTTTCCGCTGTCCGGAAGGTCTTACCGGTAAGTGCAGAAACCTTGGCAGCGACAAGCTTGTCAAAGCCTTCCGGCGCATTCAGCCCTGTGCCAACTGCCGTACCTCCCAAAGCGAGGCTCTTAAGCGGCTCTACGGCCAGCTTTACAAGCTCTATATCCCGCTCCAGCGAGCTTCTCCAGCCGCTGATTTCCTGTGAAAATGAAATCGGGACAGCATCCTGCAGATGTGTCCTGCCGGACTTTACAATCCCTTCATTGTCCTTTTCCAGCTTTTTAAAGGTCTCAATCAGCTCCGCAGCTGCCGGAATCAGCTTGTCCTCCAGCGCGAGAACTGCAGAAATATGCATTGCCGTCGGGAATGTATCATTGCTGGACTGACTCATGTTGATGTCGTCATTGGGATGGCAAAGTTTCTTGCCTGCGATGGAATTAGCCACATTGGCAATGACCTCATTGGCATTCATATTGGACTGTGTACCGGATCCGGTCTGCCAGACTACAAGCGGAAACTCATCCTTTAACTCTCCGCTGATCACCTGATCCGCTGCTCTCTCAATCACCTCAAGCTTCTCATCCGTCATCTTCTCCGGCTTCAGCTCATGATTGGCTTCGGCAGCCGCCTTTTTAAGGATGCCAAACGCATGTATGATTTCCTGCGGCATTGTCTCAATCCCAACACCAATCTGAAAGTTTTCATGACTTCTCTCTGTCTGTGCTCCCCAGCAATGATCTGCCGGCACCCTGACCTCGCCCATAGAATCATGCTCAATGCGGTATTCCATTTTTACCTCCAAACTCAACCAGTACAGCAGTCTCCTGACCTAAGTGTTTTATAAAGCAGTTTGTTTATAATAGACTGCTCTTTAAATTAGCTGCTGAGTATCAATATAAAACATGGTTAATTATTTGTCAATCTTTTGCAGTAGAATCTGTATTGAGATCTGCACAAAGAAAAGTGCCTGAAGGTAGTACAAATCGGTCAAAATGCCATTGCTCTTTTGCCGCTGATCCTATAAAATACGAGTCAACTTGCAGAGTAGATTCCGGCGCGTCAAGTGCCGGCTGAACAGGGAGTTGTCAGCCGGACGAAGGGTAAGACCGCGGTGCCGGGATCGCATCCCGCTGCTGCATAATGCGCGCTTGTGCCTCTTATGTGGTTACGGAAAACTTCATAGGAGGTATTTTTTATGTCTCATTGCTGGTCTCAATCCTTAGCTGAACTTCGTCGTCTCCGCGTGGTTGTCTTCCTCGGGCTGATGGGAGCTTTGTCTATTGCTCTCGAAGTCGTCGGTTCTATTTCCTTTGGACCATTTGTCAAGATCGGTATCACCGAGCTTCCAAATGTCGCCGTTGACTATCTGTTTGGACCTGCGGCAGGCGGGATCTTTGCCGCTGTGATGGATATCCTGAAATATCTCGCCCACCCGGACGGACCGTTTTTTCCGGGATTTACCATCAGCGCGATGGCGGGCGCCTTGATTTTTGGATTTATATTATATAGAAAAAAAGTAAGTCTTAAACGGCTGATCGCCGCCGAGATCCTGGTAAAGCTTATCGTAAATATCGGCCTCAATACCCTCTGGCTCAACATGCTTTACCATAAAGCGATCCTTGTGATCCTGCCGGCAAGAATTGTCTCTAATCTCCTACAGCTACCGGTTGATACCCTGGTGATCTTTGTTGTGCTTAAGGCCATCGACCGCACGATAAAGCCCGCCATGCAGGAGCGGTAAAAGGTTTTGTGCTTCCGATAGGATCGTGGTGTCAGCGGGCGTCCGCCGGGTAAGAAACATTAGCATATGCATCCTGCATATAATGGATAAAGGCACGTACAGAATTAGAAACATAGCGTTGATTGTTTAACAGGATGTAAAATCTCCGGAAAATCGTCGGATCGTCCAGCTTATAACAGCAGAGATGCAGATTTTTATGCTGGATCAGACGGTCACTGATAAATGCTGCCGCAAAACCCTGGTCCACAAGATGAAAGGCTGTAACGAGCTGGGAGATTTTAAGCTTGACGCGTGGCTCAATGTCGGCTTCATGAAACAGCTTTAGCGACCGCTCGTAGAGATTGTTACCTTCTTTTAATAAGATGAATTCCTCATTCTCAAATTCTTTCAGCGAAACGCACGGGCAATCCGTCTCCAGATGCCTGCCACGCATGACATCCTCCGCCGTCAAACGGAATTTCTGAAGGCGCGTATTGATGGGATCCTCCTGGGGAACCGCCAGAAGCACAATATCCGAGAAGACCGGATACCCTCCAAACTGGACAATGATATTGGGATCACAGTTTAACGTAACATCAATTTCTCTTTTTTTAAGCAGTTCCACGATCTCGCTGGAGCTGCTCTCGACAAGCTCAATCTCAATCCCGGGATACCGCTCATCAAATTCCTTAAGGATCGGCGCCAGTATATAGGAATTGATATAATGCGTTGCGCCGATGACAATTTTACCCTTTTTAAGATCGCGAATGTCCGCAAACTGCTGCTCCAGATCTTGTTCCAGATTTCTCGCCTTTTCCACTGCATCAATATAAATCCTGCCGGCTTGTGTCAATGTGACAGGCCGCGTACTTCTGTCAAACAAAGGCATGCCTATGGAGGCTTCTACCTTGGCCACTGCGATACTCAGCGCCGGCTGCGTGATATAGAGCTTTTCCGCCGCCTTGGAAAAGCTTCCGCTGCGGTAAATTTCATAAATATATTGCATGTCAAGCTGCATATTAAACTCCCTTCCGAAGCACTCCATTACGTTCAAAACATCAGATGCACTGTCCTTATTATAATTTGCAGCTTATATAAATGTAAATATCATTAATTAGATTTACTTTCTGTGGCATAACTGCCAAAATTTTATTCTGATTTGCAGCTGTCATATAAAACTCCGGCAGATACATCATTGCGTCCTTCGTAAGCTTTGTTGCCTCCAGCACTTCAATCAACGTAGTTTTCCGGTTGCGCTATCTCCACGCAAAATGGTCTCAAAATATTTTCTTCCTGAAAAATTATTCACTGAAAATATTTTCAGTATAAATTCTGCTCCTTCCTGATATAATAGGACAGCGTAGTATATAAGCCCTGCTTCACGGGTAGCATATCAGTACCAGGTGCTTTTCTATATCTTGCAAAAGGAGCGTGGCGAATGAAAAGAATTATGGTTTTAAATGGTTCCTCACGACCTCATGCATTCACGGATTCCTTGATCCAGTCATTTAAAGCTGGTGCCGAATCACAGGGGCATGAAGTTACAGTGATGGAATTACGGAATATGCACATTCACCCCTGCATTGGATGTCTGCATGGTGGAAAAAATCCCGACACGCCTTGCACACAGTCTGATGACATGGACAAAATTTATGCCCAGTACAGAAAATCCGACATCATCGTATTTGCAACGCCACTGTTTTTCTGGTCTTACAGCGGTCTTCTAAAAAATACGCTTGACCGCCTGTGGGCTTTAGCTGAATGTCCTCAGGATGCATTGCACGGAAACCATAAGAGTGGTGCACTTTTAGTTGCTGCCGGTGGAAGCCATCCGGAACAGCTGCTCATGCATTTTGACTATTTGATGACGCGGCTGGAGTGGTTTAATATTGGCAAAGTGGTCCTTGAGCACACCGACGATTTAGACATTCGCAACATTGCCCCCAATACGGAAGCATTTAACTTAGGCGCATCAATCAGTTGAGGTAGATCATGATTACGATTAGAAAAGCAGCATGCGGAGAGGAACAACATGTCCTGGATTTTTATTATGCCCTGATCGATGATATGAAAAATGCGACATATCCGAGTTTTTCGGAACGCATAAACTTGAAGCAGCGAGAGACGTGGTCACGACCGACAAACAAAAGCGCCGATCTCAACGACCGGCGCTTTTAATTTTACTCTGCAAGAGCGGTATCCAAAACCTTCTTTACATTCTCCTTGGCGGAATCATAGGACTCTCCAAGATGCGACTCGTAAATTTTCTGACCGTCAATGAACATCGCTGGTGTAGCCCAGTAATCATACTGATCGGCAATCTCCGGATGTGCTCCCTCATCAATTTCATCAAACTCAACTTTACTATATTCCGGATTTTCATTGATGAGCTCGGTCCGGGCCTTTCTTGCCTGCGCGCAATATGGACAACCCTGTACATAGAAAAAAGTAACCTTCTTCATCGGCTTACCTCCATAAATTCTTTAAGTGAAACCTACGTTTCTATCCTACCATGCCGGCATATCCCACGCAATGATTTTCCTTTGGTATCAGCCACGCCGCTTAGATCTACTCCGAAATGCAAAGATGATGTCTGGAATCAGCAGTGCCGCCACTGCGCCCAGGAATACCATAAAAACGCGGGCTGCGATATCGTAAAAAAAGCCTTCGGGCATGACATCAATCATGCGGCTCTCCCGCGGGTCAAAAAGCCAGTTCCCCTGGCTGAAAAATATTTCATGAAAAATCGTGAAATATTTTGTGAAATCTGTCATTGCGAGTAAGCCCAGGATAATGACAAGTGTCAGGATCACGGCGCAGGTAACGAGATATCCTCTGCCCAGGATCCGCAATGCCTGCCCATGCGCAAGTACGATCAGGAGTGCGGCAATCGCAAGCAGCGTCAGGATCGCAAGCGCCCGCAGCGTGAGGCAGCGCACAAATAAAACCCGAACGTCTGCCATGTGAGATTTTTCATTCGCATTGTAAAACTCGGCAGGCTCGCCATTGATGGTTGTCTCCACAATCAGGTTTTCCCGGTCGCCGCGCAGGTAAATCATGGTCTGCTCCATGACCTTGTCGAGGTCCTCCATGGTCATTTCGTCGCCCTTCCAGGTCTTCATCGTCTCGAGCACCTGATATTTCTCAAATTCGTGATGGTACAGTCCGGGCATCCAGTAGCACACCGCCTCAAACGAAGTCACAAAAATGACAAAGAGCAGCAGGATGGCAAAGACCGCGGACAGCGCCGCATATATACATCGCTTCATAGTTTGTTTCATAATGTCTCCATTCTGTCGGCTGGTCCGGCAACGATCATGATATTGAAAACGCTGACCTGGTTCACGCTATCGCCCACATCTGGTGAAATAGCGTCTTACCGTCTCCTGGTAGTGCCGCACATCAAACGATCTTCCGCATCCAAAATGATTGCTCTGGCGACTGCGTTGTGGTGGAGCAAGGCTCATTGCGTTGTTGCAGGATGTGACCAGTCCGGCTATACTATACAGCAGTTTAGCACGGTTGATGCCAATGTGCCATGCCTAAGCCGGGCACTCACCCGCCGGTATACTGGCGAGTGGTTCATCCGAAGTGTTTGCACGTTTCCGTTTCGGATGACTTTTGGGCTTAAAAATTGAGAGGGGGCAGCTGGTCCGCTGAGGATGTTGCCGGTACGCAGCGTAAGTCCGCAGGGACCGCAGAAAGGAAACAACTTAAGGTATGTACGATAACGAGCTTTTAGATAAAAAAAGAAAAACAATACTTGTAGGGGCGTGCTTCTCCGGTGATAAGGGCTTTGAGGTCAGCATGGAGGAGCTGCGCGGGCTGGCAGAAGCCGAAAATCTCGAGGTGGTCGCGACGATCACCCAAAATATCGTGAGTGAGGATGCTGCCTACTTCATCGGCTCCGGCAAGGTGGAGGAAATCAAGCAACGGGTATTTCTGGAGGACGCGGATCTCGTGGTCTTTAACAACGCCCTCTCTCCGAAGCAGCTTGCAAACCTCGCGCACGATCTCGAGGTCGAAGTCATTGACCGCACCAACCTCATTTTAAATATATTCGCGGACCGCGCGCGGACCCGGGAAGCCCGCATGCAGGTCGACGCCGCCAAGCTCCAGTACATGCTGCCGCGGCTCGTCGGTCTCCGCCAGAATCTCTCCCGGCAGGGCGGCACCGGCGGATCCATGTCCAACAAGGGCGCCGGCGAAACCCAGATCGAGCTCGACCGCCGGCACATTCAGAAGCAGCTCGCCGCACTTCGCCGCGAATTAAAGGAAATTTCGCAGAACCGCCTCACCCAGCGGAAAAAGCGTGAGCACAGCGGTATGCCTCTCGTCGCGCTGGTGGGCTACACCAACGCAGGCAAATCCACCCTGATGAACCAGCTGATTGACACCTACGGACAGGACGAGGACAAAAAGGTCATGGTCAAGGACATGCTTTTTGCCACACTGGACACCACCGTTCGCAAAATCACGCCCGGCGACCACCGCGACTTCCTGCTTTCGGACACTGTCGGATTTATCAACAACCTTCCGCATGACCTCGTGGACGCCTTCCGTTCGACCTTGGACGAGGCGCTCAACGCCAATCTGATCCTCGAGGTTGTGGATTTCTCGGACCCGAATTATCAGATGCAAATGGATGTGACCGCGCAGACGCTCAAGGATCTCGGAGCGGGCTCTATCCCGGTGCTGTATCTCATGAATAAATCCGACCGCAAATACCCGCTGTCTGAGCTTCCGATTGTCCGCGACGAAAAAATTTATCTCTCCGCAAGCCGGGGCATTGGTTTAAAGGAACTGCTCGAGCAGATTGACCGGAAGCTTTTTGCCAACTACTTTACCTGTGAGCTCCTCATCCCCTATGCGGACGGCGGGATCGAAAACATTCTCCGGGAGCAGGCGCAGGTGCTGGAAACGGAATACCGGGACGATGGCATTTACATGCGCGCCAGCGTGAGCCACGAGCAGCTCCAGCGATACAAGAAATATATCATTTTCTAAATTAGGATCTATTTCTATTTTACGGCGCAGACGAAAATTTTTCCAGGAAGGCAAAAAAAGCTTGCATCATACCCCTATAGGATAGATCGTAACTCCTCCAGCAATCATCCAGCATAGCGTATGTAATGATAACCTGTCCCATGGGCTTTGATGAAAGGACTTCATCCGCAAAGCTTGATTCCTCCTCCCGCTTGCGGTAGAATATGCCCAATCTTCGCTCCCGGCAGCATTACCCGCTGCCGCAAATCCAGCAAGACATCGGAGGTTAACATTATGGATTTTCTTCAATTAGCAAAAGAAAGATGTTCCTGCCGGAAACTCTCGGACAAGCCGGTAGAACAGGAAAAGATTCAGCAGATTCTGGAGGCGGCGCAGGCTGCTCCAACAGCGCACAACAAGCAGCCGGAAAAAATCTGGGTGATCTCGGATCCGGCAAATATCCAGAAACTTCGCGAGGCGACGACCTGTACGTTCGGTGCTGGGTTGTTCTTTGTCGTCGGTGCAAACCCGGAACAAGGATGGGTCCGTGAATCCGACGGCAGAAACTTTGCGGACATCGACGCGGCAATCGTCGGCACGCATATCATGTTTGCCGCAGAGAGTCTCGGCCTGCACAGTACCTGGGTCGGCTGGTTCGATCCGAAAATCCTGAAAAAAAATTTCCCGGGAATGGAAGGATACGACCTGATCGCCATTTTTCCGGTAGGCTATGCGCTTCCCGAGGCACACCCCTCACATCTGCATGGAGACCGGAAAGCAGTCAGCGAGATCGCGGAATTTCTCTGATCCGCCGGAGCCGCCGCGTTCAAACCCCGCTGCTCCCGCTTTTCATCCTTCTCCGCCCGGCCCAGGACGCGCGACTTCCGGATTTCGGCCTTCGATGTGTTCGATTCCAATTTTCCTCATTTGCCGGCGTCCAGGGAATCATTATTCCGATGGTATAGTTCTGCCTTGTTTTTGGCAGATAATTTCCGACCACCAAAAACACCGCGGCCAAAAACAGTTCCATATAGAACGTGATATCCACAGGATATCCCAGATTAACGGAATATTCGATTGCCGCGACAGCAAGGGAAACCACAGGGACGATCCATAGAATCAGCGTGTACATTTTCGGGTTGATATTCTGCTTTCTAGGGTCATGCGCGGTGATCAATGCGCAGAGCCAGTGAACAGCCAGAAGAAACGCCGACAGCCTGCTGTGCGGAGACGGTGATTTGTCACCTTTTGTCTTCAACCACCACACAGTTGCGTTGCTGTTTTGCCTGATACAAAACCGCGTCAGCCTGATCCACGGCATCCATCAACATGCTGCTCCCATACACGCCGCCAATGCTCAGGGTCAGGGAAATCTGCGGGAACTCGGGCACGGTCACCGACTGCACGGAAGAACGGATTTCTTCCAGTTTTCTCACAAAGACATCTCTTGGAATATTATCAAAACCAATCAGGAATTCATCACCGCCATACCGGATCACAATGTCGCTCTTGCGCACACAGCCGGTGATTGCCCGCGCTGCAGCCCGCAATGCGCAATCACCTGCCCTATGCCGCCAGTTATCATTAATCTCTTTGAAATAATCGATGTCGATCATCGCTGCCGCCTGCACGGTCAGTCCGGAAACCTGCTCATCATAATAGCGGCGGCTGGAAACTTCTGTCAGGGAGTCCTTGAACATGCGGTCATTATACCGGGTGATCCTCGAGACGAATTTATTCTTTCCTTCTGCATCAATCAGGATAGAATCATCCAGATGCAGGATTGCCTCCATAACACACGGAGCCCCATCCACCTCAAGATAATTTGCCATCATGAAGTAGATTTCCTCATCCGCAAATTCAAATTTGCAGGAACGCTTCCTGGTATGCAATGTCCTGGATGAAATGCAGTTGGCACACCTGCCATGCTTTTTCCACAGGGCAAAGCAGTAATCTTTTGCCAGTTCTGTGGTTCCATCCGCATGGTAGATGATCTGACGCATAGCTACAGGATTCACTATCCGCACGGTATCAAACACGGTGCGGATGCTTTCGAGCCTTGTCTTCAGCTGCGCATAGGTCAGTTGATCGGAAGGAGCGGGATCCCCATTGCTTTCCTCCGGAAGATGATCATCGGTGCGATCATCCGGGATATGATCTTCAAATTTGTACTCCCTGACTTCCGCATTCTTTATCCCGAAGGCTGCAAACTCCTCATTGCTCATATCGTGGAAGTAGGATTCGATCATCCGCGATATTCCATTGTGCGCGACAAGCAGGTATGTCTTTCCCGGCTCTTTTCGAATATCGTCAATCAGGTTGTAAATCCTTTGTGCCGTCTTCATCATGGATTCTCCGCCACCGTAACCGTCAGCGAAGTTCTCCTTTGCCCTGGCAAATTCCGCGCCGTCCCTAGCGGTTCCCTCCCATCTGCCAAAATTCTGCTCCACCAGGCGCGGCTCAATCCTCACCGGAACATCGATTCCATGCGAGATTTCCATCGCTGTATCATACGCGCGGGACAGCGGGGAGGTAAGGATCTCATCGATATGGATCTCGCCATGATCAATCTTATCTCTTAGCATCTGCCCGGTCTTTCTTGCCTGTGCATGGCCAAGCTCCGTCAACGGACTGTCCGTCGCACCACAGATTTTATTTTCAACATTCCATACCGTCTGTCCGTGACGGACAAAGTAAAAATGACCCATCTTTTCTTACCTCCCGTTTCTGCTTCCTCTGTTCTTCTTCCTCTGGTGAAGCATTTCCCGATGCATGTCATGCTCTCACCATTCGCATCGCTTTGATCTCCCTGGTCACCGGAAAGTACGCGATAAAGCAAATTATGCACGAGCTGGGAAAATTAGAACCCCGCCTCAGACATACACCCGGACTTTTGCAAACACGCGACCTTTGCGGGTGAGGGGTCCGGCGCCTGTATAGATGAATTTGCCGTGCCCGCGGACGGAAACCCGATCCCCGGGCTTCAGGAGATAGCCCGCGCTCAGCATGGTTTGCCCACCGACAAATACCTGTTCTGCAGAAATCAGCTCCTGCGCCTTGGTACGGGAAAGATGATACACCATGGCAAGCACCGCATCCAGCCGTTCGGAAGCAACCGAACCGCTGACCTCCTCAAATTTCGGCTCCAGCGTGCATGCTACGGGATTTACAATTTCGCACTGCACCGTGGTATGCTTCACCTGCAAGAGCTCCTTTGAGACAAGCTCCGCAATTTCGTTCAAAACAAAAATATAGGCTTCCTCCTCGCCTACGAGGATATCTCCGATTTTATCCCGCACAATGCCGAGGTTCATGAGCGCGCCCAGATAATCCCGATGCGTCAGCGCATCCGCAAATTTTCTGTTGCGTGGAAGTACATGCACAAGCTTGATCACACTGCCGGTCTCGGGTTCAAAGCGAAGAAAGTCTGCCTCGCTCTGGTAGCTTGGCAAAAAACAGACCACATTCCGGTCCGCGTCCTGTCTCCCGCCATAGACCACAAAGGGCACGCCATTCACGGTTCGGGTATTGCCGGAAATGCCCTGCTTCCTGAGGATCTCATAAAACAAGGCGAGGTCCGACGCCGACAGAAAATCTGTGTGCGTCAGATAGTCGTTCTGATAGGTTTTGATTGACAGGTCGCGGATCCTCCCTGCCAGCAAATTGTTTTCATCCATGGTATGCCCTCATCAAGAATCCTGGCTATCCTCCTGTGCGGTGTCCTCCGCAAATTCCATCTCGCCCTGCATCCAGATCTTTCCTTTGAAGCGCCGGCCCACCGCGGGCACACCAACGAGGTCCGACTCATTGATGCAGACATGGAACACCGTGTCATTGCAGCTCAGCCGGAGATCCACCACCTTTTCATGCGTGTATACATTGGACTTCACACGGATCCCCGTGATCTCCCCGATAATACTGTACTGGTCACATTCGACGCCGGTCGGCATAAAGCTGGTCTCCACCAGCGAATACAGATCTTCGGTCTCAATCCGGCGGCTGATCTCGGACATCAGATTCATATCTGTTTCCGTCAGGGTTTCGATTGCATCCTGATCCCCGTTTTTTGCCGCCTCGTAAAGCCGCTTCCGCTCACGGCGCCTGCGTCTGGCACTTTCTTCGTCCTCCTCATGCTTCTCCAGCGGCAGCAGAATCTTCCCTTCTACGGCAAGTCCGGTAAGAAACGCCTGGCGAACCTGCGGATGCATTTGCATGCGCTCGAGCTCCCGCATCTCGACGGAATTACACAAGTAGAAAATCAGCGTGATCCCGGAGCGGAAATCCTCGAGTACCCCGGCGTACGTCTCACGCTCCGCATGGCGCTCCACCGAGCCCTCCTCCGTCATCGTCCCGTCGTAGCTCCGGACATAAGGAAAATAATAATCCCGCCGGAAATTCCCCTGCGCGTCGCGTTCACCGACCACCGTGATGCCCATGGACGGCGCCACCTGCAGCTGATACTGCTCGATCACTCTGCCATTGCCCGCGCTTATCACCCGGGTCCGGTATTTCTCTGAGACGGCGCGATTAAGGTAAAACTCCATCCCATGGTCATCTTCAATTTTTGAAAATCCGATCGATCGTAAAAATTTATGCATTCCTCAAAGACTCCTCCAAGCACACCATGGCTGTAACTTCCCGTATGATACACTAATCATTTTGCGAATGCAATATGCCGTTTCATTCATTATTACCTTATTATTATCGTTCAATCTGTCGTATTCATATTATTTCTTTTGAAAATCATAGATTACAACTTAGCCCTCCAGATCTTGGTTTCTGCCACGGTCCTTGGCATCGCGAATGCCCTGGCAGAAGGTCATTTTAAGTTGGATGATGATGACAAGGATTGAGGTTTTTTATGAGCAAGTATGAAGCAGAAATTGACCGCATTATAAAAGAAGACAACGGATATCTCCTCATCTCATCCGTCGAGAAACACGGGATTTTCAGAAAATACGCTTATGAGTATCTATCGGACCGCCCAGAGATAAAAAAACTTGGAAAGGGCATTTACTGCACTCCTATGGCTATTCCTGACATGATGTTCGTTGTGACCAGAAGGAACAAAAAAGCCGTGCTTTCCCATCAGTCCGCGCTTTACCTTAACGACTTGCTGCCTTCCCCGCCGGTCCGGATCGCACTTACTGTTCCTACCCTTTACATGCGATCCCATTTAAATCCCAGGGACTATGACGTATACAGAAGCGCGGAAGATCTCTTTCCCGTCGGACGGCTTCGCATGCTTTCTAAACTTGGGAATCCTGTCGTCTGTTACGACCGGGAGAGGGCTGTCCTTGACATCATCCGGGAGTTGAACCGGAAACACCACTTTGAGGATGAAATCGCCGCGAGCCGCGCCATCCGCCTTTATTTCCAGAATCCCGATTTCCGGAATCTTCCAAAGCTATATGAATACGCGGATCTTTTTCATAATAAACAATCCTATTGGTATCATCAATACGCCTGCTCCACATACCGCTTAGATTTTCCTTTAGCGGTTCAGGCTTCCCGATACCCTCAAAGGTGCTTCTCTAAATATCCTTGATAAGTCCGTTAATTCTTTTCAGCGTTTTCTTATCCTGCGTCTGCCAGTACAGATAATCACTCCACGCTCTATCTTCCCATAGCAACCTCATTAGTCCGCCTCTATCAAGTCATGCTCTGCGAAATGGGCTTTACCGTCCTTAATATCACGCACGATATTTTCCAAATAACGGATATTGCTATCAGAATAAAACGGGTCTACCGACACCTCAAAAGGAATACGCTTTTCTCTGCCTACTTTTTTAGCAAACACAGTGAACGCCGCACTCATGGAAAGACCTAATTCAGAACACGCCTGTTCCATGCTCTTTTTTACATCTGCGTCCAACTTGAAATTAACATTAACTGTCTGTGACATATACAACACTCCTTTCTTGCTTATAGTATATGCAATAGAAAAGAAATAATCAAGAAAATTTCTTTGATTTTTCTTTATCATTTGTAGTATTTTCACATTTCATTCACTGTCATTTTGAAACAAGATTTTTAATATCTGGAAAGGTAAACGGTTTCATTATCCAGTGCACGACGCTCCGCCTTGAGATAATCCGAGATTGATTTTGCCGAAAATGTATCTCCGACATTGCTGAAAGTGTATTTTACCACACGCTCCAACTGATCGACCTTTCTCACCTGATTTCGTCTCACAATATCAGAGAAGATCGTGGAATTATAAATATCCCTCACAATCGTGTAGATTATCTGAATTTAATTTTGATTCTTGCCTTTATTTGCGCCGGCACAAAAAACCGGGGGCTCTGCTTCCGCAGAGCCCCCGGACATTTTTACTTCTCCCCGTGACGCTTCTTCTTATTCAGCATATTCCACAAAATCAGCAGGATTGCCGCAAGCACGATGCCGGCGCCATAGAGCAGCATGTTGCTGGCATCGCCGGTCTTGACATTTCTGGACGCGCCCAGCACCTGACCAATCGGGCTGTTTTCCACCGCGTCCCGGATCGCTCCAAGCACCTCACCCGGCGTTGTCTGAGTCGGTGTCGGCGTATTCCCCTGCGGAGTCACCGCATGATACCCGGTGGTTCCACTGCCACCGCCACCACCGCCGGAGTGCCCATGCGACTTCGTCTCCGGCACCTCCGGAGCCTTGTAGACATTGGAAAACTCCACCTTATCCACGACCTCATTATTTTTAGTAATTACGGACTGCACTGCAAGCGTATCGTCTGCAGTACGAACCACATTGACCGTCATCACATAAGCCGAAGTATCATAGGTGTATTCCTTGATATCTCCCGGAACCTCCGAAAACGTATAGGTATACGGACCGCCCACAGCATCAAACCTAATCTCACCAAACTCGACACTACCGGCACCCGCAGTCACCGTCTTGACCGCACCAGCCACCGTTCCCTCCGGCATCGGCGCACCCGCACTCGGCGTCATGGAAAACGTAAACGTCTCCCCACGGCTGATCACATTCCCCTGCGGATCCTTGACGACCTTACTTACCGGCGGATCAAGCTGAACCGGAGCAAACCGTCCGGTCTTGGGATACGCCTCTATTTCATACTCATACTTGTATCCCGTCTCACTGCCCTTCGGCATGATCACGAGAAACGGATTCACCTTATGATACGCATTGTCCGCCATCTCCTGCCGCACAAGATACAGACCGACCGGCAAATCCGTAACCGTATCCCCCGTCTTGATATCTGCTACATCCGCCGCAACATTCTGCTCTAGCGCAAACTTCTCAAGCTCCTTAGGCAGCACCGCCGCCTTATCCTCCATCGTCTCCCGCGTAAGCATCACACCGCTATCCTTAAACGGATCCGTAAGCCTAAACTCTGTCACGGACGTCCCATCCACAACATCTCCAACCTTGTACAAAGCAAAGGTTCCCGCCTTGTCCTTGTCCACCGCCTTGCCGTCCTGATCCTGATCCCCGGGGATAATGGTAATACTCCCCTTCCGCTCAGCGTCATACCCCGCCGCGCCGGATTCTGATACGGATTCGGATGCCGTATCGGATACGGATGCGAATGCCGTCATCGCCTGCAGGGAAATCACTGCTCCCACCGTAAGACCCAGCAGCCACCTCTTAACATGTCTTGCTTTCATCATCTGACCCACCTGATCCTCTCTCGTTACTATGGTCCTTTTTCTTTGCAGGCATGAGCAGCGCAATCAAAAACAGCACCGCAACCCCCATCACCGCAAACGGAATATACTTCTGTACCTTCTCCTGTGTCGTAAGCTCCCGCTCCACATGCTGCACCGGGATACTCTTGATCTCCTGCTCCGGCAGATTCTCAATCCGATGCCCCCGCACCAGAAGCCTGTGCGTATTAATCCCATACGGCGTACACGTCATCAGCGTCACATAATCCTGACCATCCACCACCTGCAGCGCATCCAGCTCACTCGGCAGCACCGTCAAAATCTGATCCACCTGATACGTCATCTTCCGGTCCAGCACCGTGATGATAAAGACATCACCCTCTGAAAGCTCCGGCAGATCCGTAAACAGCTTCGCGCTCGGCAGCCCCCTGTGCGCACTCAGCACCGCATGTGTACCGGCACCACCGATCGGCAGACTCGAGCCCTCCAGATGCCCCACCGCTTCATTGAGCACCGCGCCCGAGGTCCCATGGTAGAATGGAAGCTTCACGCCAATCTTCGGAATCTCCACATATCCCATGATCCCGGAGTCATCCACATGCAAGGTCTCCTCATATCCCGCCGTCCGGCTCTCCTCCGAAAACGGATTGGGATTGTCGCGAAGCCTTGCGTTGTAGTCCTCCGCCGCCTCAAAATATTTTGTAAAGTCCTCCGGCGTAATATCCTTCACCGCATCCTCGTAATTTACCACGACACGCGACGCATGCATCTCATTCACATAGTCGCTGATATACGGATAAAGCACTACACCAAGTCCCGCAAGGAACACAAGGACAATCAAAACTGTAGCTAAAAAACGTTTCTTCACTCCATATCCTTCCGATGTTTCCGCTCCCCCGACTTCTTGTCACTGATCGGAAGCAGCAGATAGATAAAGAACAAAACCAGCGCCGGCACCACGAAATTCCAGGAGAAATGGAACCTCACGGTCTCATACTGACCAGAATCCTCTGAGGAAACCGGAGCAGAAGCATAAGCAGCTTCTACATCCTCCACCCGGTGACCACGCACCAGAAGCCTCTGTGTATTGATCCCATACGGCGTGCAGGTAAGCAGCGTTACATAATCCTGGTCCGGATCCACCAGCAGCGCCTCCGTCTCATCCGGATCCACCACCAGCTTCTCATCCACCTCATACGTAAGCGTCCGGTTTAACACCGTGATGACAAACCTGTCACCCTCCGTAAGCACCGGCAGATCACTAAACAGCTTGGCACTCGGAAGCCCCCGATGCGCACTCAGCACCGCATGCGTACCCTGGCCGCCTACCGGAAGCGAAGTCCCTTCGAGATGCCCCACAGCCTCATTGAGCACCGCCTCACTCGTCCCATGGTAAATCGGATAACGGATGTGAATCTTATCAATCGTAATGTATCCGATGATCCCGTTGTCCTCCGGCTCGTCCAGTGCCTCCATATAGCCCGTCAGATCCTCCGGCGTATAGAACCGCATCGGATCCGCCAGTAACTGTGCGTTGAATGCATCCGCCCTTGCAAACTGCTCCTGGTAATCGTTGTCCGACATTTCCTCTACTTCTGTATCATAGTTTACTACGACCTTGGACGAATGTCTCTCGTTTATGTAGTTGCTCACGGTCGGATACAGAAAAATCGACAGCCCCAGCAGGAAGATCAGAACCACCAGCGATGTCGATATATCTTTTTGTTTCTTGAAGATCTTCATGGCTGTCTCCTCACTCCTGCCCGATGTCCTATTGCCGGAATCTCACATTACCGAATTACCGGATTTTTTAGTTACCAGATTATCTGATTACCGGATTTGCTAATCGTCTTATTTCCTAATTGTCTGATTATCTATTTCCAATATTTCATTGCGAATGTTTCACGTCCCGGAGAGTCCCAGGAACCGGGCTCCGGAAAGCCCGGCTCCTGAGCTACTCCCGGATGTCAAGCATCCAGGTCAGCTTCTCTTAATACGTTATCGATAATACGTTACCGATCAGCTTCTCTTTTTAATAATCAGCACTGCAGCCGCACCAGCCATGATCACAAGACCAGCAACTGCAAATACCGTTGTACCAATACCACCGGTGGAAGGAAGAAGAACACCAGCATTATTTGGAACATCAATGGCATTGTTTTCTGTTGTAGTATCTAAGTTCACAGTAATGGCAACTCTCTTAGTCAACTTATTATAACCCATAGGAGCTTTGTCCTCCTGCAGGTAATACGTTCCTGCTGCAAGACCCTCAACTTTTGCGGTCGCATGTCCGTTCACGCCGCCCGCTTTGATTGATGTTGAAGTCTCATTACCGGTAAGAACTTGGTATGTATTCGTATCAGCGTTCTTTACAGAAATCTGTATCTGTGTACCACCATTTTCAGCGGTCCAAAGCGAGAACTCAGCATCTCCTGCAGATTCCGGAATTACTACATCATCATCTGTTGCCTCAGTACCCTTACCGTCCTTTTTGGTTAGCTGGAAGCCATAGGTCTTTACTCCAACTGGCTCAGTCTCAACACTAGTATAATGATCATACTCAAGATGTGCCTTATTGGTTTCAGCCGTATTGACAACCGCTTGATTATTTACTACTGCTTTATACGTCAGTGTAACTGTCTTACCTTTCTGCGCACTTACCACCTCACTTGGAAGTGTGATAGTAATAGTCTGATTGCCATCATTATCTGAAGATACTTCTGAAATCTGTAATCCTGTGATTTCTGTATTATCAACCTTTGCCGTCACATCAAGTAATGCATCTTCATCAGCTCCATCATATGGTGTAAGACCCTTAGTCATTGTATCAAAAACCTTGATGTCCTTAGTAGTGTCAACATTTTCCGGGATAGTAACATTTACAGTGTAAGTAACATTCTGACCATATGCTGCTGTTGTAAGGTCCTCTGTCTTAGTCAGCGTAGGATAGACGTTCTTCTCTTTAATTGTCACACCATTAGATCCAGCGGTCTGTACTGCGAGCACTTTACCTAAGGATGATTCGATAAGATAATATCCATCATCAAGATCATTAATAGTTACAGAACTTCCACCGCCATTCTGTTTAATAGAATTATCATCAGAATATTTTTGTCTAGCATTTTTAACGGCATTTTTAATGACTTCTGTATTAAATGCTGCTGCAATTGCCTTGGCTGCTTCATCTTTTTCCTGATCACTCATTGTTGAGTAATCTTGTTTTGCAACAACATTCCATCTTGTGCTATCGGCAGATTGGGTAACATTGAAAAAATTAGTCCCTTCAATGGCATGTGCCAATGCTTCATTTTCAACATAATATGCAACGTTATTGCCGTCAATGCTGGCTTTTAAAACCTGATAGTATTTATACGTTGTGGTGTCGGTTTCTCCTGATTTAGCTCCACTCTCAATCGTAATACTTGCCGCCATGGCGGTTAATGGCATTGCTGCTACCAGTGCGCTTGCCGCGAGGACTGCGAACATCTTCTTAAACTTTTTCATAATCTCTACCCTTTCTTTGCCATCTGATGGCACTTGAGTTTATTGGTTGCTTCTGTTTAAGCCACAGATGGCATTCACTTACTGCTCTTTTTGTGCCCGGCCGCCGGCATTCGCAAATGACGCGGCGGCGGGCTGTTTGTACTTTCACCGGCTCACTCCTCGGCACAGTACCCGTCGAGTTCAGAGGCTAAAATGTTAATTTAAACCTCCTTTCTGCCTGTGTCTGGCGTGAATGATATAAACCATAGCGGTCAGCATCAGCGCGAGTCCGCTTAAGTTGTAGAGGAATGTTCCCATACCGCCGGTGCCGGGAAGAACCCGCCCCGGGGTGTTGAAGATGGTGATATCAATTGCGCCATCCTGTGTGCTTACTATAGTGACCTGTTCATCGGAGCTTTTAGCCGGCTGTACCAGGCGACCATTGCTTATACTAAATTCAAATGATTTCGTCAGCAGATTATATCCCGCCGGAGCTGTAACCTCTGTAATCCGATACTCACCATCCGGTATTTTATTGAAGGTAATTCCATCTTTTGGAATCGGAAACTTTCCTTCGCTATCCACCGATTTAAGATCAGCAGCCGGTTGATATGTATTATTTTCTCCCTTCTTTTCAATCTTGATCGTTGCACCTTCAAGTGGTGTGTTGCTGCTGTCATTGGCTTTTTTATAGAAGGTAAGCTTTACTGGTGTGTTGCTGATTTGGTTGTTTTGTATCTCAGTACCATTAAAGGAGATGCTTACTGCACCATCCCTAGTAATCTGGACTGTATAAATCGCATCGCTTAATACATAGCCGGTCGGTGCCGTGATCTCTTTAATATAGTAGGTTTTGCCAGAAACCGAGTCATATGGAAGCCCTGTGAATGTAACTACTCCGTTTGCATCCGATGTGCTTGTGAGAGCAATCTGCCCATCAGTCTTGTATGCCTCTGTTGCCCGCTCATTGGTAAATACTCCAAACACAGCACCAGAAAGTTTTGTCGTTGCATTTCCATCCTCGACCTTAGTGAAGCTCACATTTACTTTTGGTGTCTCATAGACGTTTGTAAAGGTCACCGTTTGGTCGATAAAAGTATTATCAGTACTCTTTAGGGAAACATTATCTACTGCTGTTCCTTCAGTCTCCTGCGAATTATTTCCAACTTGATATAACGTCTTGGAGTACGGTATCGTATTCGTTCCACCATTGGTAACCACCTCTTTAGAGATCTGCTCTACGACCTTATATGTTTTTCTTGGATCGAGTTGATGAAACGTATATAAACTATTGCTAAAATCGCTATATTTAACGGTATATAATGGCTTATAATCTTTATCGTTATCTCCTTTCTCTAATAACTCAAACTGCGTGTTGGCAAATTCCTCTGAATCTGGTGCATTCTGTGTAATCTGACCATTAACTTGAAATTTCTTTACAAGCGTAAGACTCCTAGTGTTTTCTGTCGCATCATTCTTAACAACTATATCAACATGACCTGCACTTGGTACGGTTGCGCTTACTCCATCCGTACCATTATCATTTATAGGTTTTCCATCAGAGCCTTTTGCCTGATAGCTTACAGAATAAATCTGTCCTGTATCCGGTTCTACAACCTTAACTTCTGTCTTTGCACCAATATTGGAAAAATTTGCTGTATCACTTGCATGAATGGGAAACTGTCCATTTTTATCTGTCTTATAGGTTCTACTGGTTCCTGTGCTGTTTAACGTATATGTTTGATCTGCTACAGGAGCAAAACTTTGTCCTTCACCGGTCTTAGTGAAAAGCTGCAGCGTATACTGTTCTTCACTTGCCTGCCTTGCATCTAATCCTTCGACTTTTTTCTGAATGTTGACACTGCCATCCGGGATCGGCGGGATGTTGACCTTAAGCTTCAGATTTGATGCACCGGCTCCTCTCTCCATGTAAAAGATCTGGATTCTGTGCTGTGAACCGTCAGCGAAGGTATTGGTATTTTCCTTCCAATTGGTCCGGTCAAGTGCATTAGCCTTACTAAACTGCTCTTTGATGTTAGTTTCTTTCCACGCTATAGCCATATTAGTTGCATGATCAGTATACCTTACCTCACCAGTTGCAAAATTTATATAACCGCTTTGCGCATCATGGATACCACCCAGATCCAGGACAAGTACTCCGTCAATGTATACCACCATGTCATCGTCACCGGTAAATTCATAGATCATATCCTGACCATTCACCTGACCACCTACCGGCTGATAAAACTCTGCGGTAGCATACAAACCGAAGTAATAATTATTTTTCTCATTGAATCCATACAGAGCTTCCTTATATCTCGGATCCGTATGCTCTAATCGCTTGCCCTGATCATCATACAAATTGCGATTTAATACCAAACTTGTATTGAGCGTATTAAATGGCATGAAATTTCCACGCTGATAAAAATATGCCGGATTTTCACTATTTCCAATCTTTGTGTCTCCGCTCGGCGTCCCTAGTTGATGATATACTGTAAAGTCATCATCATTGTTGTCATTCAGAGTCGCAAAGTTATCTGCACTGTTATATTCAAAATAACCAGTCTTATCATAGGTTTCTTTGACAAAAAGATGATTTACTTCTCTGCTTTTTCCAAACCACTTCTCGATAGTTCCCTGCTTTCCAGTTAATCCAGGATACTCTTGACCATCTGGTATTAGATTGGAAAATAAATTCCGCGTAATAGAACCACTATTTTCATAATAGGAACCACCAATATTTACCTCACTCTCTTTGTTTATTTCAGAATGATCCTGTATGTATATATGGAAGCCCATACTTTTACTATCTACAGTCTGAACTGTTGTAAGCTCTTCCGTATAGATTACATAAATGATATCTCCGGATTTAACATTATCAGTCCTTTCACGCCCGGAATTGTTATCATAGCTGAATATCCAGCGAGTATGATTATAGTTCGTTCTCAACACGTTATTCTTTACAATATAATCATATCCATCCCTTCTTAACCGGACTTCACTGAACTTATACGTATGCTTACCTATCGTATATTCTTGCGGATAATCTTTTATAAAATTAATCTGCTTCCCCTCATTAATGTTGATATCCGATAATGGAATGTTCATATCAATTTCTTGATAATTAGGATAAACATCAGGAATAACAAATTTAACTGTCGCACTATAATTAACATACCAAGCACTCCACGTAATCGCAAACCCTGAGAAGCTATCTACAATAAAGGTGCTCTCGATGCCGACTGCATTGTCCGGAAGGATTTCCTTCACCTCCGCCGGTTCTGCATTCTCGACAGTGTCTTCTGCGGTGCCCTCTGCGGTGTTTTCCGTGGTATCCTCGATGCTGTCCGTCGTCTCACTGACCGGTGCCTCTGTAAGCTCTGTGGTCTTTCCATCTGCATCGACCGCCTGAATCTTGCCTGTATCGGATTCTGCATCCCTGCTATATTCCGCTACGGTGTCCACGCTGATCGTCTCGGTTTTCTCGTTGAGGTGCTTGATCTGCATGGTGCTGACATCAGCATCCTCCGGGAGGGCTTCCTTGTAAACCTTGATCCGGACCTTGACCCGGCTCGCAGGCTCAACCTCAACGCCGTCTGCATTCACAAAGCTTATGTCGATAGACTGGGAGTTTTCATAGGCGCCTTCCGCCTTGAGCGCGTTGACCTGCTGCTCGGTGAGGGTGTCTTTGCTGGTCTCAAGTGTGCCGTCCTCTGCTTCCGCCGGTTTTTCAAGCTCTTTAAGCTCGAGCTGTACGGGCTCTGCAAATGCACTATCTTCTGCAAACACGCTGACTTCGTATCTGCCCTCGATCTCTGCGGACCAGTAGGATTTGCTGAGGTCGTCCAGTGTGTACTGGAGAACCTTGGCACTTGCTACAGAGTCGTCCACAAGATCCGCCGCATGGGTATCTCTTAAGAGAGATTTCCGTTCCTTCTCAAGCTCGATCTCCATATCGGTCCTGGCGGTCTCGGCTTCCGCTGTTGTCTCTGCCTTAGAAGCTTCGGTGTTTTCCTCTGCTTCCGCTTCATCCGCTTCAGTTTCTGTCTCAGGAGCCTCGATGTCACTAGCCGATGCGATGCTGTTTTCCGACGCCTCGGACTTGATCACGCCGAGGGTTTCCTCTACGGCTTCTACGGTTTCCTGAATGCTGCTGCCGATGGTTTCTGTCGCGTCGGCGATGGTTTCCATAACCTGCTGCAGAGTTTCCTGCACGGCTTCTGTAAGCGATGTGCTCTCGCCTGCGGACTCGGTAACGGCTTCCTGATGACCTTCCTGCGGGAGGGTTGCCTGCGGCTCTGCCGTTTCGCCTGCCTGCGGGGCAGTTGTCTCCGCTGCATCAGCGTTTGCATCATCCGAAGTCCCGGCGTTCTCCGCTGCAGTATCCGAAGCTTCGTTGCTCTCAGCGGTGGCATCGGTAGCTTCCGCCGCCGGATCGATGGACTCCTGTGCATCTGCTATCGTAGTCTCAGCTTCCGTAGATGCGGCTTCGGTGCTTTCCTCTATCTTGGTCTCGGGGATACCGGTAACGTCGAGGGTCCCCATCACGCCTTTGATGGTGCTCTCTGCCTTTAATACCTTGATGCCCTTTTCCAGAGTCTTGCCGTTAAGGTCGATGTTAAAGACTCTGGACTCGTCGGCATGGTTAATAAAGAGGAATGTTACTTTTTCCTCGCCGTTAAGCTCGTATGTTGTCGGGTCCGCCGGAGTGATGTCGGTCTCGGCGGCGTTATGCATGAGCTTGTTGGAGAACTGGTCATAGAAATTGCCAAACAGCGAACCGGGGCGATAGAGGACGAGTTCCTTTTCGTTTTCCTTATCCGGATCGGAAAAGACAACCTGTGTGTCCTCCTTGTCCTGTTTTGTGATGTCGCTGTCTGTCGCGATTTCCAGATTGCCGTTTGCCTCTGCCTGCTCCTGATCCATCTGAATCAGCGCTTTGACCTCGACGCCTGCCTCTTCCAGGGCTGCGATCTCCCCATCCGAAAAAAGCGTAAGCTCATACAGCGGGTTACTGCCATCGGTCAGAGCTTCGTACGCTGCCTGTGTCCGCTCGTCCTTGCTGACTCCGATATACTGGTCGTCGTACAGTGTGGCATCTGCCAATGCAGCCTCCGCTGCGGCTCTCAATGCGGTTCCGCTTAAACTCAGGGTGATTTTCCTGCCGTTAACCTCTACGCCTCCAACCTCTGTGCGGCTGTCTGCAAAAGAGATTCCCTGTAAAGTGGACAGGCACATGCTGACGGTAAGCAAACCAACCAGACCTTTTTTGGCTCTTTCTTTTCTGCTTCTGCTTGTCTGTCTTTTCATTGTTTCTCCGACCTCATCTCTTGCTGTTTCTAGAGAGATTCTATCTCTATCGTATCTGTTTCCAATGCTGCATCGATCATTTTTATCAGTTCCAGGGTGCTGCGGAAATGCTGTTTCTGCTTTCCGTTAACCCAGGTAACGCGGCCCTGCCAGCTGGCATTTGCCTGATCCGTCACCTCGATGATAAACGTGCCTTTGGTTGTTCTGTTGTCTATGTGTATGCTCTCGTCCATGCCGCACGCCTTTCCAACTCCTTCTGATTTCTTATATCAACATGATAGCAAAGCCGACATCAAGACTTTCATCATAAACGCGGAAATTTTTTGCTTATTTCAGGGAATTTATGGGATTTTGATGTGGAGTTTTGATATAGATCGGGGGAATTTATGGGATTTTGATGTGGAATTTTAATATAGATGCAAGGGATTTCGGAGAGGAATTTGTGAGGTTTTATGGGACGGAATTTGGAAACGGGATTGAGGATTTTAGGAACGAGGGATTTTGGTGGGGAATACATCAGTTGTAACTGATAGGTTTGGTATAAATCAAACGAAGCCCCGCGCGGTTTTGATTTCCGTGCAGGGCTTCGTTATCTGTTGTGATCCTTTGCTACGAGCATGGAGCTAGCAGCTTTGGGCTTATAAACTTACACAAAACTTAAGCGAAACGCCGGTGCTTATACTACTCCCTGTCCAAGCATAGCGTTGGCAACCTTCTCAAATCCGGCGATGTTGGCGCCGACTACGAAGTTACCCTCATAGCCATACTTCTTGGCAGCAGTGGCAACGTTGTTATAGATGTTAACCATGATGTTATGCAGCATCTTGTCAACTTCCTCAAAGCTCCATGAGAGTCTCTCGGAGTTCTGGGACATCTCGAGAGCGGAAACCGCAACGCCACCTGCATTCGCAGCCTTAGCAGGCATATACAGGATCTTGGCAGCAAGGTATGCATCAATGGCATCTGCATCGGATGGCATATTCGCACCCTCTGCAACACACCAGCAGCCATTGTCCAGAAGCTTCCGGGCATCTGCGCCGTTGATCTCATTCTGCGTAGCACATGGCAGAGCGATGTCACACTTTACGCCCCATGGCTTCTCGCCGTCATGATATTCCGAACCGGGAACGCGCTTAGCGTACTCCTTGATCCGGCCTCTCTCCACCTGCTTAATCTGGCAGAGCACGTCAAAATTGATGCCATTCGGATCATAAACATAGCCGTTGGAGTCGGAGCAGGTTACAACCTTGGCACCAAGCTCGTGTGCCTTCTGGATTGCATACTGCGCAACGTTACCGGAGCCGGAAACTACAACGGTCTTGCCTGCAAGGTCCTTGCCTGCAGCCTTTACCATCTCGTTGGTGATATACACAAGTCCGTAGCCGGTTGCTTCTGTTCTTGCAAGAGAGCCGCCGAAGGTCAGACCCTTACCGGTGAGGACACCCTCATACAGGTTGGTGATTCTCTTGTACTGACCATAGAGGTAACCTACTTCACGTCCGCCAACGCCAATGTCTCCGGCTGGTACATCCACGTCCTTGCCTACATACTTATAGAGCTCAGTCATAAAGCTCTGGCAGAACCGCATCACCTCTGCATCAGACTTGCCGTGCGGATCAAAATCTGAGCCGCCCTTGCCGCCGCCGATCGGAAGACCTGTCAGCGAATTCTTAAGGGTCTGCTCCATTCCCAGGAACTTTAAGATGGACTGTGTTACAGATGGGTGGAAGCGAAGACCTCCCTTGTATGGTCCGATCGCAGAGTTAAACTGTACTCTGTATCCGAGATTAACATGATTTACGCCCTTGTCATCGGTCCAAGGTACGCGGAATGTGATAATTCTCTCTGGCTCTACAAATCTCTCAAGCAGAGCGTTCTTGCGGTATACTTCCTCGTTGGCACTTACAATCGGCTCGAGGGAGTCAAGGATTCTCTTTGCTGCTTCAAGAAATTCCGGCTCGTAAGGATGTTTCTTCTGTAAGTTATCATAAACTTCAGTTACGTAAGACATAGTAGGTTCCTCCTTTGGCTACGGCCTTTTGTTAAGAACGGAGACAATTTGGGCAGTCAGCGCCTATGGAGACTCCATAGATACTTCATAGAGACTCCATAAATACTTCATAGGGACTTCATGGAGACTCCATAAATACTTCATAGAGATTTCACCAAAGGCGTCGGCATTGGCTCCGAGCTTTATTGCTTTAACGCAGTTAAATATAGCACAGCGATATACGCACAGCAAGAAAAAATACCTGACATAAAAAGAAGTAATGGAAGATTTTAATATATTTTATTGATTAACTTATTGTTTGTCTCATTGACAATCCTATTCTTCATTTGATTGTTAACCTGGTAGATTTTTGCAGTTGACAGTAGGTGGAAATGCATGTATAAATGGTTGGTAAACTATTGAGCTTTGTGTAGTTAACAATTGTAATGTTGACATGAACGCCTTATGACGGTCTCTTGCAAAGATTTACCGGTAAAATTTCAGGACGAGGATCACCTGACAAAATCACCGGTCAAAAATTGCGGGCAAAGTTTTGCTGACTTATCGCCAGGCAATAATCTGAAATCAGGGTTCTGCTGACAATATTACAAAGCAAAGGTCGCAGGCAAATGTACCTATTAAAAGACATCGCTGTGCGGCACTTTAACAACCACTAGCGAAAGGATGTTACTTATGAAATTTTCCACTAAAGATCTGACTATGACTGCGTTATGCACTGCGGTGCTTTGTGTACTGGCTCCGATTTCCGTTCCGCTTCCGGGCGGGGTTCCGGTTTCCCTTGCAACCTTTGCCGTGGCACTCGCCGGTGGTCTGCTGGGTGCGAAGCTTGGTGGTCTGACGGTACTGCTCTATCTTTTGATAGGGGCACTCGGCGTGCCGGTATTCGCAGGATATACTGCCGGACCGTCCCACTTTGTGTCTCCCGCATCCGGCTACCTGTTTGGTTATATCTTCCTCAGCGTGATTACAGGTGCGATTTACTTCCGTACCGGCAAAAACCGCACTGGCGCGGGCAAATATGCCGCTCTATTTCTTGCAGAGCTTGCGGGCGAAGTTGTGCTCTATGTCTTTGGCACGATCTGGTTTATGCATCTCATGGGGCTTAAGGGCAATGCGGAGATGGCCAGCCTCGGCGGTGCGCTGGGCGCATGCGTGATTCCCTTTATCCCGGGAGATCTGTTAAAGATGATTGCCGTCGTTGTGATTGTCCCTGCCGTGGAAAAAGCTCTGAATGCAGCCGGTCTCCGGCAAATTGCCGCCTGAGGCTCGTGAAATCCGCGAAGCTTTGATATCTTTGATGTTGATGATGATGTCTCCATTTCAATAAAATCCTGGAGCCGACGAATATACGGCTCCAGGATTTTTCAACTTCACTTCCGTTTCTTCCACAGTATCCCCCAGGCGCCTAGCAGCAGCACAGCACCTACAAGTGCGATACCATCCAGCACGATATTTCCTGAGTCACTTGTCCGGATACCGCTCCGGACCGCGCCAAGGACCTTGGCAACCGGTGTTTCTGCTGCGGCCTCCCGCACAGCACCCAGCACCTCGCCGGGACCTGTTGTCGGTGTACCGGAGGTCTTTACCGCAGACGGTCTCACATGACTTCCGCCGCCACCGCCACCGGTATGCCCGCCGCCCGAGCTCCGGTACGTATTGGTAAAGCTCATCCGATCTACAATCGTTCCATCCGCCTTCTTGATTGAGGATTCCACCTTGAGCACATCTGCTGCCTCATCCCGCACAACCTGCAGCGTGAGGACATATTCCGTCTCATCATAGGTATAGTTCCTAAGCCCGTCATTCACCTCGCGGATCCGGTATGTGAATGGTCCCGCGACTCCCGCAAAGCTGATCTCGCCCAGCTCCACGTTTCCGGCACCCTTACGCTCCAGCGTTCTCGGCTGCCCTGCCTCTGTTCCTGCCGGCATCGGCGCACTGCCCTCCGGTGTCACCGTAAAACGGAACGATTCCTCCCGACTGATTGCATTCCCATTTCGGTCCACAATCCGCTTCTCAATCGTCGGATTATATGTCACTGCCCCGAGCTTCTCCGTCTTGGGTCTCGCGGTAATGTCATAGGTAAGGCTTTGCTCATCCACCTGCGGCAGAATCACAAGAAACGGGGAAATCCTGCGATAGCCCGGTGCAAGCGCCTGCTGCGAAATAAGATACAGTCCCTCGCTCAGTCCGTCGGTCGTCTCCCCCGCCGGGATATCACTTCGGACTGCCTGCACTGCATGTGCCCGCGCAAACTCCAGAAGCTTCGCCGGAAGCTCACTCGACGCAAGTGTTTCCCGGTTAAATTCCACACTGCTATCACGGAATGCATCGGTCGGTGCAAACCTCGTAAAATCAGCCGCATTCACATCGCCGACCCGGTAGAGGATATACGTGCCTTCCAGGACCTCCGCGCCGCCCTGATCCTGGTCTCCCGGTTTGATGACGATGCTCCCGGTTCTGATACTTTCTTCATGGGTTGCCGCAAGGGCGGTCAGGGACTGCATCGCAAGCAGTATCCCCGCGGTACACGCCACAATCCATTTTTTTATATTCGTTCGTTTCATCATCTTATCTACCTGATTCCTTTATGCCTGACCATCGCTACTCTTGCTTCTATTGCGAATGCTTCCTGCCGTTGCTCTCAAGAGGCCGTCCGGGGCAGCTCCATCCGTAATTGGACAGGAACCGCCCGGGACGGGAAGGGGTTCATGTATCATGACCTGCATAAAACACCTGTCATTAGGATCGCTTATCAGCCTCTCTTTTTAATAATCATGACTCCGGCTGCGCCAGCCATCAGTAACAGTCCTGCGAATGCAAAGATGGTTGTGCCGATGCCGCCGGTAGACGGAAGCTCGATACCCGCATGGTTTACAACCAGGGCAATACCGGTGGAAAGATTCGGGTTTTCATAGGTGACAGAAGTTGTGTTTTCTGTTGCCTCATCCAGAACATTTCCATTTTCATCCAGATAGAAGGTCTTGGTAGTATTTGTCGCCTTTGTCATCTGCGGTGCGATCTGTACCGGCTCTGTCAGCAGATTGTATCCCTTCGGTGCCTCGATTTCGTAAATGACGTACTTACCGTTGTCATTTTCATTTTCTGCTCTAACATCGCCATCTACACCCTTCACGATGATGATACCATCATCTGCAGGTGTGGTGATTTCATTAGTAAGTCCTTCATCTGGCTCTTCACCGGCATAGATATACGCACCGTCTGTCTCACTCGGTGTTTCCTTTACATAGAACGGGAATTGGAACTTGGCGCCTTCAAGAGCATTACCCTTGGCGTCTACCTTTTTAAGTGCAATGGCATAGGTGTAAACCGTTGCAGTATCGGTATACTTATCTCCGCCGCCATGGGGTTTCTGATCTCCGACGTCCCAGGTCAGTGTGAATGTATTGGTATTGCCATCTCCATCAATCACCGCTTGGTCTGTCACTGTAGCAGTATAGGTAATGACAACCATCGCTCCGTTTTCATAAAGACTCTTGTAATTACCCTCGGTGTCATTTTCACTGGTGGGGTTTGCATTTTGCTCAACCCACGGAATGGTAATCGTTCCATCTGTTGCAAAGTTGCCTCCATATTGTAAAATATCATTCACAAAAAACTTCACCTGATCCTCTGTAGTTTCCAGATCTGCATCATTATCCACCATAATGGAGGTAAGTGTCACATCGCTTAGGAAGCCCGGCAGGTTATCCTTTACAGTGTATGACAAAATCTGCTCTGCATCCTGACCTGCTCCATCATAGTTGGAGGTTAAAAACTTAATTGTATAGGTAAGCTCCTGTCCGAAATGAACCGTGGTGTCATCAACGGTCTTACCATCTTCTGGAACCGAAGGTCCCGTACTGTTTTTATCGTACAATGTCACGGTCGGATTAGTGGAATCCACTGTGATGGCGCTTTCTCCCTGCGTGGTAGTTACAATGTAATATCCATAGTCCAGGTTATTAAAGTGAAGCGTCGAACCATCACTTACAGCTTCGGCGATTTTGTTCTCTTGAGCTGCATCCGTCTTTACCCATGCCTCAAGTGCATCTTTCAGCCCGCTGCTCATTTCCCCATTGTCAAAGGCTGCTTCCGTCGCTCTTACATTCCTGGCATCATCCGCATAGAAAAATTCAAGAAGCTCCTCCGGTACTTTTCCAGTATATGCGATCGGTCCGTTTTCTTCTCCTGTCACAGTGGCAGTAAACAGCTTATAGATACAGTATGTCTCGCCCTTTGCTGCATTCGCAACCGTAATCTGCGCTGTTCCTTCCTGCTGCGTGGAACTCTCCGGCACCACCTGCGCCATTGCGCTCATGCCTGTAGCAAGCATCATTGTACTCGCCAGCAACACTGCCATCCATTTTCTAGTCCTTTTCATAGTTTCCTCCTGTCCTAATGCTTGTTTATACTGGTATCCGTTGTTTCGTTCACGACCTTAGTTCCGGGCACTCCGTCTTTTACTGTCGATACCAAAGATCAAAGCAGCTATCATAAGCAGTAAGCCGCCCAGGTTATAAAGTAAAGTTCCGTAGCCACCGGTGCCAGGTAATACACGGCCCGGCGTATTAAGGATTGTTAACGTATTATATTTGTCCCCGGAAATCTCCGCATGACTTGCACCTGTCCCTGCAGTCTCATCCATCCTGATAAGATTTTCCGTTCCGGGATGTACCGTAAAAACGATCGGGTCACGCAGAAGCAGATATCCTGCCGGCGCGGTGATCTCCGTAAGTCGGTAGGTTCCCGGCTGAAGTCCGGAAATCCGGTATCCGTTTGGCTCGGTTCTGGTATTGATTGTGAATGCCTCTCCCACGGCTTCATACGTGCTTTCCTCTCCGGAAGCATTCTCCTTTAATTTCTCAAGCTTGAATACCGCGCCGTCCAGTGCTACACGCTTTCCGTCTTCCGCATTCGTGCCCTCCTTACGAAGGAAAATCTCCGCGGTATCCAGTTGATTTATGTAGGTCACCTGGTAGGAAGTATTTGCCTGCCCGATGGTGCCGCTGATGGTTCCCGTTTCAAGAGCCGGCGCGGCTCCCTCCGGACCTGTAATGCTCTTAAGATGGAAGCTCTCTCCCATGCTGGTCTCTGTGATACTGTAACTGCTTCCACTCAGAAGATTGGTAAACCGCAGATTCCAGTCTGCCTCCAGCTCCACCGTGAGTTCTTTGTCGCTTGCAATGTGGTAATATCCGGTAGCCGTGCCATCCTTTTTTTCGGCTGTCGCGTTGGTGGTAAGATCCTTGATGAGCTTATTTTCATCCGCGAGATCCTCCACCGAGAACCAGACGTCTTGATTTCCTGCATCTTGCACGGTGATGGAGTAGCTGAACTTCTGTCCATTAAGCTCTGCGCTGTCCGAAATGTCCTGCGTAGCAGTTCCCGGTGTTTCAGCTATGTCTAAGTTGTCCTCCGTAGCAGCGCCTGTCGTTCCCGCTGTACCCGTGCTGTCCACTGCAGTTATCACCTTTTTTACAAGGTTTAAGTTACTGCGACGACGGTTCTCGGCGATAAGTCCGCCTGCTTCCGCTTCCGGCACAGAGACATATTGCCTGTCTTTAATGGTATAAACCGTCTCTCCAGCACTGCCGGAGCTGCCGGTTTCGCCATCCGCTGCCGTTTTAAGCTTGAGTAATTGGAGCGCTCCATTTATTACCATCGGATGATAGGTGTCAGCGGTAAGCTCCCAGTGATAACCTGCATTCGCAGGCTCCTGCACGCTATAATCATGTCCGGACTCGAGCACAATCTGACTTCCGTCGTCCTTTATGATCATGAAGCCCGGCGCGATGTAGAACGAATATACGTTACTGCTCCAGCTTTCATCGGACTCTTTTACAGGATTCAGATCCGGTGTTGTCAGATACTCGCTCCCATCTTTAAGGATCTGAAGCTGCACGGGCTCTGCAGGTCTCTTATCCGCATCCAGTGTATTGAACCAGCGTTTGCGAAGCGTAAGCAGGTAACTATGGATCGGCATGACTTCCTCATCATATGCCGGTGTGTCCTCCTGTTCCGCGCCGTTATAGGTATACTTTGTCGTAAGACCGGTATTGGTCTTAAGTCCGTAGCTTCCGTCCTCCAGCTGCTGAATCTCCTCTTTTTGCAGCTCAGACAGTTCGGCAGGCTTTATAGTTTTGTTATTTAAGTCTGCCACAAGGTCATATGCTTCCTGCTTCGGCCAGACATGAAATTCCACTGAGTATTTGACTCCGTCCTCCATGACGCCGATCGAGCTTAAGTCCCAGTTCACCGTGTTGTCCGCGCATTCTGCCTGCGGAGCTTCATCCCAAATTTTGTTGTCTTTATAATACGTAAAACCGCTGATGGCACCATCCGGGACATTAGCGCTGATACTGGAGTGCTGTGTCACGCCGTCCTGCACGCTGACTTTGCTAAACCCCAGACTGTTGGTGATCGCCTGTGCAATCTTGGAAAGCGCCTGGCTTAATGCTTTGGCATCGGCTGCCGCAAAGTAATGTCCATCTCCGGCGCTGGTATTGTTGTCATCAGATCCCGAATACGCATAATTGGTTAGTGACTGCATGCGGCTGACATTTCCAAAAACACCGATGGTATAGAAATGCCAGTGAGAATCAACCAGAGCTTTTGCGTCATCCTTGGCTTCGTCATAACAACGCTGTACAGTTGTTGTATTATTATCATCACCCGTACCATAAACATAAGGATAATAATCAAGATTATAATCTAAAGGTTTATAGCCTCCCTTTGTATTCCGAAATGTCGGGTTTCCATCGGATACAAAGATTACATAAGTGGCATCTCCATCCCAATCAAAGTTAACTGTGGAAGCTTTCTTGAGCGCATCTTCCCAGTTGGTTCCGCCATCTGCTTTTATCTTATTTACAGCGTCGCTAAATTCTTTATACTTTGTAGTTTTTGCTATATTGACTCTCGCCGTAGTAGAAAAGCTGATCAGCGCAAGCTCCACAAGATCCGGATGCTCGCTGGTATTGAGATCCAGCAGGGATTTTGCCACGTCGTTGGTGGCTTTCTTTGCTGCGGCAAGTCTTGTTGGGTCATAGTATGTCATACTTCCCGAGCGGTCAAAGACGATAATGACATTCGCCTTGGAAACTTCAGTGGTAGTATTCACGCGGCCCGTAAGATCCAGGCGGATCTTATAGAGTCCGTTTTCCTCCGGCGTCACGGTCTTTACCGTCGTGGGCTTTGTAGGGTCCGCCGGTGCCGAACGCAGCATGGTAAACTCTGCAGTGCCTTCCTCCTCCTTCGGCACGTTGGTAATGATGGTACTGGTGACCGAGAAGCTGCTCTGCACAAAGGCAAAGTTCTCAGCTGCCACGGTATCTGCCGGGTCGGAAGCATTGGCACTTGCCTGCTCTGAACTTCCGATGCGATCCGCCTGGGCTTCGAGGACCTCCGTGCCGGAAGCTGCAAAATGCACTGCCTTCTGCTCGGCATTTTCCGGAAGCTCCACCGGTGTGTCGTATGTTACCTGGATCTCCACCGGTACTGCGGGCTGGATCTCGGTATCCTCGGACATGATCTTTACGTCAAAGTATCTTGCGAATGGTACAAACCGGGTCTTATCCACTGCGGGATCCCATGGTGTGGCTTCGGTCTCGCCTTCGATCGGCTCAAGCGACGGCATCAGTCCGAGCTGCTGCAGGGTCTCTGTATAATACTGTCCGTACTCCTCTGTGCCTTCCTCGATTTCCCGGACCATAAGCTCTGCGTTTTCCGGGATCTGCGCTTCTTTGGTATAGTAGACATGGATCGTGTAATCCGGTCCCTGATAGATAAGCTCCAGCTTCTGCTTCTTGTTGAGATCCACGAGGTCTCTCAGTCGGTACTGAAGAACCTTGGTGGAAACGGTATCGCTGCTGACAAGATCTGCTGCATGCGCACCTGCGAGAAGCTCTCGCCGGTAGTCTTCAAGCTCCAGCTCCATTTCCGGCTTCACGGTTTCCTGCGGGATCGCTTCCGCTGTCGTCTCCGGCACGGCTTCCGTCCCGTTTACAACACTTCCGCCCGAGACTCCCGTACCTGTCGGGTCTAAAGTCTGCGCGTTTTCCTGTGCTTCTGCGGACTTATCCTCCTGGGCTTTGCCTGTGGCATCAGGATCTACGGCGCTTGTTTCCGGGGCATTGGCTTCCGGAGTGTTGTCTTCCGTTGTACTTGCGTCTGTTGAAGCTTCTACGGAAGCAGCTTCGCCGGTGCTTCCTGCAATATTGCTCTTATCTTCGGAAGCTTGATCTCCAGAGTTCTGCTCTGCCGCCTTTGGCTCTGCTGTATCGGAGCTCTCTGGTGCAGCACCGTCATTTTGCTGCGCCTTGTCGGCTTTATCGGCTTCATCCTCCGCTTCCGCGCCCTTTGGCTCTGCTGCATCACGATCTGCAGGATCTGCGCCAGTCGTATCTCCACTAAGCTCGATTGCTGTGCTGCGTTCCGTTGCCTTGGCTTCTATCACACCGAGATTTCCCTCGATGCTTTCTACTGCACTGGAAAGGATTTCTGCTACGGCTTCGGTCGCGCCAGTTGCTGCAGACTTCTGCTCCGCGATGCCATTTCCAGCGGTCTGATCGTTTCCGCTGTGTTCTGAACCGGTATTTCCTGATCCGGTGTTTTCCGATTTTGCTTGTGCGGTTCCGTTGGTCCCCGTTGCCGCATGTTCTGTATTGTGATTTTCTGCTCCCGCATTTTCATTTCCGGGATTTTCCTGCTGTGCGGAAGAATCTGTATTCTGGTTTTCCTGTGGCTTGTCCTGCCCGGAAGCGTCCTTCTCCGGCTCTGCCGGATTCGCAGGTCCTGCAGGATCGGTGGTATTTTCCACGCCCGTCTGAGAAGCATCAGAGCTGCCTGCATTTGCATCGGCATCTCCTGACGGCTGATCTGTAGCTGTCTCGGTTCCAGTCTGCATATCCCCCGCCGGACCAAGCGCTCCGCCGCTATGCTCATCCTTTGAAGCCTCCAGGCTCTCGCCGGGACCTGCCGGATTTGTGTTTTCCGTCTCACCCGCAGATTCCGTACTTGCCGGCGCTGCCTCTGTCATGCTCTCTTTCGTTGTTTCGGGCGTTGTTTCCGGAAGTGCCTCGGGCAAGGTCTCCGTCACGGTTTCCGGGAGCGTCTCCTCGATGCCCTCGACATGCAGCGCACCCAGGATACCCTTGATGGCAGTCTCGGTCTTAGGCACCTTGATGTGCTTGACCAGTGTCTCACCGTTGAGCGTCAAATGGAAATTCCGGGTCTCATCTGCATAGTTTTTAAATAGCAGCGTTACGATCTCGTCTCCATTGATTTCGTAGCCTGCCGTGTCTGCCTCGGCGATTTCTTCCGTATGGTGATAAAGGTTGTTGGCAAATTCCTGGTAAAATCCTGCAAAATTGGAGCCGTCACGATACAAAAGCAGCTCCTCTTCCACATCCTGGAAAAGGATGCCGCGCTTTGTAATGTCACTCTCGGTTGCGCGTTCCAGGAAGCTGCCCGCAAACGCCCGTTCGGCGTCCATCTGGATCAGCGCCCGAACCTCCACACCGGCCTCAGCCAGCGCCTGCTGCTCCTCCTCGGAAAACAGGTTCATCTCATACAATGGATTTGTGCCGTCGGTGAGTGCTGCGAAATCTGCCTGCACGCGGGGATCCTTTGCCGCTGCAAGTTCATCATCCGTATAAAGATTTCCATCCGCCAAGGCTTGCATGGCGGCATCCAGCACGTCAGCGCCGGACAGATTGAGTGTCACGTTCCGTCCGCTGATTTCCACGTCTCCAACGACAGTTCTGGAATCAGCAAAGGAAACTCCCTGTAATGGCGCCAGGCACAGGCTCAATGTCAATATTCCCGCCAGACTCTTTCTGGCTCTCTGCTTCATGCTTCGTCCTGCTCGTCTCTCCATAATGAATCCCTTCTCAATGACTGTCAGAGCGTCTCTTAAGTCATTTCTGTTCCAAGTCATCTTACCAGTCTTACTGTAGCAGGCAGGAATGTAGTCGTTTTTGTAGAAAACAGGTATTTTGTAATTGTTTTTGTGATTTTTCTACAAACAAAATTTATGTATTTAAATTTTATATAAATATATTGATGGGATATTTCGAGAACTGCAGAAGTAATTGGGAAATCTTGCACAATTTAAAAGCTTCGACGGTGAATGCTGTGTAGAGTTGCATTCACTAGTCGAAGCTTTGTAGAGCTGTCGGAATACAGGTGTAACCAGACTGCTCGGTTTTAAGTTTTATAATCGGCTCAAAGCTATATTGCATGCTGAGCCAGGACTGCTCCTGTTTCCAGACGGATGCAAGCTCTGCCCGGAGTTTCTTTCGGATCCTGTGATATACGGCATGGCAGCCTGATGCATCTGTATGGCTTAACAGCAGGAGATATGCGCCGGGACTGATTTCTGTAAAACGATCACTCTCGCGTATGGAAGCATTGATAACTCCAGAGTAATCTTTCCTTGCTTCTGTACGTTCTCTCCCGTCATAAAGCTGCAGCAGCATGACCATACTGCTCTGACCGCTTCTCCTCATAATCTGTGCAGAGTAAGCGCAGAGTCCCAGGAAATTCTGATATGACACCTCAGCGCTTAACATTTTGCGGAACTCCTGCCTGCAATCCAAAAGGATGCTATCCGGCTTCCGGATCTCTCTCAAAATTCCCTCAAAATCCAAATCCTCACACGATGGTTTATACCGCTCCGGCGTCGTATAAAGCTCCTGCTCATTAAAATACTTTTTAGCTCCCTGTCGGATCCTTGCTGCGATCTCCGGCTCTCCATGACTTTCAAAATCCTTGCTAAGCCAGCGGATCAGTTGGAGGTACTCCTCTCTGAGACGCATGTTAATGCTGATGACCCAGAGATTTGTCATAAAGTCCGGTAGAAACTCTCCTTTGTAAATTGGCAGTGCTTTTAAATACAGTGCTCTTGCGCGGTCTCTTGCACAGGCTTGCACTGCGGTCTCTGCTTCATGGCATAGTCTCTCAAACTCCTCGACATCCACATAGGTAATCGCACGCAGCTCATCGGAAATCCGTAAGATGTTCCTGCGGTTCTCGATACAGCTCTTGACGGGAATCCCTGCCTTGCGAAGCTTTGCTCTGGCTTCATGAATCAGGTTATTCAAGCTGTTTCCGGCGTCGGCGACCTCACATCTGTCAAAAAGCTCTGAGATGACGTTGCTCCTCGAGAGTCCCCGCGGATTGACAAGCAGCAGCATAAGAAGCTCTGCATATCTTGCTGTTTTGCTCCGGCTTATTGCAATGCTTCTGCCATCCATGCTTACGGAAAAGCCGCCAAGCATAGTGATTTTGATGCTTTGTGCGCTACTCATATCCTTCTCGTATGATGATTACAGAAACAGAATCATCTCTTTCCTTTCTTTTGATATTTCAAAGTATGCCAGATATTTCTATATAAAATATATCTGGAAATCATACAGAAAAAATCCCTCCAAAGAGTGGATTTTTGCAGAAATTAATTTTAAAAAGAAAGCGGAGATGATACTACCCTTTCAAATTTAACTTTAATAGGGCTGTTAGTTCACTCGAGACGCAATATTGCCATAAAGACAACAAAAAATCGCACATGCATTTACTATATATCCATGCATGTGCGATTTCTAAATATTTATATGTCTGATTTTTCAACAAGGAATACGGTTTTATAAGCCCTGACGTCTTAAGGTCGCGAAAATCTAAAACTCCGCCTACTTTAAATCAGATACTCACACTCCCTCAGCTCACCTTCAGCCGGAACTTCTGCGCTTCGCGGTCGTTGCTTACCAGCTCAATCTGCGCGCCAAGCTTCTGCAGCTTCTGTTCAAAATGCTCATAGCCACGCTGGATAAAACCAATCTCATTGACTACCGTAATGCCCTCTGCGGACAAGCCCGCAATCACAAGCGCTGCACCCGCGCGGAGATCCAGTGCATTGACACTGGCGCCGGTAAACCCAGACACGCCATCAATCACCGACACATTGCCCTCAACCTTGATGGAGCTTCCCATCCGCGCAAGCTCATCTACATACTTAAAGCGATTCTCAAAAATCGACTCTGTCACCACAGACGTTCCACTGGCAAGTGCAAGCGTCACACTGATCTGCGGCTGCATATCCGTCGGAAAGCCAGGATACGGCAGTGTCTTGACATCCGTCGCTCTCTGATGCTGGCTGCCAATGACCCGCACCGCCTCGTCATATTCATAAATCGTATTTCCCATCTCCAGAAGCTTTGCGCTGATCGACTCAAGATGCTTCGGAATCACATTTTTTATGAGAATGTCTCCGCGCGTCGCTGCCGCAGCACACATAAAGGTACCTGCCTCAATCTGATCCGGAATTACCGGGTAATCCGTACCATGCAGACGCTTTACTCCCTGAATACGGATCGTGTCCGTACCGGCACCCTTGATATTGGCGCCCATGGAGTTAAGGAAGTTGGCAACATCAACAATATGCGGTTCCTTGGCTACATTCTCAATGATCGTCCGCCCTTCCGCAAGGGAAGCCGCAAGCATGATATTGATCGTAGCTCCGACCGATACCACATCCAGATAAATATGTGCCGCCGTAAGCCCGTTTTTAGCCTCCGCCTGCACACAGCCATTACGGATCTGCACCTCTGTGCCAAGCGCACGGAAGCCCTTGATATGCTGGTCAATCGGACGCGAGCCGATTGCGCAGCCGCCCGGAAGCGGCACACAGGCTCTGTGATACTTCCCAAGCAGCGCACCGATAAAATAATAGGATGCACGGATTTTGCGGATAAACTCGTCATCAATAGATACCGCGCTGACATCGGATGCATTGATGGTCACCGTATGACGATCTGTACGGTCCACTCTTGCGCCAATCTCCTTGAGTGCCTCCAGCATAACATTGACATCCCGCACATCCGGCAGATTTTCTATAATCACATCATCATCGGTTAAAAGTGCACCTGCAATGATGCCGAGAGCTGCATTTTTAGCGCCGCCGATCACAACTTCCCCTCTTAGCGGTGTGCCGCCCTTCATAATAAATTGATCCATAATACCTCTTTTCGGATTTCAGGTAACGGTGGGACTTCCATTGCCATTGGCTTAGCCAGGTACAGCAGACTTAAAATACAGCCGCCTTTACCTGGCACAGTGCCCATATAGAAATCACCGTCATTTGATCCGGATTTTTTTAATCTATAAACAGGAAACGAGTAAGCTTTACTCTGCAATATTCCATTAAGCTTAAAGCATTATAAGTCACAGACCCACATTTTGCAAGCTACGGACATTTGTCCATAGCAGGCATCACCGAACATGCTCTACTTTCCGAACATTCCGAGCATCTTGGCGGACGCGCTCTTGGAGACCGCCGCCTCATTATTTAAGAAAAGCACATCCCGGACCTTATGCTCCTTGATAAAGTCGAGGAGGTTGTCCTTATAGTAGCGGTAATCCACAACATACACATCCTGATAGTGGTCAACAAGCCACGGTACAAAGCAGTTTCCGTAAGATTCCTTGACCAAAACAATCGCCGAACCATCCGTAATCTCCGGATTGTGAATCTCGGTAAAGGGGTTATCCCCAAGGATAAAGCAGTTGTATTTGTTGCCTGCATTCATCACAGTAGCATCGTTGATGACATGCCCGTTAAGCTGCTGGCCGTCCTTATCCACATACTGCATGTCGTTCTGCCCGTTGGGAATCCACGCTTCAATCGTATCCGGATTGTCCTTCAGCGCCTGCGCCCGGTTGGTGGCAAAGTAAAATGTGCCGTAAAATCCCGGTGCCTGCTCTGTCTTAAAGTCCGTAAGCTCATGCGGTGCATATCCTTTTGCCTCGCAGAATTTCCTATATGCATAATATGCGCCCAGCTGTGTCCAGTGATGATCCGTGTGGAAGTAAATATACTCGTCCTTGTGATCCAGCAGCGTGTCAAAAACATTCACCATATGTACACTGGGGTCGATCATGCTCTCGGTGTACTGGAAGCCGAGTCGCATGTTGGAGGATCCGAGCGCCTCCTGCACATCCGCCGGAAGCTCCACGCCAAAGGAATTGGGCACCATCATGTCGTACAAAGTGACATCCTCAGGCAAGAGCTTCCGCACTGTATTAATCATAGATGCATACGCTGTCGTGCCTTCCTGGTTAAAGTAGTAAATCTCATAGCCCGCGTTGTTGGTAACGTAAATGTTTCCGGCGGTTTCTCCCGTAAGATTGGCGGCTTCGGGCGCATCCGGCAGTACCAGCGTGCCATCGGCATGAGTCTCAAATGTCTCCGCGCCGCCTGCATTCGCATCTCCGGATGAGCCGGCGGTCCCAGGAAGCTCGGATGCGGTTGCCAGCCCTGAGTCGTCCTGTGTATCTCCCGGTCCATTCAGATCGATCGTCGGCGCAAGACCAGCCGCCGTCGGGATGATGTCCGCATGGGTATCACTGCTTCCGTAGATTTCCTCGCCCCGGAGTCCGTACAGGCGTTCCATCGCAGCTTCGCCGTTCAGCAGGGTCTCGCGGCATGGGAAGGTATCCGAAAACCAGGTGCTAAGCTCTGTAAAATAGCTTCCGTCCAAAATGCCGGCGGCATGAATTTCCGGACGCTCCGTGAGCTTCCGCTTCTCTGCCGCAGAATACATCGGGCGAAGCGGCATGGCAAGTCCCAGAACCAGCAGTCCTCCGAAGCACACGCCGATACCAGCCGCCATGTATTTACTGTAAACAGAACGCACCCTTCGCTTCTGCTTCATTTCCCGGGCAATCGCCTCCCGGAGCTGCTGCTCACTGCGGTCAGAGGGAACCCGCTCTATACGCTTATCCGCAGGATCTTTTGATGTATCGCTCATATTCCCCCTTACTCAGAACTGATTATACAAAAATGGCTGATAACTCTGTCCGATCATTGCCATGACGGAAATCAGCAGAAGTCCCACCGCAAGTACCATACGGACCAGATAGTAAACGGCTTCCTCCCCGCTTCCTGCCTGCTTTACTTTTTCTTCCTGCGCCTTGAGAACCGCAATGTTACGGAGTGCCCGGTTCCGGCGAATGTGCCTGCGGGTTCTTTCATCCAGCTCATGGATGAGTGGTGTCACTGCGATGAGCGCGATCAGCAGAAAAAAGAGATTATTGCGAAGCGTAACGCGCGTCACCTGATCGCCAAGCTCGGCGCCGTCCAATCCAAGCATGATGCGCAGCACCCGGTGAAGTGTCGGGAAGTCCGAGAATCGGAACAGCACCCAGCCAAAAAATACCACCAGCAAGGTATAAAGGTGCCCGAGGACCCGTTTCACCGCTGCCAGAACGGCGGTAGCTTTTCCGGAAACTGCAGTCTCCGTAGAAATTCCTTCTGCACCATTTACATGCGTATGCGAAGCAATCGTCTGAGATGCAGTCTCCGTATTTGCGCTCTGAGGTACCGTCTCTGTATCCGATTTCTGTATCGGGAGAGGATCCGCATCTGCAAGCTTTTGCACTGGTGCGGACTCCGCATCAGCTGGTCTCTGCGCCGGAGCAGGATCCGCATCTACAAACTTTTTGTGCAGCGGTTTCATGCGGCGCACCAGATTTTCCAATGCGATAAAGACAAAATAATACAGTCCCCAGAGGATGAAATTCCAGCTTGCGCCATGCCAGAAGCCGGTCAGGAACCAGACCACAAGGAGGTTAAAAAGCAACCGCTCAAAGCTCACCCGGCTTCCACCCAGCGGGATGTATACATAATCCCGGAAAAACGAAGACAGTGTGATATGCCACCTGCGCCAGAAATCCCTCACGGAAGTCGCCGCATATGGGTAATTAAAGTTCTCGGGATATTCAAATCCGATCATCTCGCCGAGTCCAATCGCCATGTCGGTGTAGGCAGAGAAGTCCAGATACAGCTCCAGCATGTAGCATATACTTCCAAGCCATGCAGCCTCCATACTTGGACTAAGCCCCTCAAGGCTCAGCGGCAGAAATCCGGCGGCAAGCTCTCCGAGATGATCCGCGAGAATCGTCTTTTTGGCAAGTCCCACGATAAAGCGGAATGCTCCATCGCTGAATTGTTCCGTGCTCATCGTACGGTTGTTAAGAGCGTCCTCCATCTCGCCGTAACGGGCAATGGGTCCCTGCGCGATCTGATGGAAATTTACGGTATAAAGAAGCACCTCTGGCAATGGCTGTGCCGCAATCTGCCCGCTGTAAATGTCCGCAATATAGGAAATCAATTTAAATGTATAAAAGGAAATTCCAAGCGGCAGCACGATGTCTGGCACGGCGAATGCATTCCCCGTGACTTCTGCCGCGGTCCTTACAAAAAATCCTGTGTATTTAAAGATGATCAGAACGCCCAAAAAAATGGCAGTCGCGATGCACAGCCAGGACTTGGGATGCCCTGAGCTTGATTGCTGTCTGCATGCCTCTGAATTGTTTTGATCATTTTGATCCTCAGGTGGTGATGAATGAAAAGCAGCAACATAAAGCGACTGTTTCGCTGCCTCTATTGAAATTTTCCGTCCCAATGCCCAGGCGAGCACTGCCATAACAAGAAGCAGGATCAGGTACCGGACACCGCTGAAGGCATAAAAAAGCAGGGATGCCAGAAGCAGCACCCGGTTTTTCTGCCGGATCCCCGGTACAATATAATATATAAGTAAAAACAGCGGCAAAAACAGCGCTGTAAAAATCAGGCTGGAAAAGCTCATGTAATCATTACTCCCTTTTGCGATACCGGAATTCCCTTTTGCAGTGCTGAAATTTCCATTTGCGGTACCAAAATCCATACCGGTACGTCGTGGATCGCAGACCTCCGGAGAAGCTCTCCATCAGACAACCCGAAAACCAGTCAGAATACTATCATTCTCAGCGAGAAATATTATAACAGATTTACGGTATTTGCAACAGAATGCCTGCAGCAGTTTTTGCGTTTTGTAATGACCTTTGTAATGGCCGGGGTATATTATGAACTTTGTGCGGGATATTTATGAGCTTTATGGGGAGTTTTACGAGCTTTGCGGGGAGTTTTACGAGCTTTATGTGGGGCTTGCCAAACTTCTGGATTTCCTGTATACTTAGCTTTGCTCTGACGAGCATGATGTCCGGGTCCCGCGCAATGAGAGGCTCCGAACCGTGTCAGGATGGGAACATAGCAGCACTAAAGAGATACTTTCATGTGCCGCGGATTCACCTGGACATCATGGTCGCCAGAGCTTTTTTATAGCTCAGGTTAAGAATCATCCGATGCGGTAGACTCTTGCTGCATTTTCCGTGGTAATCCGGATCACATCCTCCGGATGCATCTTTTTAATCTCTGCAACTGCAGCGGCAATATACGGCAGATTCCGGGGATCATTTCTCGTCCCGCGGTATGGCGTCGGCGCCATGTAGGGAGCATCCGTCTCCAGCACAAGATGCTCGAGCGGAATTTTTTCCACTACTTCCTTTAATTTCCGGGCATTTTTAAACGTCACAACACCGCCAATCCCCAGGTACATCCCGAGTTTGACAAAACGATCCGCCATTTCCACCGAGTACCCGAAGCAATGCAGGATACCGCTGTTTTCATAGCCCTGTTCTGCCACAAGGATATCATAGGTATCCTGTGCCGCGTCTCTGCTGTGAATGTTTACAGGCTTTCCAAGCTCCCTTGCGAGGCGCAGCATCTGCCGGAAGCTATCTCTTTGGATATCCGGCTCCGGATCTGCACTTGCAAGATCTTCCGGGTCCGGTTCCCTGCCGGCAAGCTCCGCTGCCTTGCGATAAGCATCCCGGGTAAAATGATAATCCAGCCCGATTTCCCCAATCGCAACGACCCTCGGCGATGCCGCGAGACGACGTATTTCTGCGAGTGCGGAGGCATTCACCTGATCTGCATGCTCCGGATGGAAGCCTACCGCCGCGTAGACTTCCGGCATCTTATCCACATTTTCCACATGTAAATCCACTGCCTGCTGCCGGAGCGCCGCATAATGCTCTGCAAGTCTTACTGCCTCTCTGGAGGATGCAAGATCAAAGCCAATCTCCGTAAACCCCTGCACATGATGCGCCCGGAGATCCGCAATGATATCCTCTGTCTCTCCGGAGAACTTTGGATCCATAAGATGAGTATGCGTGTCAAAAATATAAGCTGGATCTAATTTCATATAAAAACTTCTTTCTACTGCAATGTGTTTGCTTGGTCGAGATACTTCTTTTTTTCTCTCCATAAGGCAGGTTTCTGAATTTACGATCCTCTGGATCATGTGGTGATCAGCGAGCCGATGTAAATCATAAGATACATGACCGCAAGGTGCAGCGGGTAATAGAAGTATGGGAAGCGATGGAGGCGGAAACGACCTCGCTCTCCGTTATAAAAAAATACCGGGATTGCAGCAAGCGCAGCAAGACAGTAGGTTTCCTTGGAATTAATAGCAGAAAAAACAGCGAGACTCAGCATGCTCAGGTTCTTTTCCTTACGGAAGTTATACATGAGCGAAATCATAAGGATCGCCAGTGCACCGTAATCAAAGTGCAGGTATTCTGCAATGGCACAGCCTGCAATCACCAAGAGCCACTTAAGCTCAACATGCGATCTCCATCGTTTCATGAAATACATCACAAGAAGCGCCGTGGCAAGGGTAAAACCGGTATTCTGCGCAGCGAAGTTATAGGTTTCATTATAGAAGCAGAGATCGTAGGGAACCTCGGCAAGAAGCGCCATGATAAAGACTCTCCGGAAATATTTCCAGAAATCGGATGTGTGGATAAAGCCCTCCACCAGGAGAAATGCAAAAATCGGGAAGGACAGTCTGCCTACATAGCGGCAGAGCGTATACAGCCTAAGCCATCGCTGCCCTGTCTCGGTAGCGATGGCCATCTGATAGTATTCCTGCGAATATCCGTAGAGCTTGCCGTTTCGGATGATGACGACCGCAAAATGATCGATCGTCATCGTTACGAGAGCAAGCAGCTTTAAAAAGGCTGCGGATACGCCAGGTCCCTTTCTGCTTTTTTTGAGAGCACTCTGGTAACTGACCATAGGTTTTAACAGATGATAGAGCCGGATGGCATCTTGGACATCGGTGTCATCAGTGCGATGTTTCCGTCGTCATCCTCAGCGGCAACAATCATGCCCTGGGATTCCACACCGGCAATTTTACGTGGTGCAAGGTTGGCAACAATCATGACACGCTTCCCGACAAGGTCCTCCGGCTTATAGTGTTTCTTGATGCCGGACATAATGGTGCGTGTCTCCGAGCCAAGCTGCACAGTAAAGCGAAGCAGTTTACTGGACTTCGGAACCTCCTCAGCATGAAGGATCTTACCGATCCGGAACTCAAGCTTTGCAAAGTCATCATAGGTGACCTCTGCCTTTTTTTCCGGGTCAGATACCTTGGTATCCGGCAGCGCATCTCCCTCAGCATCCAGACCCTCCGGCATGCCATCGTCCGCCGGAGAAGCGGAAGCATCCGCACCTTCTGCTCCGGATGTATTGGAAGCCCCTGCGGACTTAGCCGCGCCGGAAGCATTCGCCGCTGCTTCCTTGGCCTGCTGTGCCTCAAACTGGGCAATCTGTGCAGCCTCGATCTTCTCAACCTCTTTAAGTACATCCTCCTCTTTTTTACGCTCAAACAGCGTAGCCGGAGCATCCGTCACTCTTGTGCCGGACGGATACAGTCCCCAGCGGTCCATGTCTGCAAGCGAACGCTTCTCCGCGTGAATCTCGTTTAAGATCGCGTCGGCTGTGTCCGGCATAAAGCTTTCGAGAAGTGATGCTCCGATGTTGAGCGCTTCGGTCAGGTTGTACATCACGGTCTTAAGACGATCTGCCTTGGCAGGATCCTTGGCAAGCACCCACGGCTCCGTCTCATCAATATACTTGTTGGAACGGCGGAAAATGTCAAACACAGCAGTAAGCGCATCGGCAACATGGAGGGTATCCATCTTGTCGGTTGCTGTCTTTACTGCGGCAAAGATCGTATTTTTAAGATCCTCGTCCATGGTGTCTCTAACGCCCTTGTCCTCGACCACGCCGTCAAAGTACTTGTTGCTCATGGAAATGGTACGCTTTACAAGGTTTCCGAGGATATTGGCAAGCATGGAGTTATAGCGCTCCACCATGAGCTCCCAGGAAATCACGCCGTCGTTCTCATACGGCATTTCGTGAATGACAAAAAATCTCACGGCATCCACGCCAAACAGGCGTACAAGGTCATCCGCATAGATGACATTGCCACGGGACTTGGACATCTTTATGCCTTCCTGGGACTTGCCTGCTGCAGTCAGAAGCCATGGGTGACCAAAGACCTTTTTAGGCAGCGGAAGATCCAGACTCATCAGGAAGATCGGCCAGTAAATGGTATGGAAGCGGATGATGTCCTTACCGATAAGGTGCAGGTCCGCAGGCCAGTACTTCTCAAACAGCGGGTCGGAATTTCCGTCACAGTCATAGCCAAGACCGGTAATATAGTTGGTGAGGGCATCGAGCCAGACATATACGACATGCTTCGGGTCCTCCTTTACAGGGATGCCCCACTTAAAGGAGGTCCGGGAAACACAGAGATCCTGGAGACCCGGCTTCAGGAAGTTGTTGACCATCTCGTTTTTACGGGATACCGGCTGGATAAACTCCGGATGCTCGTCATAATACTTCATGAGACGATCGGCGTATTTACTCATCTTAAAGAAATACGCTTCCTCGCTGGCACGGGTCACAGGTCTGCCACAGTCCGGGCATTTGCCGTCCACAAGCTGAGAGTCCGTCCAGAAGGATTCACACGGGGTACAATACCAGCCCTCGTACTCTGACTTGTAGATGTCGCCCTTGTCGTGCATCTTTTTAAACATCTTCTGCACCTGCTGCTCATGATACTTGTCCGTTGTACGGATAAATTTATCATAGGAAGTATTCATGAGATCCCAGATGGTCTTGATCTCTCCGGCGGTCTCATCGACAAACTGCTGCGGGGTCTTGCCGGCAGCCTCTGCCTTCTGCTCGATTTTCTGACCATGCTCGTCGGTCCCTGTCTGGAAACGGACGTCATAGCCCTCAAATCTCTTATATCTCGCAATGGCGTCCGCCAGTACGATTTCATAAGTATTTCCAATGTGCGGCTTGCCGGATGCATAGGCAATCGCCGTGGTAATATAATACGGTTTCTTTTCCATAGCTCACTCTTTCCGATTGCCCTAATGGAAGGCAACCTGATCTTGATTTCAATTTCGAAGGTCTTCTGTAATCGGATCTCCGATGTTTCTTTCCGTCAACAGGAGGTAGTTCTACGCTGTTAACTCATCCATAATAGTTGAAATCAATAGCGCTTGTCAACTATGTGGCAGCTCGGGTACGTTTATCACTGTCTCCAGCGCCTCCATAAGCTCCAGGCGGTGCGGTGCAGCGAGCGCTGCCTTTTGAAGGATGTCCTGCTGACGGAAAATCACCTCCGGGCTGCCGTCCGCGAGGATCTCGCCATGCGCCATGACAATAACCCTCTGGAAGCTCTCTGCCACAAAATCCATGTCATGCAAAATTGCGAGCACGAGTCTCCCCTTCCGGGTTTCCGCTTCCATGATCTCCCGAAGCTTGTCTCTGCCCCTCGCATCCTGCGCGATGGTCGGCTCATCCAGGATCAGCACATCCGGATTCATGGCGAGCACAGACGCAATCGCCACAAGCTTCCGCTGACTGAGCTCCAGATCATACGGGTTTACCGTTGCAAAGCGCTCCAGCCCGACGGTAGTAAGCGCTTCCATGGCGCATTTCTCCGCCTCGGCTCTGGACATACCGATATTCCTCGGTCCGAACATGACTTCTTCTTTAACGCTGTACTTAAAGATCTGGTCATCCGGATTCTGAAATACATAGCCGATCCGTCCGGCAAGCTCTGCCACGGTTTTACCGGCGAGACTCTCTCCCCGGTAGGTGATGGTCCCGGATTCCGGTCGGAGCAGTCCCTTTAAAATCCGGACCAGAGTGGTTTTGCCGGCGCCGTTCTGCCCGATAATAGCTGTCGGACGGTGATCCAGCGTAAGGCTCAGCTCTCGCAAAATCTCCGTACCCTTAACATACGAGAAGCAGATGTGCTCCGCACGGAGGGTTTCCTCGCATGCATCAGCTTCCGCCTGTGGGGACAGGGCGGCGGAGACATTCGCCGTAATTGCAGCAGTGGCAGGCACCTCCATCTCCCGGAGCCGCTCCTTAAATTCCGGAATCCGATCCCGATACGGCGCGGTCTTAAGCAAGGTGTGGGACTCCTCCACCGTCACAGGGCAGCTTCCGTCCGGGAAGTGAATGCCGGTCTGCGCCGCAAACTCTGTCACCACAGGTGGCTTCACACCGTAATCCTTTAGGTCCGGGCGTGAAAACAGCTTCCGGGGCGTGTCCGCATCGATCAAACGTCCCTCATGCATCAGCAGCACACGGTCGCAGTAGCCTGCAAGCTTCTCGATTTTCTGCTCGATCATGAGGATCGTGATCCCGCTCTTTGTCAGCTCATCCACCGTGCGGAACACCTCCTCCGCGCCCTCCGGGTCAAGCTGCGAGGTCGGCTCATCCAGAATCAAAATGTCGGGGGTCATCGCAAGCACGGATGCAATCGCAACCCGCTGCAGCTGTCCGCCGGAGAGGTCAAAGGGGTTCCGGTCCCGAAACTCCCAGATGCCAAGACTCTCCAGCACGGACTGAACCCGGCGGCGGATCTCCTCCGGCTCAACGCCAAAATTCTGAAGTCCAAACCCAACTTCATCATATACCGTGTCCTTGGCTCCGGAGAGTTGATTAAAGGGATTCTGAAAGACAAGTCCTGCTTTCCGGCAGATCTTTGAGGTCAGCACATGGGCAGTATCCATCCCTTCCACAAACACGGACCCGCCATATGCACCCTTATAAAACTGCGGAATCAGCCCGAGCAGCGCCTGCGAGAGCGAGCTTTTGCCTGCGCCGTTGGCTCCGACGATGCCGAGGAACTCTCCCTTTTCCACGGTGAAGCTTATGTCCTTAAGCGCAAGGTCACGGGCGCCCGGATAACGATATTTCAGATGCTTTACTTCGATTAAAGCCATGTCACCATCCTCCATCCCAGTGCAAGCAGGATTGCAGCAATACTCAGCCACTTGATAAGCTTATCTGCTTTGCCATAAGGGTGTGTATACAGATATGTTTTGTGCGTTGATGCACCAAAGCCCCGGACCTCCAGCGCGATCGCCCGTTCCCGGGTGGATGTGAGGGCGCTCATGACTACGGGAGAAATCAGCGGCAGAAATGCCCGGACCCGCGTAGAGAGTTTCCCTTCCGTCTCCATGCCTCTGCTCCGCTGTGCATCCTGAATGGTATGCATGGTGCCGATCATCTCGGGGATGATCTGAAATACGGAATTGATGATGTATCCGAATCTCGGAGAGAAGCCCTTCTTTTCCAGCTCCTCGACAAGCTCCGCCGGCTTGGTGGTAAGGACAAGGATGGCAAAGGAGAGCAGCATGTTTAAGATGTTGAGTCCGATGTGCGCAGCATACATAAGTCCCTCTTGATAGAAGCGGAGCATGCCGATCTGCACAAGCAGCGTCTGATTTTTCTGATTAAAAAGTCCCTGTATCAGCACCACGGTCAGGATAATGGTGAATGAAAATGCAACGAGCGGAAACGCTTTCCGTAAGAGGTGGCAGCTATGCAGTATACAAAGGCTCACAAGGATCGTCACAAGAAACATAGAGAGTCGCCCGGAAAGCAGCGGCACGAGGATCGCGGCGAGCAGATAAAAAAGCTTTGTAAAAGGATGCAGGCGGGTAAGCCAGCATGAACGATGGGTATAAAGGCTGATGGATTTCATGGAAATGTCGTCCTTTACTTATAAAAAATGGCGGACCGCACGCTATATGCAATCCGCCGAAGGCAAATAATGTACTTTAGATATTTACTTTTACGATTTAACTATATGATTTTACTATATAATCTCACTCAGTCAAGGTGCTCGATCTCCGCGTTGACATCATAAAGCGCCGTAAGCTTCCTCGGAAGTCCCTTCAGGATGAAATAGGCAACAAGGAGCGTGACGAGCTTATCCGGCACATCCACCAGCACCTCGTCAATCAGCGAACCGAGCCATACCGGCATGTTTGCCGCCTGTGTTGCCGCAAATGCCGCATCTCCCCAGACATTCCCCGTGGTGCCGCCCCAGAAGATAATATTTAACGGTGTGGAAATGAGTACAGCCGCAAGACCTCCGACAACCGCCGTCAGGATCGCGCCGCCGACGCTTTTCATAAATCCGAGCCGTCCCATGATACCGACGCCGACACCGATGCCAAAGGAGGTTAGCGCATAGATCAGCGTGATGTTGTCTCCAGTGGTAAGACCATAGATCAGGTTGTTGGCTGCGCCGCAGATGCCGCCGATGATTGGTCCGCCGAGTACCGCGCCGATACAGGTGCCGATACAGTCAAGCCATAGCGGGAGCTTCAATGCCGCCGCAAAAAGCTTCCCGAGATAATTGATGCCGATGCATGCCGGGATCAGCACGATCACTGCCGTAGTAAATCTTGTTTTAAAAAGCTTCTCCATATCCTTCCCCCTGTAAATGCCTGGCAGTGCCTGCAAAGCATAACTTGTCTGAAAGCTCTGCGTATCCTGGTGCCTGTAAAGGCCTGTCCTGTCAGAGAATCCTGCATATCCTGGCACCTGTAAAATGATGCTGAAATACGTCTTTCCGAGATGTGTCCATTTCAGTTTACACCAGGATTGTCAATTGTCAACTTTTTCTGTAAAGTTTTGTGTTGACTGGTCTTGTAAGCTTGCAGAGCGTCAGCTGGACTGCTAAACTGACATCAGTGAACCACGAACATTCGGTTTATTTAACTGGAAAAGAAAGGGATGCATAGTATGAAAGCAGCGGATCTGATTCTTGTAATTGATATGCAGAAGGTCTATCTCCCGGGAAATCCCTGGGGCTGCGAACGCATGCCGGAGGTAATCCGTAAAATCCAGGATTTACTCCATGCGCTCCCTCAGGATAACGCTTCGCTTCCTACGTTTACACGGGAAACGACAAACGCAAGCGCCAGAGCACAGATACTGCCGGAAACGGAGATACATCCACAGGTTGTTTTTACGGAGTTTCTTGCAGATCCAAATGCCGTGCATGGCTGGGCAGCATATAATGAGGCAAATGAAGCCATCAATGCGGACCCCGGGATGAACGCTCTGGTAGATGCATTCGCACCCATCGTCTGCCGGCAGCAGGGATCCGATGGCAAAAAGTCCTGTCCCGATGGGGACATCCGACGCTTTCCGATCTATACCAAGGCAAGCTACTCCTCTCTGCGCGCTCCGGAGCTCCGCCATCTGGCAGAGACCTGTGTGAATGCAGGCGGGCGTGTTGTGCTCACCGGGGTTGTCGCAGAGTGCTGCGTCCTTGCCACATTTTTTGATGCTGTGGATCTTGGATTTCCGGTTATCTGGCTGGATGACGCGATCGCGGGGCTCAACACGGAAACGGAAGCCGCCGCGCGTCTCACCGTCCGGGGACTTGCTCCGGTGCAGGTCCGGATCATGACTGTAAGAGAGTACTTGAGGGAGACGAGCTAAAATACCCGACAGCAAAAGATACCGGGCAGACTTACTTAAGCACCAGCTTGACGCTTCCAAGTCCGAAGTTTGCAGCAAAGGTGTCAATCACAGCCTGCTTGGCAGTGGCTTCGTCAAGTCCCTTGCCTGCAGTAAAGCCGCTAAGGGTCAGTGTGCCATTTTTCACCGTCTGAGAATCCGTTGAGGATACACCCGGGCCTGCTGCTACAGTTTCCTTGGTGTCCTCTGTATCAAGACTTACAAAGGTTGTGCTGTCTCCAATGGTTCCGTGCTGCTTCAAAAGGTCGATGACATTTGCCTCGGTAAGCTCCGAAGCTGCGTCCATGATTTCACTCACCTTGCCACTATCATCCGGCGCATAAACCACGATCGAAGCCAGCACTTCCGCGGTTGGATCCGGCTGCTTGCTGAGCGGCATTCCGTTGTCCGGATCGGTTTCCTCCGCGGTTGACTCCGGCGCGGACGGACCTGCTGCTGTCGTCTCAACTGAAGCGCCGGACTTGCCGCCGCAGGCTGCTGCCGTCATCATAACGCCTGTTGCAATAAGAAGCATAAGTAAATACTTTTTCATACATAACTCCTTGGTTTTTTATGCTGCTGAATACCTTTTTATATTACAAACGCACGTTACGCCGCTTGCCGCAAATTTCCACGGAGGCGCATACATTGGATGTCTCGTTGTCTTAGTCTGCAAATGCCTGCGCCGAAGCGTTGCTCGTGCCGAAAATACAATGTGCATTATAACGAAGCGGTTTTTTATTTGCAAGCTCGCGCATAGATTTTAAGAATTTCTACCGGATTCCTACAGGAATGTGGTAGGATAATCCTGGCTGCCAGTCTTGTACGACGGAAACTTTATCTGCCATCTGCATTTTTATAGACATCTGCTTTTTATATAGGAGAATATCGACACAACTATGGAAACTGGAACTCTTTATGTCTGCGCGACGCCGATCGGAAATCTTGAGGATATTACCTACCGGGTGCTGGAATGTCTTAAATCCGTCGATCTCATTGCGGCGGAGGATACCCGCAATTCCATCAAGCTTTTAAATCATTTTAAAATCAAGACTCCGATGACGGCATATCACGAATACAATAAGTTTGACAAGGCTCGTTACCTTGTGCAGGAAGTGCTGAATGGTAAAAATGTTGCCATCATCACAGATGCCGGAACTCCCTGTATTTCCGATCCCGGAGAAGAGCTCGTGCGGCAAGCCGCGGAAGCTGGCATTCGCATCACATCCCTGCCGGGACCGGCGGCTTTGATTACCGCGCTCACAATATCCGCACTGCCCACGAGGCGGTTTGCATTTGAAGCCTTTTTGCCGGCGGAGAAGCGGGAGCGGGAGCGGATTCTGGAGGAGCTTACGCACGAGACGCGCACGATGATCCTGTATGAGGCACCGCACCATCTTAAAAAAACACTGGCGGATCTCGCAGAGACACTGGGCGGCAGCCGGAAGATTTCGCTCTGCCGGGAGCTTACCAAGAAGCATGAGGAAGCGATCCGCACGACAATTTCGGAAGCGCTGGCGCGGTACGAGCTGGAGGAGCCCCGGGGCGAATATGTGCTTGTCATTGAAGGGAAGTCCTGGGCGGAGCAGGATCAGGAGGCTAAGGACGACTGGGCAAAGCTCTCGATCCCGGAGCATATGCAGCATTATCTTGCCAAGGGGATGTCAGAGAAGGACGCAATGAAGGCGGTCGCCAAAGACCGTGGTGTCTCCAAGCGGGAGATTTACGCAGCGCTGAAGAAATAATGCAGTCTTCGTCGTTATAAGACGCTTTCCAATATAAACACTGTCACGCTGCAGGCGATGGCAACCGGAAAAAGCCCCAGCCCGCGCCATGCCATGACCATGCCGACCACCAGTGCCATCAGTCCCGCTAATGGCTGCTCTGTCGCATCCATGATTGCAGGGAATGTCATGACCGCAAGTGTGACATATGGTACATAGTATAAAAACGAGCGTATGGTACGGTTGCGGATCTGTTTCCGGATCAGTGTCAGCGGCAGCACACGGATGATATATGACACTGCAAACATGATAAAGATGTAAATATAGGGGTTGAGTCTTGTGTTTGTCATGCCTTGATACCTTTCTCCTCCTGGATTTTATCCGGGATCTGCTCTGCTTCCTGCTCTTCCTGCACTGGAAACAGTATTGCTGCTATGAGGGAAATCACCACTGTCAGGATGATGATTCTGTTGCCGCTGGATAACGCCGAAAGATAGGGAAGCCGTGAGAATGCAAAGCTTCCGATCATAGCAATCGCCACCATTCCACGGACTACCTTGTTTTCTCGTGCAGGTGGAATGATGATGGCAAGAAACATGCCGTATAGCAGGACGCTGAGTGCACTCACAACATTGTCCGGAAGGACATTACCCACAACAACTCCAAGGCAGGTTCCGATCGCCCAGAGACTTAACGACGACAAAGCCAGCCCGTAGTTGTAAAAAGGATTGAGCCAGCCCTTTACCGTGACAGAGGCTCCAAAAATCTCATCGGTAATCACATATCCAAGTCCAAGTCGATGGAGAAAGGATGTATGCTCGGGCAGCTTCTGGCTGAGCGCTGCAGACATCAGGAGATAACGTGCATTGATGATCAATGTGATCAGCGCCATTTCAAAATACGGCGCGTTGGACGCAATGACCGTAAAGCCTGCGTATTCACCAGCCGAGGCATTGCAGAGGAGGCTCGCAAGCGTTGCCTGAAATGCGGTCAGCCCCGCATTTTTAGCGGAAATGCCAAGCGCAAAGGAAACCGCCAGATATCCAAGTCCGATCGGGATCCCATCTCTAAGTCCTTTTTTAAGCCAGCTTCTATTCTGATTTTCTGTCATATCCTTACCCGTTCTATTGCCTGATGCCTGATGCCCGCTGCCAGTTGCATAATGCTATTGCCGGTTGCATGATGCTTGATACTTAATACCCGCGGCATAATGCGTACTTCCTTGCACGCTCCTATTTACCTGAATTGTCTGATGACCAGATACATCACTTTTGTAATCTTATCTCAAAGCCACGGTAATGTTAATCTGATATAATATATCTTTAAGTTATTACAGATAGTCCCGGAAGCTGACATCCACTGTGCAAATTCATCTGCATCTCATGCAAATCCATAATTTCCGTACAATTTTCACTCCACTCATGCAAGCTTAACTTCAAAGGGCATAAAAATAGCCCGCCGGAGTATCTTTGCCTCCGGCGGGCTTTGTTATTTGTTATGGATTCTGACATGCGCCGCTTGTGTCAAACTGATAGGTTTTACCATTGATCATGTGGCTTCCGGTCAGCATCGCTCCATTGGAGCTGCCCACCTTGGTCTCAAGATAGTACCACTTGCCGGCATCCTGGAGCCAACCGGTATGCATGTAACTATCCGCGTCAAAATAGTACCAGGTGCCTCTGATCTGCTGCCAGCCACTGCTGCAGGGTACTCCATTTTTAAGGAACTGCCAGCGGTAGCTTGTCCGCTTCCAGACCCCGTCCGTACCACTGCTGCTCGGCGTCCCGGCGAGAGAAGCCTGCGTATAGGTATGCTGGGCAAAATTTCCATCCACCATGCCGGTATAGTCTCCCATGAACTCCCAGACATCATCCACATCATAGTCAGAGGTATCCACACTCTCTTCACCGGTAACTCCAAACTCCGAAACGGCGATATTATAGTATTTTGCCTCGTGCTGCTTAGGCACCGCGCGCACCTCAACCGAGAAATCCGATGCAGCGGAGTTCCGGTATGCTCGGACATCCATCGTCGTGCCGGTAACCTTTTCCTTATGGCTCCGCTTTGTGCCGGAGTTATCCACCCAGCTGATCTTTACCTGATAGGTATCGGCGAATGACAAGCTTTCCCAGGACGCGATACCCGCATTGGAAACATTCGCCGTCATATAGCCCTCATCCTTGGTCGCAAGGGCACGAACTGCAACGCCGATCTGACCGTCAGCATCCCGCTGGATATAGCTTCCGATGTTTGCACTTGTACCATTAACATATTGATGCGCGGTCTTGGCTTCTCCGCCCCGCGTCGTATATCCGATAACAAGCTCATATCGTCCGGCATAGCTTACTTCCGGCCAGCTCACGGTCTTTGTGCTGTAATGGATGGTCGGCTGAGGCGTTGTAAGCTGATAAAAAGGATACACCTCCAGTCTCCCCGTGGCTTCATCGTTATCAACCGACACACTGTCAATGTAGCTTGTGCGGAAGCCCTTACCCGTAATTTCCAGATCATCGTCCAGGATCTCCTCATCCGCATGGATCTTGAAGCGCACCGTTACCGGAACTGTGGGATTATCCTTGTCAAGCCCCTGCACATTGTCATAATTAAGCGTGAGCAGGTCTTCATCATCATCGTCCACTTCAAAGTACGGCACAAAGGATTGTCCGGCAGTGTGCTCCGGCAGCGATTCGGTGTCCGCATTGATTTCCAGATATTTCACAATCGCATAGGATGGGGTCGCCATCATAAGTGACATGATGCCAGCCCCGGTAAGTATCCTGAAAATGTTTTTATTCATGCTTCCTCCCTGCACATTTACTCTCCAAAGCCCAGAATCTTTTTAAGCGTGGTCCATATTTTCTTAAAGACAGCCGCAATTCTCTGGAATGCGGTCGTACCTTCGGCATCCACCTCAGAATCCAGTGTCTTATCCTCGTCATCGTCTGACTTGATTTCATCCGAACGGCAGATAATGGCGATGGAATCCGGCTCTTGGTTGGCATCACTGGTAAGCGATACCTTGGTCGCCTCCGGATCCATGTTAAGGAAGTTGTTGTCATCCTCCTCATCGTCCAGCTCATTATTGATGCTGTCCCGAAGATCCCGTCCGGAGTTTTTCAGGTTCTTAGTGGCATCAACCATCGTCCGCGTATTGTCAATCGCCTGCTCTCCGGCTTCAATGCCGGCATCTGCTGCATTGCCAAAGTCATCGGATGCATTGCGAATGGTATCATTAAGAAGCTGCATGGCATTGGCAACGCCATCGGCCGTCACCTGTGCCTGCAGGAGTACGTTATCCGCATTGCTGATGGCGGTCTGAATGTCATCGTAATAGTCGTTTGCGACTCCCGTCATGCGGTCGGCATCACTCATCACCGTACGGAAGCCATTCATGACTCTTGCGACATTTTTAGATACATCGCCGCCGTCGTCAAGGATGTTTTCCAGACTGTCACTGAGATCATCCATTGCAGAAAGCAGTTCATCCGCCTGCGCGCCGGTAAGCTCGGAAACCTGATTCAGATACTCGTCCAGTACCGGAGTAAATTCCGCTACTGCTGTCTTAGTGGCAAGCTGAGAGCCGCCATTGGTGTTATCATTCAGGCCATCATACTGAGCCTGTAATCTGTCACTTTCTTTCTTAAGCAGTGCCTTTTTAATATCCAATGACCCCTTGGAAAAAGCCGCTTCTTTAGCTGCATTATTTTTTTCCTGCTCAAGTTCATCCAGCTGAGCCTTCCCAGCCTTCAGCTGCTTATCATAGTCTTCCAGTTGTTGCTGCATTGCAGGAAGCTTAGCTTCAACTTCCTCCACAGTACCAAGATTTTTACTCTCAATTGCAGCTTTAAGGACATCCTTCGTTTTCTTTTCTTCAGTTGTTAATTCTGATTCATTTTTAGCTGCAAGTTTTTTATATGTCTCTACTGCCCCTTGCAGTACTTTGAAATCACTCAGCTTTTCGGTATACGCTGCATAGTTTTTTTCATACTCAGAAAGCTTCTGCTGATAGGTATCAGAAATCATATCTGCCTTATCCTGCGCAAGCTGATCCTGTCCATCAATGATATCATTTCCTACAGCAAATGTGATATCAGATGCACTCGCCGCAGCCTTCTGACCCAATTCTTGGCTTAACGCATCCAGTGCTTTCTTGGTTTCTGCAGCTTCTGCCTGTACGTCTTTTGCATTAAAGCTTACATCCGCTCCAGACATGGAGCTGGAGAGCCGCTTCAGCGCGGTGTTAAGCTTTCCGACCCGGGTGTTTACATTCTGCACATCTTCATTCAAAGCATTTAACTGTGCATTGGTGTCATAGACCAGCCACTGGGTGGTTCTTAGCGAGCTGTCCATCGGGGTAAGCGTCGCAGAGAGATTTCGGATATCCTGAATTGCCACATCATTTCCGGCAAAGATGCCATCCTTTGCGGTATGAATCTTATCCTTACCGGACTTAAGATCCTTAAGCATCTCATTGGTGAGATCCAGCTGGCTTGAAACATTGACAACCGCATCCATAACATCATCCATGTCATCCATCATGCTGTTGGTATTGTCACGGAACTTATCCTCCAGCTCCTTTAAGTCCTTGATCTTTTTAAGATCTCCGACGGTGCCGGGTGACATGATCATAAAGGCGCCGTAGGTCTCAAAGCTGTCGGTACCCATCCGTACAACAAAGTGCGCTTCCTTACCGGGCAGTGCTTCAAAGACCACGGCATTCATCTGCCCAATGGAGGTGCTCTGAGAGTCCGGTGCGTCCACCGAATAACACTTGGTGAGGTCCACCGGCACGGCAACAATGAGCATCATGTTGTTCTGCATGTATTCTGAAACCTGCGAGTTGGGGTAAGCGTCGATATCCATCTCCACCAGACCGGACTTTCCGCCGACTTCATCCGCATTGGTTACGACACCATTGACCTTATACGTAATGTCAAAGGTCCATGGGGTCTTGACCGCTTTAGGATCCATCTCGCCCTGGAAAAAGAACTTGCTGCCATCCTCCGGCGCATGCCAGGTCACAGAGCCGTTTTTCTCGGTGCCCTTCTCATCTGTGGACATGTTTAAAAGACTTTTATACTGACCGAAGTCTGTATAGTCCGGGTTCCCGTTGAAATTTATGCCCTTGACAACATTCGCCTTATTGATCGTACCGTAATAATCCAGATTAAGGTACAGGGTTTCATCCACCGCAACCTGCGCCGCTCCTGCATAGGCGGTAATCGGCGTAATCAGTACGGTTGATGTAATGCTTGAAACAATTGCTATGGAAGCAATTGACCGATAAAATAATTTTTTAATCTGATATCTTTTCATGCTTCCTTCTCCTCTCCACTCTGCTGGTCCCTCTGTTTTACAAGCGCCGGTTCTCTCTGCGCTGACATATGCTTTAAAGCCTCTTTCCAGCGTTTATGTCGCTCCCGTCTACGGTTCTGCAGGGAAATCACCGCCTGACGAACCTTGGCTCTGCGGAGTGCGCGGCGTGCCATGACCGGCATGGTAATAAACTTATCAATAATACGAAGCAATGTCGGCATCATCGTTGTTACAAAAAATACCGACAGAATCGCACCACGGCCTACCAGATGTCCTACCTCGGAAATTGCCGGAATCGAGGATTTTATACTGATGGCATATCCGCAAACAACCAGAATCAGACCTGAAGTCAGAATCGACGGGAATGACATCTCCGTCATTTTTTCCGCTGCCTTCCGTTTATCCTTTTCCGTCGCGCGGATCTGTATGTAGTTCTCCGTCGAGGAGATCGCATAGTCAATGGTGGATCCGAGCTGAATGCAGGAAACCACGGCATACGCGATGAAAATCAGCGTTACTCCCTCAAGATACGGGAAGGACATGTTGAGATAAATTGCCATCATGATCGGAATCATGGTAGCGACCGGCACGACCGGACTCTTAAAGGTCAGCGCAACTACGATAAAGATACTGATCATTGCCAGTGTATTAACGAGATTATAGTCCGGAATCAGGACGGTCTCCATATCCTTGGTTGTCGGTGTATTTCCGGTGATATAGGCATCCTGATAGTAGCTCTTGATCAGATTGGAAACCTCATCCGAGTACTTATAGGCGGTCGGCGACTCCGGCTTGGTTTTGATATAAATCAGGAGTCTCGCATAACCATCCTTATGGAAAAGCTCGGAGATGGATTCCGGCAGGATGGCCTCGGGCATCCCGGTCGGGAGATATTCGGATAGGCCCATTACCTTTTTTACATACTCCTTATCATCCAGTGCATCTACCAGCTCTTTTTCCTTTTGCATCCCCTCATCCGGGAAAATTGCAACCAGCAGATTGGAACGGCCGAACTCTTGATCAATCGCCGCAGAATTTTCATACATTGTAGTGCCGGGTCCGGCGCCGGTCGCATCCGGTCCATAAAGGAAGTTGTTCATTCCCTGTGCGATATAGATCGGTCCTGCAAGCAGTAATGCTACAATCATCACAACCGGTGAAATCTTGTTCACTACCTGCGAGAAGCGGTGGAATTTGGGCAGGAACGGACGGTGCTCATATTTCTCGATCCGGTCTGACCAGCCAAGGATCAGAGACGGCATGAGGAAAATAACACAGAGCAGCGAGCAGATGATACCCTTGGACATCACAAGACCCATATCCCAGCCAATCGAGAACTTCATAAAGATCAGTACAATAAATCCAAAGAAGGTCGTAAGACTAGATGCAAGGATAGTACTGATGGTGTTGGTGAGTCCCTTTTTAAGTGCTTCCTCCTTATTTAATCCTGTGGCACGCTCTCTTTCATAGGCATGCAGCAGAAAGACCGAATAGTCCATGGAGGTCGCGAGCTGCAGGATATCACTGATGTTGTTGGTAATATACGAGATTTCTCCGAGGAATATGTTACTGCCTTTATTGATTGCGATCGCACAGCCAATTACCGTAAGAAACAGCACCGGCTCAAACCACGAGGTTGTCGTAAACAGCAAAATAAAGAAGATCAGCACAACGACAATCAGCATGATCTCCGACATTTCCTTTTTAACGTTTTCCTCGATAAACTTGTTGGTCGGGGACATACCGACGAGATATCCATGATCTCCGATCATCTTGTCGATCTCGGCGATTGCCTGATGTGTCCGTTTGGAGGTATCACCTTCTTTAAAGGTAATATCCATCTCGGCATGACCATCCTTATAGTAATCCTTGATGTCATCCTGATTGATGAACTCCGAGGAACTATAGATCTGTGTTGTCAGATCGCACCAGACCACCTGATCGACACCATCGACCTTTTCGATGGCATCCTTATACCGTTTTGCTTCATATAAGGTAACATCCTTAAGCATCAGACGCCCTGTGCCGGGATAACCAAAAATATCCTCCATCTTGTTAATGGCAATCTTGGAATCCACAGTATTGGGCAGATACTTTGTGAGGTCGTAATTGACCTTTACAAAGGGATAACAGATCGCGTTAAAGATGACAAGCAGGATCACAATATCCCGGATGATCTTATTGTGTTTTACAATAAAATCCGCGAGAGAACTATGGCCACGCTTTTTTTTACTCTGATCCGCCGAACTTTTCTTACCTCCGGATCCTTTTTTGCCATGATGAAACAATCCCGATAAACTCATACAGCTTCCCTCTTTTCTGGAAATCCCGATTCCGGATTTCCAGGCTCTTAATATCTAGTGTATAACTGCCAGCAGTCATTTGGAAGACGCTTTTTGTAAGATTTAAAGAACAAAATGTAGCGTTTTCGCCTTCCATATCATCAACATGTTGAGGATAAATAGATGATCGTGTATTAAAAAACGTTTTATCCATTTATTGACATGTGTTCATTTTTATGATACCGTTATTATAAAAAGAAGTTCTGATTAACGCAATAAGCAATTTTAAATTCCAGGTTTATTAATAAACATATTTTATATTTTTGTCTATTTTATTAGGACGTTTATTGGAAAGGAAGTTTATCATGTCGGAAGCTTCAATCGGATCAGAATCCAATTCTTCTCCTGTCACTGATCGCAGGATCCGTAAGACAAGAGCCGCTCTCAAGCAGAGTCTGACGGAGCTTTTAAAAACCAAAAGCATCAAGGACATTTCCGTAAAGGAGCTTACGGATCTTGCCGATGTCAACCGCGGAACCTTTTATCTCCACTATAAGGATGTATTTGATCTGCTGGATCAGTCTGAGAACGATCTTCTGGATGAGCTGAAAACCACGCTTGACAATTACAATACAGATCTTGTGCAGGGAAATCCGGTCATCCTGATGGAGGGTGTCTACAAGCTTTGCAGAAATAATGCGAGTCTTGTAAGCACGCTCATTGGTGAAAACGGCGATATCAAGTTCTTAAACAAGCTGAACACAGTAATCCGGGAGAAATGTCTCAACGACTGGTCCTTCATCCTTAAAAAACAGAAACTGGAACATTTTGATGCCTATTACAGCTTCCTGGTCGGAGGATGTCTCAGCCTCCTGCAGTACTGGTTCTCCAACGGGATGAAGCAGTCTCCCAAGGAGCTCGCTACCATCACCGGGACATTTTTGGAGAGAAATCTTTAAATTTAAGAGATATCTGTGATTTTAGAAATAACGAAACATAGTTCATCAAAATGCCTTGACATTAAAAGTGCTGTGATACTCGATCACAGCACTTTTATTATTTTTTAAAAAAACATTTCTTGTGAAATACCTGTTGACGACTAGGATTTTATATGCTATATTATCTATAGTTAGTTAGCAATGACTAACCAAGTTAGGATTTTACAATCGCTTGTAAAGCCCATAACAAAGCCGTACGGTCTTGTCCTCCTGACCATAACAGGATCGTAACGGAAGAATCTCCTGAAATAAATAGACTCAACTTAAGTGCAGCAGAAAGCCCGGACAAAAATCCGGGCTTTCTGCTTTTACTATATTGATTTGATTTAAAGCTCTCTATCAAATAAAAGAGCACATAAAAAGAGCACCCGAATGGATATTTCATCCACTTCGGATACTCTTATACAAAACATTTTATAAAAAGTATTGTCGTTACAGGACTGGTTTTTGATACTCCTATCCTGCGATCAGGAAACGTATGCTTTACTGCGCGTTCCCGGTATGCTCAGCGCTGCCGCCGTTCTGTGCTTCCTCATACTCTCTCAGCACATCATTAAGATCCTGTGTCAGCATATCGCTGTCAATGCCATGCACCATGCATGCCTCCTCCAGGGACTCCGCCATAGAAGCCGGGCAGTACACACAGCCCATGCCGTTCTGCATAAGAAATGGTGCGATCATCTCATTCATCTGAAGCAGGTCTCCGATTCTCATATCCTTGGTAACTGTCATAGTTGTATCCTTTCTGAATTGTAAGACGCCTTACTGTAAGTCCCGGCGTCTTGCCTTAGTGCAGGTATCGGTGTTTATAACGCAGCCAGCTTCTGCAGTGCATCACTGCCGATCAGCTTCTCGAGGTGCTCCTCATAGTAAGCCTCATTCAGCTCGCCGCCATTCACCTTATCCCCATACTCCGAGAGCAGATTGCTTGCTCTTTGTAATGCCTCTGCTCCACCCTTGCCGGTGTGCAGAACCAGATAGTATCTGTGATTGGACTCATCCTTATACAGCGTATTCTGTCCATTGTAGAGACTTCCGATCGCTGCTGCCGCATCGGAAACACGGTCCAGATCAGTAAAACGGAAGATCCGCAAAAGATCTACAGCCGGGGCATCTGCTGCCTGCGCCTGATCCTCGGTGTCAGCCTTGGATTGTACGTCTCCGTTTTTACCCAGGATGTCTTGCGCACCCTCCAGGATCTCGCTGGCAAGCTGTGACAACCAGCCGTTCTGTCTGGACATGGCGCTCTGTGAGAACTTGGAAAATCTTGTATCCAGCTCCTCAGGATCATCTACCTTGGAAATAATCAGCTGAATGGAGCCGCCCTGCAGCGGGACCGCTTCAATCATCAGCGGAGTATTGTCCGGCACAAACCCGACTTCATCCCTGGCTTTCTGCATCATCTCATTAAATAGACGTTTTGCCGCAGCGCTGCCATAGGTCATATCCCTCAGATTGATATTTCTGGAGGAAAGGTCCAGGCTTGTTAATGTGCATCTGATGGAGTTGTCATCAATTCTTTCTATTTTCATGGCTCCTCCTAAGCATGTAACATGCTTTATAAAATCGTATAATATACTGAACTTTGCAGAAATGCAAATCATTACTGCATTTTTTACAAAGATTTCATATTCCCTTTTTTCGGGTCAGCTATGCTCCGCATTTACAAATCTTGTATACTGTGGCTGCCATACCAGCGTCACTGTACCGATCGGACCGTTTCTCTGTTTTGCGATAATTACCTCAGCTTCATTGGGATGCTCTGTATCTTTATTATAGTAGTCATCACGGTAAAGGAACATAACAATATCCGCATCCTGCTCGATCGCTCCCGATTCACGCAGATCCGACAGCATCGGTCGGTGATCCGGACGCTGCTCCGGAGCACGGGACAACTGGGAGAGTGCCACTACCGGACACTCCATCTCTCTTGCCAGTGCCTTAAGCGATCTTGAAATCTCGGAAATCTCCTGCTGCCGGCTGTCTGAGGATTGTCTGCTGCCGGATCCGGACATCAGCTGCAGGTAATCGATCATGATGAGACTGATACCTTTTTCCAGCTTTATCTTGCGGCACTTACTGCGAACCTCGGATACTGTAATGCCCGGGGTATCATCTATCATGATATTGGAATTATAAATCCGGTCCGTACCCTCCACGATGGTTGCCCATTCCTCATCCGACAGCTGACCCTTACGGATTTTGTCGGCGTCAATGAGCGTTTCTAGCGACAGCATTCGATTGACAAGCTGCTCTGCCGACATTTCCAGTGAAAACACCACACATGGCAGGTTTTTACGGATACCGACATAATCGATGATGTTAAGTGCAAATGCAGTCTTACCCATGGATGGACGCGCTGCCACAAGGATGAGATCTGATGGCTGCAGTCCGGCTGTCCGGAAATCCAGATCTACAAATCCGGTTGCAACGCCGGTGATCGGATCCTTCAGCTTACTTGCCTTCTCAATATTGTGAAGCACATTCATTGCCACCTCGGAAATCGGGGTAAATTCCCTCGTATTCCGTTTCTGAAGGAGGTCAAAAATCCGTTTTTCCGTTGTGGCGAGGATATCCTCCACATCTTCCTTACCATCATAGCAGAGATTGGCAATGTCCTCGTTGGTCCGGATCAACGCCCGGAGCACGGCTTTTTCTTTTACAATGTTGCAGTAGTAACGGATGTTGGCGCTGGTAGGTACGGACTGCATGATCTGCTTAAACAGATTCATATCCGTGATTTCCGGAGGCACATCCTTCTGCTTGAGCCGGTCCTGGAGCGTAACCAGGTCTACGGGCTGTCCTTCATTAAACAGCTCCCGCATGGCTTCAAACATGACGCTGTACTGACGCTCATAAAAGTCATCTGCTGTAAGCTGCTCTGTGGCAGTCATCACCGCATCCTTGTCCCGGAGCATGGAACCGATGACACTCTGCTCCGCCTCGGAGGCATGGGGAATGACCCGCGTCAGCACATTTTCATTCATATCTGCCATTTTTCTTATGTCTCCTGATTTTCCGATCTCGGTCTTTATATTCTTACGTAAATACTTTTGCTGTATGCCCGATCATTGCCATAATGATCTTTACTGACTTCATTTCTTACGCGCAGCTTTACGCTGCGAATGCATGATGCTCTTTACTGCGCCTGAAGTACGGTGACATGCAGCCTGGCAGTGACGTCCTTATGAAGATGTACGTCCACATCATAGCCGCCAAGATTTTTAAGCGGTACATCTGTGACGATTTTCTTTTTGTCAATTTCAATTCCGGTCTGCTTTTTAAGTGCTTCCTGAATTTCCTTGGTGGATACCGATCCAAAGGTTCTGCCGTCCTTACCTGCCTTGATCGATACTGTAACCTTGACAGCCTCAAGCTTTTCCTTCAGTGCCTGTGCCTCCGCCAGCTTTTCTGCGGCAATTTTTTCCGCATTGGCATTCTGCAGCTTCAGAGTATTAAGATTTTTTGTATCCGCAAGCACGCCGGTCTTAGAGGGGATAATGTAGTTTCTACCATATCCCTCGCTTACCTCTACAATATCACCCTTTTTACCAAGAGATTTTACATCTTTTAACAAAATAACTTTCATACTCAGGCTTCTCCTTCATCAATCATTTCATCAATGGCTGCCTTAACCGAGGCAATGGCCTCGTCAATGGAGCCTTCCTTAAGCTGCGCACCGGCGATGGTACGATGTCCGCCGCCTCCCAGCTTTTCCATCAGAACCTGCACATTCACCTCATCAATAGAACGTGCAGAGACATAAATTATATCATTATAAAGCGTAAGTACAATACTTGCCTTAATCCCACGGATGTTAAGAAGCTCATTAGCAGTCTGCGCGGCAAGAACCGTCGGGCTTTCCACGCCCTTGGCAGCCACCGTACTAAAGGCAAAAGCATTACGGTAAATATCCGCATTGCTGATCGCCTCCGCTTTTGCCTGGTAATCCTTAAGGTTCTCCCGGAAAATCTTCCGGATCCTCGTAATATCCGCTCCGCACCGCCGGAGATATGCCGCCGCTTCAAAGGTACGGACACCGGTCTGGTTGGTAAATTCCTGCGAATCAATTACAATACCGCCGTACATGGCATCGGCTTCCGCCGGCTTTACACGGATTCCGTCGCCGATGTACTGCATCATTTCTGCAATCATTTCACTTGCAGAGGAGGCATACGGCTCACAGTAGCTGAGAACGGCACCCTGTACAGTTTCCGAGCTCTGTCTGTGATGATCAAACACCACAATGGTATGGCACTTCTCATGCTTTAAAAGTCTAGGATCATCCAGGATCGATGGTCGGTTGCAGTCTACAATGACCAGTACAGAATTATCATCCATGAGCTGCATCGCCCGGTCTCCGGTAATAAACATATCCTGCGGATACTCATCATTTTGCAGAAAACGCTCCTTCAGTGGAAGCACCGGTGCCGTCATCTTGTTCTGCACAATATAGGTCTTTTTAGAGAGTGTTACCGCCATCCGATAGACACCCACGGAAGCTCCAAGACAGTCCACATCTCCATTGGTATGTCCCATGATAAAGACCTTATCCTTACCCTCCAGCAGCTCCTGGAACGCCTGTGCCTTGACTCTCGCCTTGACTCGTGTCGCTTTTTCCGTGGACTGCGACTTGCCTCCGAAATACGTCACCTTTTCCTGGGACTTTACAACCGCCTGGTCGCCGCCACGGCCGAGTGCCATATCAATCGAGGTCCGGGCATACTCGTAGTTTGCGCTATATTCCGGTGCTCCGTATCCCAGTCCGATACTGAGTGTTACTGCCATCTCATTGCCGATATCTACCTGACGAACCTCATCCAGGATAGAAAAGCGGTCATCCAGCATTTTCTGAAGGTATTTCTGCTTAAGCACAAAGAAATACTTATCTTTCTCGATTTTTTTGATGAGTCCGTTTACCGCACCGATATAGCGGTTAATCTTTCTGTCTACAAGCGCGGTCAGGAGCGAACGCCGGACTTCCTCCACCTGCTCCAGAACCTCGTCATAGTTATCAATATAGATCAGACCACAGACGATATGCTCATCTCCCAGTTCCTTTTTTAAATGGACCTCATCGGTTTCATCCTTAAGATACACTGCTACAATTTTACTTGCTGGATCCACCAGTCTCAGCTCTCTGCTGTTTTCATAAGATATGCTGGTTCTCAAAAGGCGGAGGCAGTACCTGTGATCGTGGAATGCAGAGTGCACCTCTACAGCTGCTTCATCCTCCAGCAGCATTTCCCTGGTAATATTGGGAAAGATAGAAATCAGATTTCCGCTCTGACTATGGTCCTCCAGTAAAATATCCTGGAAGCTTTGGTTCTGCCATAGGATGGTTCCATTGGAATCCACAATGCAATATGGTGTCGGCATAACTCTGAGAAGCTCGGAATGAACTTCATTGGCGGAGATGGAAAACTCCTCCAGCAGTCCCTCGAACTTTGTTTTCCGGCTCTTGTACAGCCAGATGGCAAGAGCATAATAGACTACGACTACGATACCCACAAGTATGCCTGCCTTTGGCGCAGCCGCCCATGCTGCCATATCCGCTATAATCACCAGAACTCCGAGAATCAACGGAGCCTTGAGATATATATCGATAAACCCTCGGGTTTTTGTATGATTACTCATCGTACCCCCTGTAAATATGTGAAACTTTGGAATTGATTATAGCATAGGTACAGGCAATAAAAAAGAGATCCCGCTAAAAGCGAGATCTCCTAAATCTTTAGTCAACCTGGAATGGAAGAAGTGCTACCTGTCTTGCACGCTTTACAGCGGTTGTAATCGCTCTCTGGTGAGTAGCGCAGGTGCCTGTAATTCTTCTTGGCAGGATCTTGCCTCTCTCAGAGATATACTTTCTTAATGTAGCTACATCTTTATAATCAATTGGCTTTGCTTTCTCACTGCAGAATACGCAAACCTTTCTTCTGCTGTGGAAACCGCCGGCTCTTCTAGGTCTAGAGCCACTTCTATCCGACTTCTGAAATGCCATGGTTTTGTCCTCCTTGTAAAATTTCCGAAGGATCCACTCTCCTTTTAGTTAAAAGGAAGTCCTTCGTCTTCTACCCCATCAGGTATATTCATAAAACCATCGCCGATAGAGCTGCCGTCATCACTGCCACCATTGTGACCATATGCGCTGCCGGAGTTGTTGTTATTGTAGCTGCGGTTGTTAGCATAGCTTCCGCCATTACCAGCACCAGCGGCTGCACCCTTACTATCTGCGAATTCCTGATCATCTACGATAACATCGGTTGTATAAACAGTCTGGCCATCTTTATTGGTATAGCTTCCAGTCTGGATTCTGCCGGATACCAGCATCCTCATACCCTGATGCATATACTTCTCAGCGAATTCTGCAGAACGTCCGAATGCGATGCATCTGATGAAATCTGCGGTCTGCTGATTATCATTGTTCTGATCTCTGCGGCCTCTTCTGTCAACTGCAAGAGTATATCTTGCAATTGCCATACTGTTGTCACTCTGTGAGTATCGGATTTCAGGATCTCTTGTCAATCTACCCATTAGGATAACTCTGTTCATTTATTGATTCTCGCTTTCCGCTTGCTTATTCTGCTGTCTCTTCTGCAGCTGGCTCTTCAGCCTTTACAGTCTCAGCATCAGCTTCTGGCTTAACGACAAGATATCTGATAACCGGCTCCATAATGCGAACCTGATTCTCGAGCTCGTTTGGAGTCTCTGCATCTCCTGTGAATGGGATGAAGTAGTAGTAGCCTTCCTTCATATTCTGAATTTCATAAGCTAATCTCTTTTTGCCCCACTCTTGGATGTTCTCTCCAACTGTTCCATTGTAACGAGCAATGTATTCCTTGATCTTTTCAATGGCAGCAGCTCTCTCATCATCTTCAAGCTTCGCACTCAGAACAACGCATAATTCGTACTTGTTCATCTGCTTTACCTCCTTTTGGTCTCTGGCCTCCACATATGTGTGAAAGCAAGGATATTTTTTGTGATACGGTTATTGATCTTAACAAAAAAGCCAGGCTATTGCAAGCTTTTTATTTAAATTACATCAGGATTTTTTGCTTCAACCTTCCTGACAAGTGACGTAAATTTGCTTCTCGGAAGCATAATCTGATGCCCGCATCCGAGACACCGGATCCGGATGTCTGCACCGGTTCTCAAAATTTCCCATTCTCTGGATCCGCATGGATGCTGTTTTTTCATGATCACGCGATCGCCGACAGAAAATTCCATATTGTCCTTCACTTCCTTAAATTTTTCCTTACTCCGGGGACAAGAAAGCTATCCTCTGACCTGCTCCGAGATCAGATATCCTCTGAAATATATATCTTCTGCTCTCTTAACCAGGCAAGCATCTGCTCCGGTGGTGTATTGACTGCCAATCCGCTGAGTTTTGCAAAGGCTTCTTTGGAAATCACCTTAGCCATAATCACCGGATGCTCCGGGAGCCCGTCGCTCTCTCCATCCAGCATGGCAATCCGTTCTTCCTCCTGCAGCCTGCGCTGATAATCCTCATCCCGGACACAATAGACATCATACTGTTTTTGCAAGGTCTCCGGATCCGGATGACGGTCTGTCTGATATTCCGCAATCGTCTCAAATCCAAACGGCTCGTAAATCTTTTCATCCACAGGGATCAGGAAACAAAATGGAATATCCTCCTCTTGCATTTCCCGGAAGGCACACTCCAGAACCTCCCGCATATGTCCCTCATGCCGGTGTGCACGATCTGTAGCTACGGCATAGATATAATAAATCTTTGCATTCTGTCCCTTCACCATCATATGATAGGGATTAATGTGCGCCATCGAGAGGATATGTCCATCCTGCTCGCTAATTACGATTTTATTATCCCGACAGCGATCCTCATAGTAAAAGGACACAAACGCATCCGAGTCCTCATTAAATATGTCCTGGTACAGCTCCCGGGTCCGGATCTTATCCCTGAGATCCGTCAGTACCTTCGCTTCTGTCTGCTTCATAATTGTCAATCTCTGCTTCATACTGATCCTTAAGCTCATCCTGCCAGTCCCCGAAGTTTTTCTGCAGAACCATATATTTCCTCTCGTAAGCAATCGGATTATAGCTCTCCTTGGACCGTCTCAGACCCTCAAGGCCTACATCATCCTCTCTGTTTACAAGCTCTGCATCCGGAAACTCATGCAGGAGAAACTGCTGGTTGATCATCTGATAGATTCCGGGGATTTCCGAATTTCCCTTTTCGATATCAATACATGCCATCTTTTCCCTGGGATTATAGGCGCCCATGGAAAACGCCTCCAACTGTCCGTCAATAAAGATACCGCCCATCCGGTAATCAATCCAGAAGCAGTTCTGCAGTACTGCGTGAATGCCATTCACCTCGTACTCAAGCGATTCCTCTCCATTGATTTCCTCCTGAGAGCGTTTTGCATACCACCGGTCCAGAAACTCCCAGACGGTCTGCTTGTCCTGACAGGACATGCTGCGGTACTCCCAGCGTCCCTCATATTCCCGCATAAACTTATTTACAAGATTCTTTTTTTTATGGAAGCGTTTCCCCGGGAGCGTACGAAGCTCCTCTGCATCATAAAGATAGTCCCGGAAATCGCATTCTTCCCTGACGAGGTAGTTGGAATTGTCCTGAAGTTTGAGAGCAGTAACTGCTTCCTCGTCGGCAAGATAAATCTTGAGCGGCTTGCCAAGAACCTCATTAAAATATTTTTCTGTAAGCGCAAAGTAATAGGGTAAATCCTCCTCTGCGCAGTATGGCATGGCAGCAAAGTGCTCTCCCTCGCTCTCCATCACCGTAAGCAGTGCCTTGTCATCTACGACACAGCACCTGGTATCATAATAATCTGCCCACAGATACGTATCCAGTACACCAGTATCACAGGTTTTATTTGGTCGCATTGAAAAAAACGGTGCAAGTCTTGAGGACTCTTCTGCCTGTGGCTTGGTAAATTTTAAATCCATATAGCCTCCCTTGGCTTTTGATCTTACATTCGCCGGTGATGCCCGACTCATCGTGTAGTATAGCATAGATTCCCGGAAAACCTTATGAATTTTATATGAATTACATGCTGCTGTTAAAATAAGATATGCGTGACTGTGCCAAGAATGTCTTCCCGCGCTCTGATTCCGAAATCCGGGGCATTGTTATTGTCTCCTTTGGTGATATAGCCATCCTGCTCCCGGGAAACAATCCGGTGCGTCACATAGGCGTGCTCGCGTCCTGTCTCGATCGGAAACATCACAATATCTCCCGGCTCCGGTTCCTCCGTTTCCTGTTCTCTGACAATTAATATCGAACCGGTGTGGAATGTGGGCTCCATGGAATCACTCAGAACCAGAACCGGTTTCCATCCCAGAAAGAAAAAAGGAGTTCCATTCCTTTTTTCTTGATACGCTGCCGCCACCGAGTATATTGCAAGCAAAAGAAGCAGAAGTGTAATCATCCCGGTCAGGATCCCGGTAATATTTTTTAATCGTTTCATTTTTCCTCCTACTAGTAGATTTCATTGCCTCGCGGCATCCCATAGCTTTGGCTCTGAGCCGTTACATCTTCTGCTTCTCTCTCTTTTTCTGCGTTCACTGCCCGGTAAAAATACAAAATCCTCACCAGAATGAGACATACCAGGATCAGAATGGCCAGAATCAGTATAAGAAAAAGATACCCTACCGGTTTCTGGCCCTCTCCGAGATACACCATCACCGCTTCCTTATTGCCAGCAGCGGCGACCGTATTACCCGTGATGACCCTAACCTGACCTTTACTTTCTTTTTCCATCTGCATCCTTTGCATTCCCTGTTTGCGGAGGATGACCCAATGCCGTGCTTCCTTCTGAAGCTTCTACGACTCCGGGTCCTCCGTCAAAGGAGATGCTGTGCCTCTCCTGCGGCTTCTGTATGGTACCGATGCTGCCTCGACTCCCCCGTTTCCGGGAAGCTTCGATGCCGGGATTTCCCCCTCATACGGAACGCTGCACATGGAGATATCCACTATGCAGGTCTCCCCGGATACGTTTGCAGTGGATGCCAGATCCAGCTCCAGTACCAGTTTCAGTTGTTTGTCCACATGGGATTTCTGCAGAATAGTTTCCGTATACCCGGAATCCGCTGACAGATTGCTGCAGGAATCAGAAAAGATACGGATGTCCCTGACCGGCTCCAGAACAAGGTGGAAGCGGTGTTCCGCAGGATTGGAGTACTCCTCCGCCCCTGCCGAAAAAGAGATTAGCACGAGAAACATTACAAATGCTGTAAACAGTGTCTGTAATTTCCTCATGACAAAATCCTATCACAGGAAAATGAAATTGCATATACTACTTGTTTTGATAATATCCGTATAAGGATAATATCCCTTTAAAGACAATATAAAAAAGCGCGGAAATCCGCGCTTTCCAGGAGCTTATACATAAAACAGCTTAATTATTTTTAGTGTTTTGGCCTTTGCTCTGATAGATCCCGAGGATCTCATCGCTGTAAACATTCGCCTCACGATAGACGATGAGGGGAGGTTCTACTGTAAGCTGGCTTCTGCCTCCTTTAACGGCTTCCATCAAGAAAAGGTTCGCCTCCCGGTCCTGATAAGGATAGACCAATCTCATACGCTTCGGCTCAAGGTGAACCCGACGAAGCTCTGTCATAATATCTGCGAGCCGGTTCGGTCGGTGCACAAGAAAAAATTTACCGTTTGATTTTAATGTGAATGCTGCTGCATACGCAATGTCGTAAAAGCTGCAGGTAACCTCATGACGGGAAATCAGCTTACGGCTCTCCGCATTTTTAAGACCTGCTTTCATATACGGAGGATTGGAGGTAACGACATTCATACTGGAATCCAAACCCAGCGTACGGACCTCCCGGACATCTGCCTGCAGGATCCTCATTCGATGCTCCTGATGATTGAGACGGACGGATCGCTCCGCCATCTCTGCCACATCCTTCTGGATTTCAATGCCGGTAAGCTCTGCTGCATCCGTTTTGGCGGCAATCAACAGCGGGATGATCCCTGTGCCTGTACCTAGATCCAGAACCCGGGCTCCGGGCATAACGGTTGGAACCGCATAGTTTGCCAGCAGCACGGCATCCATACCAAAGCAGAATCCATCTGTATCCTGAATAATCCTGTAGCCATTACACTGCAGGTCATCAATACGCTCTGCCATACCTAGTCATCCAGACGATTGGATGCATCCTGCGTTTCCAAAGATTCCAGCGCCTGTGCCTCTTTGGCATCCCGATCCTGACGATCCGTACGTTCGTTTCTTGGTTTTCTGCGTTTTGGCTTGAACTTAAGCTCCGAAACCTTATACTCCCGCATCTCCTTCTCGTCTTCCTTTTCCAGATTGACCACAACCTTGACCTTTTGGTTCAGTACAGAAACAGAGCTTACCTCGCCCCGGAGGCCATCCGGTGTTGTCACAAAATCGCCAATGGATGGAAGCTTGGAATTTAAAAATTCATAAACCTCCTCCTCGTTTTTAAGACAGCACATCAGTCGTCCGCAGACACCGGAAATGTTGGCCGGATTAAGAGACAGACCCTGTTCTTTAGCCATCTTGATCGATACCGGCGCAAATTCCGAGAGGAAGGTGTGGCAGCACAGCGGTCTCCCGCAGACGCCATAACCGCCGAGAATCTTGGTCTCATCACGCACACCCACCTGCCGAAGCTCAATCCTTGTGCGGAATACAGCTGCAAGATCCTTCACCAGTGCCCGGAAATCCACTCTGCCATCCGCCGTAAAATAAAACAATACCTTACCCCGGTCAAACGTGTATTCCACATCAATGAGCTTCATCTCAAGCCCATGCTTCTTGATCTTTTCCTGGCAGATCCGGTAGGCTTCTTTCTCCTTTGCGTGGTTTTCCTCTTCCTGCTGGTCATCCTCCGGGCTTGCCTTACGAAGCACCGGTTTTAATGGCTGTACGATCTTATCGTCAGCAGTTTCACGGTTTCCAAGTATGACATATCCGTACTCCACACCCCGGGCAGTCTCCACAATCGCATGCTCTCCCCGGACAAACATAATGCCATCCGGGTCAAAATAGTAAATCTTGCCGGCAGTTCTAAATCTTACGCCAATAATTGTTGCCATCTATATCCTCCGGGACTTCTGTCCCATCTACTTAAACTCATTTACTGCTTGTCTCCCGAGGCTCTTTTAAGCAGCAATAGAAGGGTTTCCAGCTGCAAATCCCGGTTTACATTGCTGCGAATGCCTCGGAGATCTCTTGAAATCTCGTCTGTCACTCTCCCAAGCTCCTCATAGCTCAGCTCCCCTGCAAGCTTTATAATACTGTCGGAAATTTCACCGGCATACATAAGGCTGCTGTCTCCGGAGCCTTTATAACATAACACATCCCGGAAAACAATTTCAAGAAGCGCCAGGAGATCAGTCATCGGCACCTTGCTCTTATTCATGCTGTCAATATACTGAAGTATATCCGCGATGCTCCTGTACCTGATTTCACTTAGAAATTTTACCGTTTCCTTAGCCCAGTCCTCCTGATAATATGTCCGGAAGCTCTCGCCGGCATCCTTCTCCCCCGCCTTGATTTCAATGACACGCGATAAAATCGTAGGTAGAAAGTGATCCGCATTGCTGGCAAGCAGCATGATCACAACATATTCCGGTGGTTCCTCCAGCGTTTTAAGCAGCGCATTTTGCGCCTGCGGATTCATTTTTTCCGCCTGCAGTACAAGATAGATCTTATACTCTGCCTCATATGGACGGACATCGACGGTATCTGCTACATTGCGACGGATATTGTCCACACTGATGGTGTTGGGATGGTCTTCCGGCTTATCCGGCGAGATCCGTATGAGATCCGGGTGAATCTGTTTCTCCACCCGGAGCCGGACGCTGTCTCTCCAGTCATCTACGCTCTGATAGCCCCGGCTCTGCCAGATCGGATCCGGATCGGCGAATGTATACGGGTCCGGGTCATTCGCATTTTTTGCACTACTGCTGTCCGTAAGCTTATGATCACGTATAAGGAGTGAAGCTGCAAATTCCTGTGCGGCCTGTTCTAAAGCTTCGCGATCTTCACCGGTAAGGAGATACGCATTATAGATCTGGTTTTCCGGAATCTTTAAGGATTTCATATATACACTGCTCCAGATTAATATTCTGATATCGTTTTATGATACCTGCCTGCCGGAGCCGGTCCTCGGAAAAATCGATCTCGTCCGCTTGAAACCGGCGGTGCATCTCTTTTAGCTTAGGCACCTGCTGGCTTAATTCCCGCTCCTCTGCACGCTTCAGTCTCAGCTCATTTGGTACTTCTATGTAAAGCGGAAACAATGTGGATCTGCCAAAATACTCGCGCATTTTACAGTAGCTCTCGAGCGTACCGATCATCAGATACTCCATACTCTCCGGGTCCTGAATCTGTCCGTCATCGACCGTGGCATATCTCCATGGACCGTAGACCGTATGATAGACTCTCTCCTCGATGACCTTGCCTGCGTGTTCCAGGCAATCCATCCTGGCATCATCAATGAAATGGTAGGTCTCTCCATCTTTCTCACCATCCCGGATCGGACGAGTGGTATATAAAACGACCTCCCTCCATGTCGGACATCGTTTTTTAAGATGCCTGTATATCGTATCCTTACCGCTTGCGGATTTACCCATAAGGTAATAAATCATGTCAGGATTCCTCTCTGCCGGGCTGTTTTACGGTTGTGTCGTCACAGGTCCGTTGTCACTGATATTGCTGTTATTGCCGGAGCTACCTGCATTGGCATTTTCTCCGGCAACCGGACCCTCTCCAATTACTACATCTCCGTTTTTATGTACGGCTTCCGTCTCTGCCGCGTAGCTTTCCACTGTTTCCTTCACCTTGCTCTCCGCGGTCTCCTTATCCTTCGCTGCCTTACTCTCGATTTCCTCTCCCGGGCCCTTGGTTTCGGATTTTGTCTCCTCCTGAGATACTTCTTCTGAAGATTCCTCTGTCTTGGTTTCCTTAGCTGCAGCTGTAGTACTTCTCTCCACTGTGGTTTCCGGCTGCGTCCGCTCGGTATCCCTTGCTTTGGTTTCCTGATCTGCCCGGATGGTAACCGGCTGCGCCGCGGTTGTTGTCTCTGCAGCACTTACCTTAAGATCCGGAAGCTTAAAGCCCTTGATATTCTGAAATACAAAAAATACGATCAAAATCGCAACCACCAGCATGGAAACAGCAAAAAGAATCCGGAAAAGATCACCGACAAGTGTAGCCTCCTCTTTCTTTTTTCTTCTGGTGCTTCTCTTTCTATAACTACTCATTGCTATGTCATTTCCTCTTTTCTATCGTTCAATCGTCTGATTTCCATCGCGGAGCCGAACCGAAACCTCACCAAAAACCAGTGCATTCCGGCTTCCATCCGCTTCTTGTATCTCCAGTCTGCCATCCGGCAGAATCGACAGTGCTTTTGCAGGTCTGCGCCTGTCACCGTCAATCACGGTAATCTCATGCCCCGGTACAATATTATGCTTTGCATAATCCGATGTAAGCCCCGGTTCAGCTGCCAGCTGATAAAACTCTCTGATCACCTCTGCTGCAAGCCTGTTCCGGTTAATCTGATGCTCTTTTGTCCTCTGTCCCATGATCGAACCTGCACGCTGACGGATCTCCTCCGGAAAACCGCCCTCCGGCTCATAAATATTTATGCCTATGCCGGCAATCACAAAATCAAGATGTCCAGACTCCATGCTTGCCTGTCCCTCAGACAAAATGCCACACACCTTCCGATGACCAAGATAAAGATCATTAACCCATTTGATTCCAAGCTCCACATTGCAGACCGTCTTAACGGCACGATACACAGCTACCGCAGCCTTGGCTGTAAGCGTCAGACTATTGCTCACCGTATCCTGAGGGCGGAGAAGCATACTCACATAGAGTCCGGTTCCCTTAGGCGAAAAAAAGCTTCGTCCAAGCCTTCCCTTCCCTCCGGTCTGATAATCCGAAACAATGGTGGTCCCTTCCGACGCATGCTGGGTATTGGCCATGGCTTTCAGTACATCATTTGTAGAGGTAACCTCCTGCAAAACCGTAAGCGGATATGGCTTGTCAAGATAATGCAGAATTTCCTCCCGGGACAAAACATCAGATTCCTCAGAAAGAGCATATCCGCGATTCTGCACAGCCGTGATCTCATAACCCTCTTCCTTTAGCTGCTGAACGGCCTTCCATACAGCAGTTCTGGAGCAATGCAGTCTCTCTGCGATATGTTCTCCGGAAAAATATGTACCCTTTTCGGTAATAAAAAGCTCTAAAAGTTCTGATTTTACTGACATCTCTCTGCCTCATTACAATCTGATTTCCAAAGCTATGGCTCCCCATATACGTCCTTACATAATATCAGAAAGCGACTTTAAACACAAGAAAACGAAAAAAGAAGGCAAGGGTCTGTGTTTCCGTTAAACTTCAACAAACTCCGCGCCTTCTTTGATCATTTCAGGATGATACGTTATGCTTTTATTACTAATGAATCGTTACAATTTAAGTTAAGAAGACGATTTTTCCCGGGTCTTCTCCATATTATATACCCAGTCAAAATGTATCTCCGCAAGACATCCGTCCGTACCCTTATGATAATCACATCGGTAAAATCCTCCGTTTTCAGATGTCAGAAACAGATCCTTCCATTCATTTTCCTGTATCTCTTTCCCATCAAAGAGGATGCGGATACCACGATTTCTAAATTTACGGATGCCATTAAGATAAAGCTCCTTCTGATCATAGTCCCGATCCACCTTCTTGGTTCGGAGCGTTTTGTTCCTGTCCCTTTCATGCAGAAATGTCGGATTTAACATGTGAACTTGCCTCCTGTTATATAGATTCTTTGATTTTCACTCCTGAATCCATTCCTTTCTTTTTTAGTGAATTGATACAGAATGAATCGGGGAAACAGGAGATCTCTTACGCGGACGGATCCGATAAACCTCCTTTCCTTTCCAGAACATGACGTTCTTAAGAAATGTGATACATTAAGTATAAAGGAAAGTACGAAAAAGTGTGATTATCTATATTAGGATAATATTCTTAAAAGGATAATATTCATAAAAAGATAACGCTATATATGGTGGAAAGCGTTTATGAATTTAAATGTATATGCCATATATTGAGAGATCTATTGAAAATTAATTATTGCTGCAAGGAACTCGAGTAGATAAGAATGCCCGCCTGACAGGCCATAGATATACGCAAAACGCAAAAAAAGAACAGCTTCCGCTGTTCTTAACTCATGACGCCAAGCAGATTCGAACTGCTGATACCACCGTGAAAGGGTGGTGTCTTAACCGCTTGACCATGGCGCCACAAAAAGGCGAAGACCGGATTCGGACCGGTGATCAGGGTGTTGCAGACCCACGCCTTACCACTTGGCTACTTCGCCATATTTTGAAAACGTACCAGGTAATATGGAACCTGGATTCTAACGTCTAGCTCCCCCAGTTGGACTCGAACCAACGACACCGCGGTTAACAGCCGCGTGCTCTACCGACTGAGCTATAGAGGAATAACAGAAATATCTGATTGAAACATCTTATCAAACTATTAGATAAGTGTCAACATCAAACCTAACCGGACCAAAAACCTTTTGGATAAGCCCTCGACCTATTAGTAACTATCACCTGAATGCCTTGCGGCACTTACAGCTTAGCCCTATCAACCTTGTACT
>NZ_JBQHUZ010000008.1:0-174674 GCF_052064775.1 Oribacterium sp. HCP28S3_H8 | reverse complement strand
GGTCTCGCATGTTTGTAAGAGAGAATCCATACCCCTCTCTTACGCCTATAATTATTAACTTGTAATACTCATCCGAGATAGTGGGTATGGAATCTCGGATTACAATTGAGACTTTATCGTATTCTGCTGCCTGCACTATCTATGAAATGCAGCTGTCCAGCTTTACCCATTTATGACATTATGATTATGTCAATCACATATACGCACCATAGCTGCATATACGCGCTGTTTACGTCTCAATCCCCTTGCTTATAAATATCCGCAAGTCCATCAGGTAATGGGCGCCGGATTAAAGACGCAGAGATCATTGGCAAAGCCATACTGCTCTGTATATGGTTTCTTTATGCCGGAAGCTACATCCAGGATAAAATCAAATAATTCTTCTCCCTGCTCCGCAATCGTTTTATCTCCGACGGCTGCAGGACCTGCATTAAAGTCAATAATATCCGGCCACTGCTCTTTCATTTCATTTCTTGAGCATAGCTTGATCACCGGTGCCGCAGCAAGACCGTATGGAGTGCCTCGTCCGGTCATAAACACTTCAAGACCCATACCGGAAGCAAGCTGGGACGGGCCGCAGACAAGATCCGATGCCGGTGTAGCCGCAAAAATCTCCCCATGCTTTGTCGGACGGTCTCCCGGAGACAGTACCTCTACAATCGGAGATGATCCGGATTTTGCAATGGATCCCATGGATTTCTCGATGATATTGGAAAGACCTCCTTTTTTGTTGCCAGGAGTCGTATTGGCACCACGATCCACTCCGCCCTTACGGAGATAATTGTCGTACCATTTCATTTCCTCTACAAGACGCTTGCCAACTTCCTCATTGATGCAGCGATGCGCAATAAACTGCACGCCATCCCTCACCTCAGTAACCTCGGAAAACATTGCGGTACCACCGCCTGCGACCAGCAGATCCGCAGCATACCCGGCTGTCGGATTGGCAGTGATGCCGGAAAACGCATCTGAACCACCACACTGCATGCCGACAAGAAGATCCGAGAGGGGAAGCTCCTCCCGTCTTCTTTCATTCAAAATCTTAAGCTTCTTTTCCGCCATTTCACAGATGGCATCCATCATCGCCTGATATCCTTTGTACTGCTGGAGGACAATGACATTTTCCGGAGTATTGAGTTCAGGCCACCACTCACAGAAACGATCTGTGGTGAATTTCTCACATCCCAGAGAAACCAGCATAAACACACCACCAAAATTCGGATGCATGGCAATGTTTCTCAAAATCTTTTGTGGAATGTACGCATCCGGCGCATCAATCGCCACACCGCAGCCATACGGATGGTTGATTGCCACCACATCATCCACATGAGGATATTTAGGCAGAATCTCCCGCTTGATTCTCTGGATTGCAACATTCAGCACACCGGCGACACACTGCACGGTAGTGTTGATACCCAGAATATTTCTTGTCCCCGCATAGCCTCCTCTCGGGTTGCGATACCCCATCCAGGTGGTTCTCTTAGGTTTTGGCAGATCCGTACGGATATTGGTGGCAAATTCCATCTTATCAAGATCCGGAGCCGGTGCCATGATGAGATTTTTTTCATTGATCCAGCCGCCCTTGGGGATATCCTCGGATGTCGTCCCCAGTACTACCCCATAGCGGATGACCTCGGAGCCCTTGGGCAGGTCCATCAGCGCAATTTTATGCGCCTGTGGAATATCCGTCGCCGTAACGACGCCGGGCATCACCTCTGTCCCCTTCTGAAGGTCATGGATCGCGATTGCGACATTATCTTTATCCGTAATACGGATACAAAGCTTATTAGCCATTGTTCCCTCCATAAATACTACTCAATAGAATATTCATTTTCCTGCTTGATGTATTTATTATAGAGCGCTACAATGATTAAGTAAAATTAATTAATATTACGCTTTTATAAGTGAATCTAATTGACTGTTTCATAGCACGAAACCAATACGCGGAAACATTCGCATAGAAATATTCGCATAGAAACATTTAATGAAATAGAAACTTTTAACTAGAAACCTTCAGTACGGTAATAGAATTTTAGAATAAAGATTGTATGGATACCAAACAGATCGAATATATCCTTAAAATTGCAGACGAGGGTTCTGTCACCAAAGCTGCGGAAAAGCTGTTTATCACGCAGTCTGCTCTTTCCCAGCAACTGCAGAAGCTGGAAAAAGAACTTGGCGCGCCCCTTTTTGTAAGAAGCAAGTCCGAATGGACGCTTACGCCGGAAGGTAAGGTCTATGTGGAAAACGCGCGGGAGATGCTTCGGATCAAACAGAAGACCTATACGATGATCGCGGATATGGTAAACACCCATAAAGGCTATCTCTCTGTCGGGATGACTCCTGGACGTGGTTCAGATATGTTTGCATACGTTTATCCGCGATTTCACGATCTCTATCCGGAGTTTACCATCGAGCCCAGAGAGCTTAGTGTCCGGCAGCAGCAGGATGAAATCCGGAGAGGTGAGCTGGATATTGGTTTTGTCACTCTCACAGACCAGCAGCGTACCATTGATGAGTATATTGACTTGTTCCGTGAGGAAATATATCTGGCACTTCCGGAGGAGTACCCTATTGATCCTAAATTTTTAAGCGGGAATGATCCCTATCCGGTTATCCCGCTCTCACTTGTTCAATATGAGCCTTTTGTCATGATGTACAAGGAGTCTACCATCCGGAAGCTGGTGGACCAGATTTTCCGGGACGCAGGCTTTGCCCCGACGGTTCTTTTTGAAACCTCCAGCAATACGACCATCCTCTCCATGATCCGTGCGCGTCTTGCCTGTGGTCTGATCCCGTATCATTATGTTAAAAAGCATCCCAAGGGTGTCAAGTTTTACCGTCTCCCCTTCCATCCCACCTGGAAGGTCTGCGTCACCTACCAGAAAAACTCATATCTCAGTAACGCAGCAAAGGATTTTATCCAACTGGTGAATGAATACTGGAATCACGGGAAGTAAAGACGTGAACTTCTCACGCCTTTACTTCATGTAAAATTTCATAATAGCGGATATGCAGGTACCCGTCCTCCTCACGCATTCCCTCTCCGATAAACTGGTTACGATGAAGGTACGGAACCAATTTTGCAGAATCCGTAATAAATGCCGGTGCACTGATCCAAGGTTTGGGACGTTCTCCGTTGGTAAAGTACGCATTGTTTTCCAGATAGATGTGACAGTCCTGACCATCGCTGTCCTTCCCGGTCAGCATGTAACGCGCCGACATGTGCCGCACTCCCGCCTGGTTTGTGACCTGAGTATCTACTCCGCAGGGCTCTATGATTCCGTTAAAGAGATCACTCTGCACCGTACCTCCAAACGGAATCATTTTGACATGTCCAAGTTCACTGTCCATCTCCACAATCCGGTCCGGATAGGTCTCCACAAGTAGTTCCATCACAAGCTTTCCTTTTTTGATCTCCATAACACTCTCCAATCCGCCGCCTTGACCTGCGACATAAATAATGATAAAAATCTGTTTTCTTAGACAAAAGTTCCACAGTTTTCTTTTACATCCTTATGTTTCCATGTGCTTAGTATAACACACAAAAATCCGGGGCACAGAATGGCGCCCCGGATTTTTTATGGATTGTTACTTAAGTTTTTTCAGTTTTATCCGTTTGTGTTGCGGTCTTTGTACTGAGATTATCCAATAGGGTACAATAAAGTTGCAGATATGGTACATGAAAGAATCGCCAGAATCATGTACGGTAGTGTAAACTTCAGCACCTTGCCCGGGTTATACTCGCCTGCCGCAAAGGCAACGGCACATTCACCAGATCCAGATGGGAATGCTACTGCAAAATAGTTTGCCGTTCCGATGATGAGTACAAGCCCTCTCGGATCCCAGCCTGCAGCAAGCGCTACAGAAGCCGCGATCGGAATCAGCACCGATTGTGTACCCATGTTGGAAATGAAAGTCGTCATAATAACCGTTGCCGCAGAAAAAATCAGATTAACCTTAAGCGCACTTGGATTCTCTCCAATGATCTTTAAGATAAAGTTACCGATGACATCCGCCGCGCCGGAGGAACCGATCGCATCCGCCACAATCAGAACACCTGCAAGCATCCAGATCATGTCAACCGTCATATCCTTTGCTGCTTCCTGCGCTGTAATACATCCTGCAAAAATCAGGATAATCACACCAGCAGCAGGTGCCAGATACATAAACTGTCCGGTCACTTTATTAAAAATCAGGCAAAGCATAACAGCTACAAATACTACATAAACGATCTTCTGCTTACCCTCCGGGAGCAGCTCCACTTCCTTGCCCTTTTTAAGCTTGGACGTATCAACACCTGCTCCAACTGCTTCATCCTTAGGCATCAGCTTCCAGCAAAAAACGCAGTACAGTGTAAGTACGATCATCGGAATAATCGCAAACTTAAACGGATCAAGCAGCGTCAGCATATAATCCGGATTGTTGACAATGCCTTCATAGAAACCATTAAGCGTTGCGAATGTTGTCGCACCCAGTCCAACCGGCAGGCGGAACTTCCATGCAACCATAACTCCAAGAAGCGGAAGGATCAGCCGATGCGCTGTAATCTCGCCACTGTTATCAAGAGTCGTAAGAAATACAACCAGGATTGCAAGTGCCGCTGTAGATGGCACAAACTGTGAAAAGATGGCTGCAACGCCATAAAATGCCAGGATCAGGAGGATACCTCCTTTGCCCTTCAGTCCATTTAAAAGCCCGGAAATCTTACCCACAAGAGCTGTCTTAGTAAGGACAGAGCTCAATGCCAGGATCGGTGCAATCAGGACAACCGTCTTGTTACCAAATCCCGTAAATGCCTTGTTAAGCTCTACCACTCCTGTCATAGCAAGCAGCAGACAGCAGAGCATCGTTGTAACACCAAATGGTACCTTGTGCCAGATAAACATCACCATCATAAATAACGTGATGAGCAGCACGATTGTTAACTGTGACATACTTTACCCCTTTTACATAATCATCTTTAATTCTTTCCAGATGATTTATTTACTTTTATTTTCTGACGTATTTTTGAATGATTTCCAGACGTTTCTTCGGATTTTAATCCGATCTGCTGAAACACGATTCTCCACAGCTGTTTCATTCAAAGTTTTAAGCGGTTGCCCCCATCATTACATCAAAGCTTTGACCTGACGAACTCTCTCTCTGATAAAATCAGCCCAAACGGTTTCATCATAGTAGATGTTGTTTTCGTTGGTATACTGACCCGCACGATCCACGATTTCTATCTGGTTGGGATGACTTGGCAGCGCAATATCCACATGCATCGCCTCGAGCTTTGCTTCATCCGCAAAGAAACGGTCGCGAAGCGCCGGTGTCAGCATCTTGCTGGTGCTATAGTACTGATCATTCATTGTGTTGGCTCCGACACCGCCATGCATTGCAACTGTGTAGGTCTTACCGTCCGCCGGATTTACTTCCTCCCAGAAAAAGCTGGTACATCCAATCGTATGTCCTGGTGTAAGCATTGTGCGGATCGAAATATCTCCCAATGTGACCGGAGTATCATCGCTGTAAAAATGATCTACCTTAAAATCCTGTGGATGCGAATCCTTATCCAGAACCAGTGTCTCCTCCGGCACCTTTTGATAAAACTCCCAATCCTCCTTGGACATCCAAAGCTCTGCTCCAGTTAGATGCTGCATCAGAGCCGCTGCTCCGCAATGGTCAAAATGCGCATGACTTAAAAGAATTTTTTTGATATCCGAAGGCTTGTGACCTGACTGATAAATACCGTTTACCAGCATGTAAGCGCTCTCCGGGATTGCAGTATCAATCAGGATGCATCCCTCACTTGTCTCAATAAGGTAAGCGCCTACCCAGGTCTGTCCTGAAACATACCAGGTTCTCGGTGAAACCTGAAAAGCATCAATTGCCATATCCCAAGGGTGATATGCAAGCGTCGCTACCGGATCCTTCGGTGCTTTTGTACATCTAAAAGCCATTGTTTTTTCCTCCTGAACCATCTTGTCAACGATTTATCAAAACTATATACTGAGGATGATCTTAATTCAACTTATAGTTTTTAAGATGATGTCTTAGATATTTTGATTTCACAGGAGGATATCGTTATGGATCTGAAGCAGATTGAAAATATCGTAATGATCGAGAAGGAAGGTTCGATTTCAAAAGCCGCAGACAGGCTTTACATTACACAGTCCGCTCTTAATCAGCAGCTTCTGCATCTGGAAAAGGAGCTTGGGGTGTCTTTGTTTGACCGCGTGAAACGAAGCATGGTTCCAACGATGGCCGGCAGGATCTATCTCGAAAATGCACATCGCATCCTTTCGATCCGTGACCAGACCTATAAAAGAATCAGTGACATCTCACATGAAAAAACAGGAGAAATCTCCATAACATACACACCGGAACGGGGTTCCCGCATGTTTCAGACCATTTTTCCGGTATTTCATCTCCTGTATCCGCATATTGTATTTAGAATAAAAGAAGCAAGAAACAAAGAGATGGAAACCTTATTGGAAAACCGGGAGGTGGATCTCGCATGTCTTTCTTACCGGTCTGACAATCGAAATCCGTTGTTTTCTTACATTAAAGGTGCCAGGGAGGAGTATATCCTGGGTGTGCCCGCATCTCACCCGATGGTCAGAGATGTTCTGCCTCTCTCATCTCCCACTGCGCCACTCCCGACACTGGATCTCCGAAAGCTTGCAGACAGTCCGTTTATACTGAGCACGGAAGTTACGAGGGGCTATGATATGGAGCAGGAGATGCTCCGCACTGCCGGCATCACTCCTCCGGTACTTTTTAAGACACAGGATTCCGCCACTCGTCTTGCCATGGTACGACAGCAGATTGCCTCCGCGTTTTTTCCACAGGCGTACATGGATCTGTCTGCCCCAATCCGCTATTTCCACTGTGAACCCTTTCCTGCCTGGACCACCTGCGTTGCATTCCGAAAGGACGACTATCTCACCGTACCGGAGCTTGTACTGGCAGATCTGATCCGGAAATATAACGTACATGCGCTCGATCATAAAGGAATCCTATATAGTAAATAATACGTATGCACAGTACAAGTATGTGAAGCCATTGGCCGAGAACTGCTGTAAGAATATGATATGCTCCCTTCTAGGTAGACAAGAGAAATAATAAAAATCTTGTCCTGCTTGGAAGGGAGCATATCATCGTGTGACATCCTCTATTAAGTAAATTCTCACTCTTATAAATAAATCTTAAATATATTACTCGATCATTCGCTCTGAGACGGGTCCTGCTGCCGCAGCTCCTCGAGACGCTCGGAAGTACTTTCCCAGCTTTCATAGAGATCTGAGAGACGGTCATCGTTAGCTTCATGCTCTTTATGAAGCTGCATAAGCTTCCCGACGTCTGCTGCAATGTCAGGATTCTGGTATTCATCATCGAGCTCCTGATTGCGGGCTTCTAGCTTCTGAATTTCCTGCTCTATGGACTTTAAATCCCGTTCCAGCTTCTGAAGCTCCTTCTTGTATTCCTTCTGCAGCTCCCAGTCGGTTTTCTGTGAGGACTTCAGTTCCGGATTTGGAATCGAGGACTCGCGCTTCCGCTGGGACGAAGCATTCGCATCCAAAACCGAACCGCCGTAACGCCGTACATCATCTTTTTTACTAAGATAGTAATCGTAGTTTCCGATGTAATTATCAAAACGGTTTTCAAAAAGCTCCAGGATCCGCGTAGCAGTACGGTTAATAAAATACCGGTCATGCGAAACATACAGGACCGTGCCCTCATATTGATTGATGGCATCCTCCAGCACTTCCCGTCCTTGAATATCAAGGTGATTGGTTGGCTCATCCAAAATCAGGAAATTGGCATTGGACAGCATCAGCTTGGCGAGGGATACTCGACCCTGCTCTCCTCCGGAGAGATCCCCGATCCTTTTATAAACATCGTCTCCCCGGAACAGGAACGCGGCGAGGACATTCCTGACCTTGGTATTGTTGAGATACGGATAATCATCCTGGATCTCATCAAAAATTGTCTTATCCATGTGCAGCACCGCATGCTCCTGATCGTAATATCCGATCTCAACATTGGTTCCCAGACGGAACTCCCCTGCGCTGGCATCCTCCAGCCTGTTTAAGATTTTGAGCATCGTGGTCTTGCCGGTACCGTTTGCACCGATAATGGCAACATGCTCGCCGCGCTTGATCTCAAAGCTGATATCTGTAAACAAGGTTTTGTCGCCAAAGGACTTGGACAGCCCCTTCACCGAGAGTACATCATTTCCTGACTGAACACTCGGAGTAAGAGCAAGCCGCATTTCATTGTCGATTTCCTCTGGCTTATCCAGACGCTCGATCTTGGCAAGCGCTTTTTCACGGGATTCTGCCCTTTTGATAGACTTTTCACGATTAAACTGCTTCAGCTTGTCAATAACCGCCTGCTGATGCTGAAGCTCCTCCTGCTGATTCAGATATGCCTTCAACTCCGCGTCACGGATCATCTTTTTTTTGGCAGCATACTCAGAATAATTTCCCTTGTACATCCGGGCTCTGCCATGATCCAGGTCAATGATTTTACTTACAACATGATCCAGAAAATACCGGTCATGGGAAACCAGCAGTACAGCTCCATCATAGTGCTTCAGCACCTTTTCCAACCATTGAATCGACTCGATGTCAAGATGGTTCGTCGGCTCATCCAGGATCAGAAGGTCCGGCTTGGTAAGCAGAATTTCCTCCAGACGTTTCCGTGTTTTCTGTCCACCGGAGAGAGAGGCAAAATCATCACTATAGGAATCGAGCTCCTGTTTCAGCGCCCGGTCCTTGGCCTCTGACAGATCCAGTTCCCGGTCCTCCGGCTCCACGCCGGGCATATCGGCATGCTGCTGCGCAAGATATCCAATCTTTTTCCCTTTGGCAAGCGCAATGACCGTGTTGCTGTCATCTGGTTCCTCCTCGCCAAGGATGCACTTAATCAGGGTCGTCTTGCCGGAACCATTGATCCCCACAATTGCGGCCTTCTCTTTATCTTCAATATGGAAGCAGACATCTTTAAGGATCTGCTTACCGACAAATGTTTTATTTAAATTAGCGACGTTTAATATCATAGTGAAGCTAGTATAAATGAATCCTGAAGCCCATGCAAGTCTTAAGCGACAAAAGGCGGCGCCTGTCCTGAACAAAATATCCGACGGAATCTCCATATCTCAGAGCCGGAAAAGTGCATCATATCCCCAACTGGTTAAAAAATGGATAAAAGATGTCCGGAAAAGTCTTGGCATTTCTGAAATTTGTGATAGAATTGACAATTGTTTAGAAGATTTGCCTGGAGGGTTAGCTCAGCTGGTAGAGCATTTGCATCACACGCAAGGGGTCGCAGGTTCGAGTCCTGTACTCTCCACGGAATTAGGGCCTTGAGAATGACGGTTATTAGCCATTCTTAAGGCTTTTTAATAACCATTATCCGTTTAAAACCTGTTGACATTTGTTGACAAGTTCTAAATCGTCTGTCTGATTTACACATTATAAAAAGAAAAAACGCAGTCATATCCACCTGATCCAGGTTTCTTGCAGAAAGGATATCTCATCATGAATTATCTGCATCACTACACTTCGCCGCTTGGCAATATGACAATGGCAAGCGATGGAACAGCTCTTACCGGTCTCTGGTTTGATGATCAGAAATACTTTGCTCTTGGCATAAATGGAAACGTAGCGGAATCGGACTTCCCTGTATTTTATGAGACCTCCCGCTGGCTGGATCTCTACTTTAGCGGCATCTGCCCGGACTTTACTCCGAAGCTTCATTTAAGAGGAACCGATTTTCAGAAAATGGTCTGGTCCATCCTCCTGACGATCCCTTATGGCAGCACACGAAGCTACCGGGAAATCGCTGATCAGATCGCAGCAATGCGTGAGGTCGCGCACATGTCGGCACAGGCGGTTGGAGGGGCAGTCGGACATAATCCGGTTTCCATTATTGTGCCTTGCCATCGGGTCCTTGGTTCAGACGGAAGCCTGACCGGATATGCCGGCGGGCTGGAGAAAAAAAGATATCTGCTGGAGCTGGAGAGCGCAAACGGAAATAATTTGGCGTAAGCTTTCCGGCATGTTTTACCACAGTCATTTGTCTTAGCTCTCAACTGGATTTTTGCAACGGCTTTATGGTAGAATCTACAGCTATGATACAGACATTACAACACCTGAAACAATTTTTACATAATCCTGATTTAAACCAAAGCCATCTGTCGGTATGGCTTCTTGTACTTTTACTGTTTCTGATTCTCTTAATCAGAAAACTCCATAAAGAGCGGAAGTTTAAGCCGATCCATCATTATCCTTACGCAGCCAAGAACCTCCTGACCAATACGGAATATGCTTTTTTCCGTAAACTCCGGACCGTAATCCCCGGCTCTTATATGATCTGCCCCAAGGTGCGTCTCGAGGATCTCTGCTATGTGACGGACAAGCAGGATTATCTCCGTTATCGCGGATATATCCGTTCCCGCCATGTGGATTTTGTGATCTGTGACTTTAACTGCAATATTCTCCTGGCGATCGAGCTGGATGACGCAAGTCACGAGGATCGTACGGCACGCCAGATAGATGATTTTAAAAACAAATTATTTAAAAAAATCGGCATCCCTCTGTACCGTGTTCCGGTGCAGGAAAATTATCAAAAGGACCTCGATCTGATCATCGAGGCCCTGAAAAAATAAACTATAGAATATCGTGACAGCTTGCAGTTTACTTGCCCTCTATGGCTTTCACCGCGTCAATGACCGTTCCCCGGAAGCCATGCTCCTCAAGAGACGCAATGCCACGGATTGTGGATCCGCCTGGCGAGCAGACCTCATCCTTCATGGCTGCAGGATGCTTGCCGCTTGCAAGCTGTAATGCCGCCGTGCCTTCCATCATCCTGGCTACCATCTGGTATGCAGTAGCTCTCGGTACGCCATACATGACAGCAGCATCTGCCATGGCTTCCATAAAGACGTCTACAAATGCCGGGGCACATCCTCCGACAATGCCCCCAATATCCATAAGCCTGGTATCTACCGGTATCAAAAGTGAAATCCTGCCGAGGAGTTCCTCCACAAGCTTGCTGCTCTGCTCTGTCAGAGTATTGACCTTTTCTACGATAAAAATACCTTTACAGATCGATACCGGAGTATTGGGGATAGTACAGAGAAGCTCAGCCGACTCCGGAAGAAGTCTTTCTTTCTGAAATCTCTCCAGTGTATATCCCCAGGCAACGGAGATCACAAGCTTTCCGCTAAAATGCTTCGCTGCCGGACGGATAAGCTCCGGGATTTTATCCGGCTTTACAGCAATGAATATCACATCTGTATGATCCGCAACCTCTGCTGCATCATGACAGGCGTGTGCCGTTGGGGCAGAAGCATGCGCGTCCATATGTAGCTCTGTAAGTGTGCCAAGCTCCTTGCATTTTGCCGTAAGCTTATCAAAATGTCCGGCACATGCATAGATCTTGTCTGCGGAAATGCCGGAGCGGACCAGTCCCTCCGCGATCGCTCCTCCCATGTTTCCAAGTCCGATAAATCCAATTTTAAGTTTCTGTACTTCTGCCATCCTGTATCCTTTCTATGCACAGATAATCAAGCTTCATCCTACTAGATTGCTCCGCGCGAATCACACCTTATCAGATCTGATCCCATCTTACTTTATAGATCCGGTCGTAACGTATCTTATCAGATTTCATGGTTTCTAAATTTGATTTCCGAGTCCGAATATTTATCTCCCGGCAGATTTAAGTCTATCATAAACCTCGTCCGGAATGCCGATATCCTCTACCAGAACTTCACCAGCATAGCTTCTGCCCGGATCCCGGAGCATACCGATTTTATTCCGTCCAAATGTAATCGTAACATCCGCCTGGATGCCTATACCCATCAGCTCGCCTGTATCCGAATTGATGCCGGATGGCACATCGATCGCAAGCGTAAAAGCATGGGGATGTGCATTCGCCTCCGCAATAAAGCTCCGATAATTACCCTCAATCGGACGGTGCAGCCCTATCCCAAAAATTCCATCAATCAGGATATCTCCATCCGGAAGCGGATCTCCTTCACAGTAAAGTCGGACCTCGCCTCCTGCCTGCGTAAAGTAAAAGAGCTGATACAGCATCTCCCAGCTTGCTTTCTCCGGTTTACCGATGATATAGACCCTGGGTTTATATCCCGCCTTAAGCAGTATCCTCCCGGCACATACACCATCGGCTCCATTATTTCCGACCCCCGAGAGTATGCTGATGCTGACATTTTTCTGATCTGCATAGTGCTTTATGATATAATCGGCTACCTTGGCACTGGCATGTTCCATAAGTTCAAGTGATTTCATGCCAAGCGTTTCCATGGCATACCGATCCGCTGCCTTAGCCAAAGTTCCGGTAATCGCTTCATGATCTGACATAAGATTTCCTCCGAGGTCTATGATACTCTATAATTATAACTCAGGAAACCATCTTTGGCAGCACCGGTCTTAACTGCTCTTAACCCATGATCAGCAGATCGGCGTAATCAGATTTTCCTCCTGATCCCATAAAAGCTCCTCCGGTCCTCCCGTTGCTGTGAGTCCTGCATATTTTCCTTCCTGCACATCTTTGTAGTACGCTTCCGACAGCATAATGTCAGCGATATGGAGAGAATTGGAAATCCGCACAATCCGTGGATTTGTCTTATCAATACGGTTGCAGGTCGTAATGCAAAACTGAATGGCTTCCTTATCGGTAGCCAGTACAATCGGAATGGACGAGGAGGAAATAACAGTATTGGTGATGCAGTTGGCGTACATCTGCTCGACGTCCATCGCATCAAAAATCTTTTTGGTGATTGCACTCGCAAGCCCGGTTCCGAGCGCGTTGCCATGAGATTCGGCTGTAAGATTAAGAAATGCCGATCTCTGCACCTTGATGCCCCCATGCGCATATGGAGTGGAGAATGTCCCTGTAATATTGGGATCCACACCGGAACCGGAAAAGTTTTTGCCGATCCAGTCAACGATCAGCACATCGCCCTCTCCCACAAGAAGCGATGGCATATTTTGAAATGCAAGCTTGAGAAGCTCCGACTCCCGTTCAATGATATTTTGAGGCTGGATTGCTTCAATCTTCATGGTCTCATCATACGCATTTTCAAGGCACGGAATCGCAAAAAGAATTTTGCCGGAATTAAGCACAACCTGAGCCATGTCCGGTATATTTTCCGCAATATGATCCATCCCATCGGCATGAACCAGTGCTGCACCTTTCTGTTTTCCAAGCCCGACAGTCATCATCTTGCAAGGACCGGACTCTACCTTTCCTCTAAAGGCATTATGCGGTTTCAGACGGCAGGAGACTATAATGCCATCGGATAAGAATGCATTTTTGTCGAGATATACGGTTTTTCCAAGGGTAGATTTTCCAAGCTCCACAACTTCCATCGAGGATTTAATCGGACATCCCATAGATTCCTCGGTAATGTTATAGCTTCGCAGTACTTCTACCTGACCCTCTGCCGTTGCACCGCCATGAGATCCCATCGCGGGTACAATAAACGGATCCGCTCCCCGGGACTTCACAAAATCAACGATTGCCCTGGTAATACTATCCACATTCCGTATTCCCCGACTTCCCGCGGTGATGGCGATGTGCATGCCCGGCTGGATTTTGGAAGCAAATGCCTCCTGTCCCATCTCCCTGAAAACCACCGCCGGAATGTCTGCCGGCTCAATTTTTTCTGCTGGAAAACTCTGATGCGCCCGGAACATCCTGGGAATCTGAACGTCCTTTAAAAGTTCTGTAATGATACCGCCACGTGTAACTTGCATAAAACTCCTTTCAAGAGTTCTTTTGCCATATCACAGTGACTGCGCTCCAGACTCTATGTGATGATAAAAATGTGATGATAAAAAAGATACGCTGAAACAACGCCGGTTCTGCACCGGCAAATCCATTATAAGCAAAAAGTCAGAAAAGTGAAAGATTTTTCTCTCCTGTTCTGACTTTCTGTTATATCTTGTTATATGTTGTTCTGGCAGCTCCCACAGTCTGTCCTGTGGAAGTAGTTCATGTTGTTCTGCTATGTCCTACACATCCTGTAAATGATCCCAAGCGTGCAAGTCTGTCTTAATCCTTGAGACTCTGCATATAGCGGTCCATCTCCTCCGCAATTTTTTTGGAGTCATTAACCGCATGTACAACGGTTTTGGCGCCTGTTGCAACATCCCCGGAAGCAAAGACTCCCTTCATGGTCGTCTCACCTTCCTCATCTGTCATAAGATTGCCGCGCTCATTGAGCTTAAGCTCTGTACTATGCTCGACAAGCCGATGTCTCGGAACCTGCGAAACAGAAATCACCACACTGTCAGTTGGGACCAGTCTGGCAGTTTCCTGCTTGATAATTGTATGTCCATCTGCATCTTTTTCTGTATCACAGATCACAGGACCTTCATCCTTGATTTCAATGGCTGTCTTATGGAACTCAAATTTTACACCATCCAGTTTGGCAAGCTCATACTCATCCGGTGAGGCGGAAACCGTGTCACTCCGCACATACACTGTGACATCCCGGCAGCCTTTACGAATCGCTGTCCTTGCTACATCCATAGCAGAATTGCCGGCACCGAAAATTGCAACGGACTTGCCAAGATCTACCACATCCGGGTTGTTGAGATAATTAATAGCATAATGCACATTACCAAAGGTCTCTCCCGGAATCATCATCCGTTTTGGTCTCCAGGCGCCTGTGCCGATAAAGATCGATTTATATCCATCTTTAAAAAGATCCTCAATCGTAATATTACCGCCAATCGTGAAATTAGGACGGAAGAGAATCCCCATTTCCTTCATCTTGGTATAGTAGCGGTCCAGGATACTGTGCGGCAGACGGAACTCAGGGATACCATATCGCATGATGCCGCCGATCTTATCTCTTGCTTCAAAAACAGTAACCTTATATCCCTTGCTGGCAAGAATAATCGCAATAGTAATCCCCGCAGGACCAGCACCAATCACAGCTGCCTTCATGCCATTAGGTTCCGCCATATTGATTTTAATTCTTTCAAAGCAGGAATCCGATATATAATTCTCAATGGAAGAAATGTGTACAGGCTCTCCCTTAATACCACGGATACAATGTCCCTCACACTGCTTGGAATGATCACATACCAATGAGCAGACAACCGACAGAGGGTTATTAGCAAAAAGCATACCGGCTGCCACTTCCAGCTCGTTGTTTTTAAAGAGCCGGATCATCTCCGGGATATTAGTATGAATCGGGCAACCCTGACGGCATCTCGGGTTCTTGCACTGGAGACATCTCTCGGCCTCCTCAAGTACATGTACAGGCATATTTATAATCCCCTTTCTTTTACCGATTTCTATTTCCTGCTATCAATATATCCGTACATTACAAGAAAATTCAAGACTTTTTCTCTATTGTACCTATATTAAAAATCCAACTTTATGTTAAGATATTCACATGCAAAATACATGGATTAAAAATCACAAACGAGATGCCATCCTTTTGGTAATCCTGCTGATCATCCTGCTGGGCAGTATGATCACTCTCTATCTTATGAACCGTCTCCATGGAGAACGGAAGGAAGTCATTATTACGTATGACGGCACAGAAATTGCCAGGGAGCCACTGACAGAAAACAAACGTTTTCTTGTTGCAGATGGACAAATTGCCGAAATCGGTGACGATGTTACCCTGGAGAGTCTAGGCGATCGCGCTGCAGAGTCCAGGCACCTGCTCAATATCGTGACAATCGCGGATCAGCAGGTATCTGTCACGGAGGCGAACTGCCCGGACCACATCTGTGTACAGACCGGACCAATCACCGGTAAGGATGACGGCAAGGTCATTGCCTGTCTCCCGCATAAGCTGATCATCAGTGTAGAATAATAAAGATTGGTAGACTACACAAAAACAAAAGTATAGGAAACCTCCGGATAATACATTTAAAAACTGAATATTGTGTTAATAAAATGCGGTGTCTCTTGTTTCCGAGACATCGCATTTTGTTTCACATTATATGGTACATTTCAATAAATTTATCTGCTTTTCGCTGCTGCGCCGCTCCTTATGCATGCCAGTCTTTAGCAATCCATGCCAGTTTATAAATTGCTTTAATCATGGATATAGAGTGAGATATCAGTCATGTAAAAATCTTTAAGTCAGGATGCCATGGCAGACTCAATAATTTTACTCATCCGACGGTAAAATACCGCCTTTCTCCGTCTGCGCTTCCGCTCCTCTCCAATCTCATAGATCAGATAGCCTCCGGAAGTCAACATGATAAATCCAAAAATTCTAAGCTCCGGGATCGTGGAAAGTGCACAGAACAGTCCCAGCGCCAGAATACCAATAAGTACGATTTCAAAAGTCCTAAGATTGATTCTCATTTTACTACCTTCCTTTCGACAGGTTTTAGTTTATCACAGTACATATGTTTTGTAAACAATTGTTTTGAAATATATGTTCTGTGAATGTCTGTTTGCTTTTTCTTATCTACAGAATATCAGAAGGTATCAGCAAAAAAATGTACATAGAAGCACACAAAAAGCCCTCCGGAATTCTCCGAAGGGCTTTGATGCCGCAAAGCAAAACCTGTGTAAAAGTCTTTTTTCCGTCGGAAATCCCTGCACTACAGTGGATTTTGTCGCGGCATACCGGAAAAACAGTTATATTCCATACCATGCCCAGGAATATATGAAAATAGTAAAGGACTTTACCTAGCCTGAGGCTATGGCAAAGTCCCTTAAAAATACTGCGTTTATTACTGCCTTGACCAATTTATACACCAAAGTTATCTTGATGCGGTGTCATCTTGCAAAAACATAGCCAACGCATTTCCTGAACAATGTAATGGTTTATGAATCAGAGATCCTCCGCGATCACACGATACGCCTCAATCAGCTTGTCAAGATGCACAGCGCAGTTTGCCGGTGAAGTCGACGGGAGCTTCACGGCATGCATGCCGGTTTCCGGATAACAGTATTTCTCATAGTACCGATGCGCAGTTGCACCTGTGCAGAAAACACTCCGGATACGGGTTTCCTTAAGCAGAGCTGCAATATCATTTGGTACCGGATTTTTAATCGAGGTGTCGCTTGCACCACATATGTCGCACTCCGCGAGAGAATCCCAGAGCGCAATATGGTGCCTTAAAAGCATCGCCCGCTTCTCCCCGATCGTTTCCGGCACAGACTCTGATAAAACAGCAGCCATGACCCTCCAGAAACGGTTCTGCGGATGTCCATAGTAAAAGTGCTGCTCTCTGGATTTCGGCGACGGAATGGATCCAAGGATCAGGACTCTCGATTCCGCATCATACAGCGGAGGAAAATCGTGTGTAACATGCGTATATTCCTTCATACCTGGTTCACGCCCGACGTATGCTTACTCCATCGGAGTTCTGTCTTCGATTAGAGTAAACGGCTTCCGGTAAAACGGCATGATATCCGCAATGGCATTTTCTCCCGCCTTGGAGCGTGAGGACAGAAGCGCTACCTCGTGACCACCTGAGAAATCCCTTGCCACATGCATGATGTTGCCAAAAGTCGGCTCTGTCTTACGGATATGGCTTACGATGATAACCCAGATATCGACACCATTACGGGTGATCTGCCGGAGATAGGCTGCAGAAACATTGGGATCCTGCCGCATCCAGTCCTTAAGTGCATCTACCATTTCACTGTAATTGCCGGTCGGCGCATCCAGCTTCACGTCCTTGTCCGCTTCGACGACATTCATATAATGATCCTTTGCCTGATACATCAGTAAAACATCGGAAATCAACTGTCTGGCAACGATCATGTTATCTGTACCTGCATTGATCACAATACCTGAAATTCGAGGATCACCCATTGCAGTACGACCGATCGTATCAAAGGTGCATCTGGTATACTGGTACTTGCCGATATTTTTTTCACCCTTAAAGGTCCGCATCGCTTCCTTGCTGGTAAAGACTGTATAGTAGTGATGCTTCTCCTTATCCGCAATCACGCCAAAGGCAGGACGAGTGTTCTCTCCCTCTCCAGCCATCTTTACAGGGATATAAAACACGGCACCCTTAAGCAGAATATCCTCGAAGTTCTCGATATTTTCCTGGGTATTACTTTTTTTAAGCTTCTCCATTGCTGCAAGAAGCGCTTCATTGTTCTTATCTGCGTGATTCGACATTCATTCTCCTTTATCGGTATATACCGTTTACATGCATAGAATTTAAAATATTATATCATAAGTACGCCAGCGAATGCAAATCAGCGTGATGCCTCATTTCTCCGCCATCATTCAGATATCATTCACACGCTCGCTCAGTCTCTTGACACAACCAGGATCTGGTCCTGCTGATCTCCGGAGCGGGTGAAACGAAGCTCATATCCGGCTTTTCTGAGCTCAGAAAGTGCCTTACGCTCCGAACCGGAAATCAACTCGCCCGGAATCACGAGCGGAATCCCCGGTGGATAACAGTAGACGTATTCCGCGGATATTCTGCCGGAGCTCTCCCGTATATCCACATTTTCCGTTGGCTGCTCTACCGCCTCGGAAATAGCCATGCAGGTGAGGGGCGCCGTTTGCATCGCTTCCTGAATCAGTAAACCCTCTGTTATATCTTGCTCTGCGTCGCCATCTGAATGCAGTTTATCCACATGTACCCGCTGATTCTCCACGCCTTCTCCTGCGCTTTCCGTATGGTCAGCAGTAAATGAAACAGCGTCCTTGTCCACATCCGGAGCCGCTGCTTCCACCCGGGCTGCTGCCTCCCGATCCAGCTCCCGCAGGGCATCCGCAAAGCGAAGAAGCTGTTGCTCATCCTCCCCCGGCCCGGTCATGGCAAGTGCATTGCTTCCCATGCTCATTTCAAGCTCAAAATGATAGTCCCGGAGGAGCCGGTCCTTAAGCCAGGCTCCGGTAAGCCCCGCGCGTTTTGCATTCACAAGAAGCTTAGACGGGTCAAACGCATAAAAGCCGTGACTCTTAGCACTGTCCTCCCCATAACAAAGCACATGGTAATACCGGAGACCGGAAATTCTGTCCCGAAACTTTTGAAGCACTTCCCTCCATCTAAGAAAGGATTGCTCTCCCTCCGTAAGGAGATATTCCGTGCATGCATCCATAGATACCATCAGTGGATACGAAGGCGAGGAAGTCTCAAAAATTCCAAGTCCCTGCTCGATCCGCTCCTCTGACACAAGGCCCCGGCGAAGGTGCAGGAGAGCGGTCTGCGTAAGGCTCGGAAGGGTTTTATGCAGGCTCTGTACCACAACATCCGCACCGGCATGGATCGCACTGTCCGGGAATCCTGCCTTTGGAAACAGCCCGAAATGCGCGCCGTGCGCTTCATCCACAAACAGTGGCACCCCTTCAGCATGGCAGATCTCTGCAATACCGTGAATATCGGAAACTACCCCTTCATACGTAGGGCTTGTGAGGATCACTGCCTGCACATGCGGATAACGCTTCAGCATGTCGCCGACCATATGCGCATCTATGCTTCCGTAAATGCCATACTCCCTGTCAATCGGAGGCATGAGCCAGTGCACTTGTAAGCCACGAAGCTCCAGGATATGAAAGATGGAGCGGTGACAGTTCCGGGCGGCAATGACTTCTCCTCCAAAGGAAGTCATTGCATAAATTCCGGCAAGATTTCCACAGGTACTGCCATTTACAAGATACCAGGTTCGGTCTGCGCCGAAGCACTGCGATGTCCGATCCATTGCCTCACGCAAAATTCCCTCCGCATGATGCAGATCGTCGGTGCCCGAAACCTCCGTAAAATCCCATGCATAGGGTAGATCCTCCTCCGGCATCAGCCGCCGCTTATGTCCCGGCATGTGCAGCGGATAGTTTCCTTCCCGTATGTAATTTTCCAAGTCCTTGCGAAGCTTTGACTGCATGCCGTTTTTCCCTGCCCTCCAGTATACAAAATTTCCGTTCATCCGTGGCAGAATAATGATATCATACTCAGGATCAAAATCATCTGACAAAATATGGTCAAAATATTAAAAGCACCTGTCCCTCCGGATCTTTCCCTGATCTCCATCCTTGTTTATAATAGAACTCAAAGCCCACAGAAAACTACATGTAAAACCATAAAAGGAGTTACTACACCAATGAAATTTTCCGAAATGCAATATCAGCGAATTGATTTTGAGAAGGTCCTGTCAGAGCTTAAGGAGCTGGAGGAAGCGCTTGCGAATGCAGGCTCTGCGGAGGAGCAGTTCGCTGTCCATCAGCGCTTCTACCTGCTGCAGGATCATGTTATGACACAATTCACCTTGGCTACCATACGAAATGACATCAATATGGCAGATGATTTTTACTCGGAGGAGAAGAAATATTACGATGCGGAACTGCCCGGATATCATGCAGCAGTCGTTTCCTACAAGCATAAGCTTTTCCGCTCTCGCTTCCGTGCGGAACTTACGGAAATTCTAGGACCAGTTGCCTTTAAAAACATGGAACTTGCGGAGAAATCTGTGAATGAGGCTCTGATTCCTCTCATGCAGGAGGAAAATACGCTCGCAACAGAATATAACAAGCTTCTGGCATCTGCAAGCATTGACTGGCAGGGCGAGAAAAAAAATCTGTCTCTCATGGAACCGTATCTCCGTCACAGGGACCGGAAGATCCGTGTGGAGGCCTGGCAAAAATATACAGAATTTTTTAGTGAGCATCAGGAAAAAATCGATGACATCTATGACAAGCTTGTGAAAAACCGTACCGCACAGGGACAGAAAATGGGTTACGACAATTATCTCCCGCTCGGTGACTGCCGTATGATGCGGAACTGCTATACCAGGTCCGACATGCAGAACTTCCGGAAGCAGGTAAAAGAGGATCTCGTGCCCTTTGCAGAAAAGCTGCACGAGAGACGGCGGCAGCGGCTGGGGCTTGAGAAGCTCCACTATTATGACGAGGATGTATATTTTACAAACGGAAATCCGGCACCCATCGGTACTCCGGAAGACATTCTTGCCGCAGGACTCCGGATGTATACAGAGCTCTCTCCGGAAACCGCCCGCTTTATGAAAACCATGTGTGACATGGAGCTTTTTGATGTGGCAGGACGTCCCAACAAGCGGACCGGAGGATATATGACGATGCTTCCGGACTATAAGGTACCATTTATTTTTGCCAACTTTAATGGAAGCTCCGGAGATGCAGACGTCATCACGCACGAGTGCGGTCACGCATTTCAGGGCTACCTTACCGCAGCGGATCCAATCCGGGAGCATAATGATCTTACCATGGACATTGCGGAAAGCCACTCAATGCCGATGGAGTTTTTTACCAATCCGTGGATGGAGCTTCTTTTTGGAGCGCGGGCAGAGGACTACCGCACCATGCAGTTTGAGGATGCCGTGACATTCATCCCCTACGGCACCATGGTGGATGAATTTCAGGAGATCGTTTACCAGAACCCCGGGCTCACATCTCACGAGCGGGATGCTGTCTGGCTGGATCTTGAAAAGCAGTATCGTCCGCACATGGACTATACCGGCAATACATATCTGTCCGCAGGCGGTTTCTGGAAAAAACAGCATCATATTTTTGATCTGCCGCTCTACTATATTGACTACTGTCTGGCAGGCACCAACCAGCTTCAGTACAAGCTCTGGATGGGTCGGGATTACCGGGAGGCATGGCAGAGCTATATGAAGCTTGTAAAACTTTCCGCCTCCGATTTCTTTAATGGCGTAGTAGAAAAGGCAGGACTGATCAATCCCTTTGAGGATGGATGCCTACGCTATATCATAAAAAAACTGGAGAAAGATCTGTAAGGACCCTCTCCGGCTTTTCATTGCTGCTGTACTTTTGTTTTATAGCCTGGCTTTATTTATCTTAAACAACATAGCCTGGAAGCACCGGCTTGATATCCGATGCTTCCAGGCTATGCTCTATCTTATGCGCATGTTTTACTCCGCGTCTTCTGACGCCGCCTTGCTTTCCGCCATTTCTGCTTCCGCTACCTTCATCATAAGGGCACATTCCATCCTCTTCCGGAACAGCTTACAGCCATACTCGTAGGTACCGTGAATGTCTCCGGTCGAGTGCAGCGCATTGGCAGCGCAGCCACCGGCGCAGTACAGTCTTGCCCAGCAGTTCTGACAGTCCGGACGAGAATATACATTACACTCCTTAAACTCATCCCTAAGCTTTGTATTGGTCACACCATGCCAGATATCTCCGAGCTTATACTCCGGATCACTTACAAACTGATGACAGGGATACAGGTCTCCCCAGGCTGTGACAGCCATGTATTCCGTACCGGAACCGCAGCCGGATACTCTCTTGTAAATACAGGGTCCATGCTCCAGATCAATCATATAGTGGTAGAATGTGATCGGCTTGCCATCCCGCTCTCTCCGGAGCATATCTTTGGCAAGGATCTCATACTGCTCATACAGGATCGGCAGATCCTCCTCGGTAAGCGCGGACGGGCTGGACGGATCCGTTACCACCGGCTCCATGGAGAGTTCGGTGAAGCCAAGGTCATCCGCCATATGGAAAATATCCTTAGTAAAGTCTGTATTATGGTGGGAGTATGTTCCTCGCATATAATAGTTCTTGTCGCCGCGGGCTTTTACAAATTTCTGGAAATTAGGCACAATCTTATCGTAGCTTCCGTGACCTGCCTTATCCACACGGAACCGGTCATTGACCTCCTTCCGTCCGTCAAGGCTCAGTACCACATTGTAGCACTCCTTATTTGCCCACTCGATCACCTCATCTGTCACATTGACGCCATTGGTAGTCAGGGTAAAACGGAAGTTCTTATTGTGCTGCTTCTCAATGCTTCTCGCATAGGCAACCAGCTGCTTACAGACATCGAAATTGACAAGCGGCTCTCCTCCAAAAAAGTCCACCTCAAGATTTCTGCGGTTTCCGGAATTTTCGATCAGGAAATCCAGTGCACGCTTCCCGGTCTCAAAGCTCATAAGTCCGGCATCACCATGAAATTTACCCTGGGAAGCAAAGCAGTAGGAGCAGTTCAGATTGCAGGTATGCGCCACAAGCAGACATAACGCCTTGACAACCGTCGACTGCTGCTTAAGATATCCCGCAGCCTTCTGATACACATCCTTGGAAAAAAGCTTGTTTGCCTTGATCAGCTCCTGGATATCCAGAAACGTATCCCGGATGTCTGCATCCGAAGCTTCCGGATGCTGTTTTCTGAGCGCTTTCTCCGCTTCTTCCTCCCCCATGCCGGTATCCAGCAGGTGAATGGCATCATATGCGAGGTCATCGGTTACGTGGACACTTGCGCTGAATACATCAACAACAATGTTATATCCGTTCATCTTATACTGATGGATCATTTTTTACTTACTCCTCAATCTGAAATCTGATGTTCCGCATAACGCATAAAAGTGCCGGGACGTGAATACGTTCCGGCACTTTGAAGGAATCACTTTTCAGTATGAATTTACTGATTGTTCTTATTTTCGCAGGCCTGATTTGCAATGCCGCAGCTTGTCTTGCAGGCACTCTGGCAGGATGTCTGGCACTCGCCGCATCCACCGTGCTCAGCACTTCTCTTCATATCGCGTGTGTTTAAAGTCATAATATGCTTCATAATCTTACCTCTCTTTAAAAACTCTCGAATTCAATACTGAGTTCAATTTCATTCATAATACTCTGTCCGGACCGTTTCTGTCAAGAAAAAAGCCCCGGAATTAAGAAATGCTAGTCCGCACGATGTGCTGCATCTGCCATCTTCCGGACATACGCGGAAACCTCAGGTACGGAATCTCTGCCATATTTGGCAATGATTTTCATAATTGCGGATCCCACAATGGCTCCGTCGGAAACTGCTGCCATCCTTGCCGCCTGCTCCGGTGTGGAAATTCCAAAGCCTACCGCGCAGGGAACATCCGTGTTTGCCTTTACAAGCCTGACCATCGCTCCGATATCCGTCGTGATCTGAGAGCGCACGCCGGTCACACCGAGAGAGGATACAACATAGATAAAGCCTGCGGCTTCCTTTGCAATCATGGCGATCCGGTCCTCTGACGTAGGCGCTATCATGGAAATGAGATCCAGCCCGTATTTCTCACATGCCGGCTTAAAATCCTCTCTCTCCTCATAAGGCACATCCGGGAGGATCAAACCGTCTACACCTGCCTCGGCGGCCCTTGCCATAAACCTCTCGGTCCCGTAGGAAAAGACAACATTCGCATAGGTCATATAGACAAACGGGACCGAAATAGTTTCCCTGAGCTCCTTTGTAAGCGCAAACACCTGATCCGTGGTCGTACCAGCCGCAAGTGCACGGTTGTCCGCCTCCATAATCACCGGTCCCTCTGCCGTCGGATCGGAAAACGGGATACCAAGCTCGATAAGATCCGCTCCGTTGTCAGAAGCCGCCTGAACCAGCTTTTTCGTGGTTTCCAGGTCCGGATCCCCTACGGTGATAAACGGGATAAATGCCTTATGCTTTTTAAATGCCTCTGCAATGCGACTCATTCTGCAATGTCCTCCCCTCTGTAGCGTGCTATGGCAGCGCAATCCTTGTCGCCTCTGCCGGAAATTGTGATGACCATGGTCTGGTCCTTACGCATCCTTGGTGCAAGCTTCAATGCATATGCCACGGCATGCGCTGATTCAATTGCCGGGATGATGCCCTCCTTTTGGGAGAGATATTCAAATGCGTCTACTGCCTCATCGTCCGTTATGGCAACATACTGCGCGCGTCCAATGTCATGGAGATACGCATGCTCCGGTCCGATGCCAGGATAGTCAAGCCCGGCAGAAATCGAGTATACCGGAGCAATCTGACCATACTGGTTCTGGCAGAAGTAAGATTTCATACCATGGAAGATTCCGAGACGTCCGGTATTGATTGTCGCTGCCGTTTCAAAGGTGTCAATGCCGCGTCCTGCCGCCTCGCATCCGATGAGCTGTACAGACGGATCATCAATGAAGTGATAGAAGGTGCCGATGGCATTGGAGCCACCGCCCACGCAGGCAAGCACGGCATCCGGAAGCTTCCCTTCCTTTTCCAGCATCTGCTGCTTGATTTCCCGGGAAATAACCGCCTGGAAATCCCGAACCATGGTTGGGAAAGGGTGTGGTCCCATGACCGATCCGAGGCAGTAATGTGTGTCCGAGATTCTGGAGGTCCACTCGCGCATCGCCTGGGAAACGGCATCCTTAAGGGTTCCGGTTCCTGTTGTCACCGGCTCGACATCCGCTCCAAGCAGCCGCATCTTATAGACATTAAGTGCCTGCCGCTCCATATCCTCCTTCCCCATAAAGACAACACATTCCATTCCAAACAGTGCCGCAACCGTTGCCGTGGCGACTCCATGCTGTCCGGCACCTGTCTCGGCAATAAGGCGGGTCTTGCCCATCTTTTTTGCGAGCAGTGCCTGTCCCAGACAGTTATTGATTTTATGCGCTCCGGTATGATTGAGATCCTCACGCTTTAAATAAATCCTGGCACCTCCCAGATCCTCCGTCATGCGTCTTGCGTAATAGAGGCGGGATGGACGATTGGCATAATCATTATAAAGCTCTGTAAGCTCCCGGTTAAACTCCGGATCGTCCTTATACTTGTTATATGCATCCTCCAGCTCAATCACGGCATTCATCAGAGTTTCCGGAATATACTGTCCTCCGTGTACTCCAAACCTTCCTTTTGAATTGGACATTTTCTTTCCTCCATTGATATCTTCCAGCTTATACAAATAGTATGTGCGTAAATTTCATCTGCAGATATTATGCAGCTGTTATGCCAATGCTTCCTGCCGGGTTCTGCCCGCGGCATCCGCCTCCCGAACTGCAGTAATAAATGCTTCTACCTTTGCCGGATCCTTATATCCGTCTGTCTCTACACCGGAGCTTACATCCACCGCATACGGCTGCAGCGTCCGGACTGCACCGGAGACATTGGCAATGGTCAAGCCTCCGGCAAGAAAATATGGTCTCCCGAAATCTCTCAGCAGCTGCCAGTCAAAGGTTTTGCCTGCTCCAAGTCCTGCATCCAGTAAAACAGAATCCGCTGTACTCCCGGAAGCTCTCCGAAGATCCTCCTCTGTATGGATCAGCTCTGCCTTAATGATCCGGGCTTTGTCATCGGTTCTCTCCCGAAGCTCCGAAATATATGCTGCATTTTCCCTGCCGTGAAGCTGCACAATCGAGATGATGTCTTGTCGGATCAGATCTGAAACCATTTCCACAGATGCATCTACAAAGACTCCGACCGCCCGGATCCCGGGGGATAGCTTCTCTCTTAATCTTGCTGCCTCCTCCGGTTTTATATAGCGGCGGCTGCACGGATAAAAGACAAAACCGATATACTCCGGCTGAAGCTCGTTTACGATGGTGATGTCCTCCATCCTCCGGAGCCCGCATATCTTTATTTTTGTCATCCAGTCTCCTGCTGCAGGTGCATTACTGCTCATTGGATGCCGTGACATATGCCTCCAGCTTTGCCATGGCAGCACCACTGTCAATGAGTTCTCCGGCAAGCTTTACACCATCTGCCATACTGTCTGCCTTACCACCGATATAAAGTGCCGCTCCGGCATTGAGCAGTACTGCATTTCGTTTGGTACCCTTGATCATCCCGCTCAGGATGCCTCTTGTGATGTCGGCATTCTCCGCAGGAGTCCCTCCGACAAGCTCCTCTTTTTTACCTCGTGTAAAACCAAAGTCCTCCGGCCGGATCACATCCGTCCGGTAATAACCGTCCTTAAGCTCGCAGATGGTCGTTGGTGCAGAAGCGGAAATCTCATCCAGCTTGTCCTGCCCATATACTACAAAGGCACGCTTTACACCAAGCTTGGCAAGTACCTTTGCTACTGGCTCTACCAGATACTCGTCATAGACGCCAAGGAGGAAATACTCCGGACTCGCCGGATTGGTAAGCGGTCCAAGTATATTGAAAACCGTACGGAAACCAAGCTCCTTACGGATCGGACCGACATACTTCATGGCTGCATGATATTTCTGTGCAAAGAGGAAGCAGATACCAACCTCCTGAAGAAGCTTCAGCGCCTTATCCGGATCCTGCTGGATATCCACTCCCAGCGCCTCCTGACAGTCCGCTGTACCGGACATGGAGGATGCCGCCCGGTTGCCATGCTTTGCGACCTTGATTCCGGATGCCGCAATGACCATGGCTGCGGTCGTGGAAATGTTAAAGGTATGCGCGCCGTCTCCACCGGTTCCGACAATCTCCAGTACCTCCATCCCCGGATGCGGGACCGGAGTTGCCTGCTCTCTCATCGCCGCTGCACAGCCGGAAATCTCATCAATGGTTTCCGCCTTGGTGGACTTTGTCGAGAGTGCCGCAAGAAATGCCGCATTCTGCGTCGGTGTCGTCTGTCCGGTCATAATCTCGGTCATGACCGTATATGCCTCATCGTAGCTCAGGTCTCCCTTGTTGACAATTTTAGCAATCGCTTCTTTAATCATAATTTCTCCTTCCGGGCTCTGCCCTTCTGGCCTCGGCAGCGAGGGACCGTTTTGTATTAAAAAAGTCCCCGGCAGTAGATAAAAGAACTAATTCTACTGCCAGGGACGAAAAATTTCGCGGTGCCACCCTGTTTCACGACTGTGAATCGTGCGCTTGCGAGATACCAGCATATCTCCGGATACTAACGTAATCCAACACGTCGCAGCATACTAAAGCTCTGAAGTAATTCCTCGTTGCTCTTTCCCTGCGCCCTCAGCGGTCCATTTGATAAACTGGGGTCTGCCCGATTTTCACCATCGCGGGCTCTCTGTGAGATCATATTTACCGTTATCTCCGCTTCAACGGTTTATCTTTTATGTTGTTATCAATTTAGTGCATCGCCTCTGAAATGTCAATTCCGTGATGCGCCTTAATCAATATCACTTTGGAATAAAAGTTATAACCTTCCCCTTAGTTCCTGAAGCATTGCTCTTTTGTCCGCTGCCCGCATCAGCTGCTCTCCGATCAGGACGCCATTGACCCTGCCTCTTTCCAGCTCCTCCACATCCTGTCTTGTATGGATCCCGCTCTCTGCGACAAAGAGCACCTGCTCCGGCACCAGCTCCCGCAGGCGGATGCTGTTATGAATATCCACCGTAAAATCCTTTAGATTCCGGTTATTGACACCGATAATCCTTGCGCCCGCACGCACGGCCATCGCAAGCTCCTCTGCATCATGTGCCTCCACCAGCGCAGAAAGCCCCAGAGAATCCGCGATCTCGAGATACCGCCGGATCGTATCCTCCTGGAGGATTGCACAGATCAGAAGCACTGCGCTTGCTCCCAGAACCTTTGCTTCATAGATCATATATTCATCTACCGTAAAATCCTTGCGGAGACAGGGAATGCTGACCGCCTCGGAAATTTCCTTAAGATACCGGTCCGATCCCTGAAACCATTTCGGTTCCGTCAGTACAGAAATTGCAGATGCTCCTGCCTGCTCATAGGTCTTTGCAATATCCAAGTAGGGGAAATCCTCTGCGATGAGACCCTTGGATGGCGACGCTTTTTTGCATTCGCAGATAAAGCTCATACCCGGGGTTTTAAGTGCTGCTTCAAACGGAAATCCGGTATTTGGATTAAGTGCTTCTGCCTGTGCCTTGAGATCCTTAAGTGGCAGTTTCTTTTCTGCCTGCTGTACCCGGATCCAGGCATAGTCTGCAAGCTTCTCCAGGATATTTTTCATGCGTCTCTCCTCTCTTTCTTAGCTTCCTTGTCTGTCTTAGATATCCGGACAAAATTTCTTAAAATCCTGTCTCCGTCCGGGGTCATAATGGATTCCGGATGAAACTGCAGTCCAAACACAAGATGCTCCCGATCCTCCACAGCCATTACCTCTCCATCCTCCGAAACGCCGGTAACCTTAAGCAGCTCCGGCAGCGTATCCCGCTCTACAGCAAGCGAATGATACCTTGCCACCGGGATGACCGCCGGCAGTCCTTGAAACAGCGGGCTTGTCAGATCCAGCTTGGTCATGGACTGCTTGCCATGCATAAGCTCCTTTGCATAGCCTACGACAGCACCATAGGCAAGGCAGATCGCCTGCTCACCGAGGCAGACTCCCAGAATCGGAATCTGTCCCCGAAGCACCTGAATCACGGCAGGACAGATGCCGGCATCCTCCGGGCGTCCCGGTCCGGGAGAAATCACAATGCCATCCGGATGCAGCTTTCTGATTTCCGAAACGCGCATGGCATCATTACGAATGACCTTAAGTTCAGGCTCGATGGCGCCAAGCATCTGATACAAATTATATGTAAAGCTGTCATAATTATCTATCAGCAGAATCATAAGTCCTCTACCTCCGATTGTTTCAGCGCTGTAACCACTGCAGCTGCTTTATTGATGCACTCCTGATACTCCTTTTCCGGTACGGAATCCGCTACAATACCGGCACCGCTCCGGATAAAGACTTTATCCTTTTTCTTATAGGCAATACGGATCGCAATACAGAGATCCAGATTTCCACCAAAATCGATATAGCCGATTCCTCCGCCGTAAATCCCCCGCTTGTTATCCTCCAGATCATTGATCAGCTGACAGGCACGGATCTTAGGCGCACCGGAGAGTGTCCCCGCCGGCAGAATCGAGCCTACGGCATCCAGTGCATCAAGATCCTCCCGGATTTCTCCACGCACCGTTGAGCCGATATGCATGACATGACTGTAGCGCTCGATTTCGTGATACTTTTCTACCCGGACCGTCCCGAATTTACTGATTTTACCGATGTCATTACGTCCGAGATCCACCAGCATATTGTGCTCGGCAAGCTCCTTTTTGTCCTGCAGCAGCTCCTCGGCGAGTGCTTTATCTTCTGCCTCGGTTTTGCCTCTCGGACGCGTGCCCGCCAGCGGGAAGGTATGCAGCACTCCGTTTTCCAGCTTCACCAGAGTTTCCGGCGAAGCACCCGCCACCTCCAGATCGGAGCTTGCAAAATAAAACATATAGGGGGAGGGATTCAGTGTCCGAAGCACCCGGTAGGTGTTAAGAAGTGTACCTTCATACTCTGCTTCCAGACGATTGGATAAAACGATCTGGAAAATATCCCCCTCATGGATATAATGCTTTGCCTTCTCGACCATTGCGCAGTACTCAGCCTCATGAAACAGCGGCGTAATGTCAGATTTGAGACGCCCCGGGTTATCCGGCTTCCGTCTTCCGTGGTGGATTAACTGCTCCAGCTGGTCAAGCTCCAGCTCTGCGTGATTGTAGCCCGCAATGCCTGCATTCGCATCCACATTGGCAATCAAAATCAGCTTCTGCTGGAGGTTATCGAACGCGATCACCCGGTCAAAAAGCATGAGATCGATGTCCATGAAATCTTCGGTGTCTCTTGCGTCGAGGGTAAGGGAAGGCTCGTGATATTTCAGGTAATCATAGGAAAAATATCCTACCAGTCCTCCCGTGAAGGATGGCATGCCGGGGATCCTGGGGCTTCGGTACTCCGCCATGATCTGACGGATGTACTGGTCCGGCTGATTGGTGTGAATGTGAAGGCTTCCGACCTTAAGCTCACCGTTTTTACAGGTGATGTTGAGCTTCGGGTCATATCCGATAAAGGTATACCTGCCCCATTTTTCCCGATCCTCGACGGATTCCAGCAGAAACACATGATCCGAAATATTTTTCAGTACTTCCAGTACATTTAAGGGTGTGGTGAAATCCGACAGAATTTCCTTATATACCGGAACTCTCCGGTACTGTCCGGACTCCTGATACTGTTTTACTTCTTCATAGGATGGTCTGATCATAACTATGCCTCCTTGCGCTGTGTCGCACTGCATCATGATACGTCCTGCTCTTTATGTCTCACGTCAGCTTCTGAGACATAAAAAAGTCCCTGACAATGGAAAAATCCACTGTCAGGGACGAAATCTTGATTCCGCGGTGCCACCCTGCTTCACGACTTTGGATCGTGCACTTGCGAGATACCTGCATATCTCCGGATACTGACGTAATCCTTACGTCGCAGAATACTAAAGCAACAGAACATCCATTTACTCCGCTTCTCTTTCCCTGCGCCCTCTGCGGTCCATTTGATAAACTGGGGTCTGCCCGATTTCCACCATCGCGGGCTCTCTGTGAGATCATATTTACCGTTATCTCCGCATCAACGGTTTGAATTTGATCATTGTGTTTGTATTGTGTTTGGCAATGAATAAATTTGATATATCTTTATCATGTTTTGATTCTGACGTCAAGAAATATTTCGGTATGGAAGATATAACAGAAATATTTCGGTATGGAAGGTATAAATCCGCTGGAGTACCGCCGGATTAAACTTCCAGATACGATGCGGTTTTAACTAGATTATTTTAAAAAATAGTGCTATAATGACGTTTGTTTGGGGCCGTAGCTCAGCTGGGAGAGCGCAGCGTTCGCAACGCTGAGGTCGCGAGTTCGATCCTCGTCGACTCCATGCTTACTTTATAATCCGGACTCTTTAGGGGTTCGGATTTTTTTAATTGCAAAGGACAGCCTTTCACTAAAGGCTGAAACTGCCTCCCATTGAAATGAAAAATCAGTCAGGGTCTTGCTCATACAAGCAAGACCCTGACCGGGAATTTATGCTACTAAGCCTGGATGGGAGGCTCAGGAGTCAAGATAAATAGAAAGAAGCCAGAGATAAGAAAGCGGCAAAGCTCAAAGGAAAAGCAGCTGATGCTCAAGCGCATGCGATGCGTATGTTTATGCTCAAGCTTTTGCCTTTTTCTTGTCCCGAATTTCCGTCAGCAGAAATGCCAGAACAACCACAACTCCGATCACATCTGTCAGCATCCCCGGATACATCATCAAAAGTCCGGCTGCGATCAGGATAACCCGTACCATCATAGGGATCGGCTTTAACAGATATCCTTCGATTCCGGCAGAGATCGCAAACATACCAAAGAAGCTTGTAATAATGATCTGAATAAAGGCAGGAATCGTTGTATCAATCAGCAGCATCGCAGGATTCAGGCAGAAAATATACGGTACAAGGAAAGCGGCTATCGCTAGCTTCGTTGCATTCAAAGCCGTCTTCATAGGATCCGACTTGGCGATCGCGGCTCCGGCATAAGCAGCCAGCGCAACCGGCGGCGTAATATCAGCTACAATACCAAAGTAAAATACAAACATATTGGCGCTGATGGCATTCAGTCCCATACCTGTTGTCAGGATCGGTGCACAGGTGGTCGCCATGATGATGTAGGTCGCTGTCGTCGGCACGCCCATACCCAGGATGATACAGCAGATCATCGTAAGGAACAGTGCAATCATCAGATGACCGTTGGAAATGCCGACAATCGCGGAGATAAACACCTGTCCAAGTCCTGTCATGGTAACGACACCGGCGATGATACCTGCAATACCGCAAGCAACGGCAATACTCAGCGTATTACGTGCTCCGGTTTCCAGTGCCTTGACAAAGCCGGCAAGCGTCATGCGATGTTCCTTATCGACGAGACTTACCACAATACAGAGAATCGTTGCAAAAATCGCCGAACGGCTCATCGTAAATCCGACAATGATCATATAGACCAGCACAACCAGCGGAATCAAAAGATACATCTTGGGCAAGAGCTTCCGCATCTTCGGAAGCTCCTCTCTCGGGACACCCTTCAGCCCAAGCCTCTGTGCGCGCAGATGTACCATCATAAAAATGCCGGTAAAGTAAAGGATCGCCGGCAGGATCGCACGGATCACAATGTTGGAGTACGGAACTCCGACCATTTCCGCCATCAGAAATGCTGCAGCACCCATAATCGGCGGCATAATCTGTCCGCCTGTGGAGGATGCCGCCTCAACAGCTCCGGCAAACTCTCCCGGATATCCCGTCTTTTTCATCATCGGGATGGTTACAGAGCCTGTTGTCACGGTATTTCCGACCGAAGATCCGGACACCATACCGCAGAGTGCGGAAGAAATCACCGATACCTTGGCAGGACCTCCGGATGCCGCGCCCGCAATGCTGTTGGCACAGGCAATAAAGAAATCCGAAATGCCGGTAGATTCCAGAAAGGCTCCAAAAATTACAAACAACGCAATATAAGTACTGCAGACACCGATCGGCGTGCCAATCACACCTGTGGTTGTATAAAAGAGATTGTAGATCACCTTCCTGAGGCTGTTGCCGGATGCGAATGCATATACCACAAAAGCCGCGGCAACGATCAGGATTGGCAGACCGGTAACTCTGCGGCAGCACTCTGCCAGCACCAGAATACCAATAATGCCAAGGATCACCTCCGTCTGATTGATCCGGGTCGCATGATTGATGATCTCGCGGTTATTGGCAACAAAGTAGAAAAAGCTTCCACTTCCAAGTGCCGCAATGATAATGTCATAAAACGGCACATGATTGGCTTTCACTGCCTTGGTGCTTTTTCTGGCAGGAAACAGCAGAAAGACAAAAATGATGACAAACCCAAGGAACAACGGGCGGCGGATACGTTCGTCCCACACCGCAAACAGATTCATGTAAACAATAAAAAGCGAGAATGCAGCGAGCAGCAGCTTAATCACCTTTTCCGGTATGCCGGTCCAGAGTCTGGTATTGGACTCCCGGTCATACTTTTTCATCACCTCATCGACATCCGCCTGCGTCCCGACCTCGATCCCCGGTGTCGTACTCATGTTTCTTTTGTCTTCCATCTCATACCTCCTTACGCTGATGTCTCCTCAAAGCCTGAGAAAATGCTTATAGGAAAACCTTACTTCAGCGTTTCGTCCGCACAAATCCCTTAAACTGATTCCCTCCCCATCATTGATCGTCAATGTATGGTCGGAAACCGTACCTACAAAATAGATCAGGTTGTCCATCCGCTTGTCAAATCCGGAAACAATCATGCTTCCATCATCTCCATACTCAAGAGTCTGGCCATCCTCCAGCTCTGTCTGAACACCTGCTCCAAATCCGTAATAGACTGTTTTTTCCACATAGATGCCATCCGGCTTCAGCGTGTAATAATCTATTAACGGACTCTTATTGACAGAATGTACAAAGCCGACACTAAATGTATCTCCATCCCCGACCGTATACTCCGCGTATACTTTGCCGGTACTGGCATTACTTAAGATCAGCCTGCCATGTCCTGCCGCATAAAAGATTATGGCGGCTGCCGCTACGATGAGTAACAGCGCAGCCGCCATAATCCACAGCTTTTTATGTTGATTTAACTTAGTCAACGGTTATGCCCTGCTCCTCATAGTACTTCTTAGCACCCGGATGGAACGGAACACTGATGCCCTGTACTGCAGCCTTGGCGTCAAGTGTCTCAAACTTGGCATGACCCTGTGCCAGTGCATCCTTATTGTCATACATTGCCTTGGTAAGCTCATAGATGACATCCTCGGAAACATTGTTGGAGGCGATCAGCGTAGCTCTTACGGAAACCGTCTTGGTATCTCCGTCAACACCCTTGTAGGTACCGCCCGGAATCGTGGTCGCAGTGTAGAAATTGTACTTATCCTGCAGCTTCTTGATATGATCATCATCCAGCTGTACGAGACTGATATCCTTGCTGGTTGCCAGATCTACGACTGCTGTTGTCGGAGCGCCGGCAACAACAAATGCCGCATCAATCTTGCCATCCTTAAGGGAATCGGCAGAATCACCGAAGGAAGCATTCACCACCTTAATATCATCAAAGGTCATGTCATATGCCTCCAGAATCTGCTTTGCATTAAACTCAACGCCGGATCCTGCATCACCTACGGAAACCGTCTTACCCTTGAGATCTGCAACGGATGCAATCGATGGGTCTGTGGTTACGATCTGGATCGTTTCGTCATAAAGACCGGCAATTGCGGAGAATGTCTCATACTTTCCTTCATCGGCAAACAGATCTGTGCCGGTGTACGCATAGTACATAACATCATTCTGTACAATTGCGAGATCCGCATCCTTATCGTCAATCAACTGAATGTTGGCCTTGGAAGCTCCGGTCGATGTCACGGTCAGGTGTGAAGATTTCATCAGAGGATTTAATACAGTTGCCATTACGCCGCCGACTGCATAATATGTACCGGTTGTGCCGCCGGTACCAAGGACCAGCTCTTCGCCGGATCCAGAAGTTGCCGCGCCGGCTGCTGCCGTGGTGGCTGTGGAGGATCCACCAGCTGCGGTCGTTGCCGCTGCAGATCCGCCCGCTGCAGTAGAAGCATTTGGTGTTGCGGATGAACCGCAGGCAGTTAACGCGCCAAGTGCCATGGCTCCGGAAAGTGTCAGTGCTAAAAGCTTTTTCATAAATTCCCTCCTGTCTTGAAGTCTTTATTGAAACCATCCAGTCTAAAAACAGTCTTAAAAATTCTGTCTTTAAATCGACTTCTGTAATTACCTGCTATAATAAGACGCAGAGATTGAATTGTCAATCCTTTGCAATAATTTTTATTTATGCATTAAATCACTCATAATATGCATAAAATACTTTATATATGCATATTAATTATCATAATAAGCATTATTTTGTGCTTTAATGATTATTTATGCTATTTTATATTAATAGACTCAGTGTCCTTATATATCATCACAAAAAGTTATGCTAGATATAATGTTTTCAAAGCTGCCTTGCGCTTTTTGCATTTTTCATGCTTTCAGTGTCTCTATGTCTGTAAATCAATATTTGTTTAAGGCTTTTATGTCTTTATTTTGTAAGATCAACTAGGTACCGGATCAAGATCCGAATCCTCATCCAATAAAAAAACAGAGGCACCCAATGGATACCTCTGTTTTTTATACCTTTTATAAGCCTATTGTCACGGACTGTACAAACATCTATGCCATATATCAGATGTTATGTTTGTGCTGAAATCCCGGTTCGGAATTACTTCCGCGGATTTCTGATGTTAGCCTGTGCTGCAGCAAGTCTTGCAACCGGTACACGGAACGGAGAACATGAAACGTAATCCAGTCCGATATCGTGGCAGAACTCTACAGAAGAAGGATCGCCGCCGTGCTCACCGCAGATACCGCAGTGAAGTGCAGGGTTCACCGGCTTGCCGAGCTCAATCGCCATCTTCATCAGCTTACCAACGCCCTTCTGATCCAGCTTGGCAAACGGATCCTGCTCGTAGATCTTGGCATCATAGTATGCGTTAAGGAACTTGCCGGCATCATCACGTGAGAAGCCAAATGTCATCTGTGTAAGATCGTTGGTTCCGAAGCAGAAGAAATCAGCTTCCTTGGCAATCTCGTCAGCAGTAAGAGCTGCTCTCGGGATCTCGATCATAGTACCAACTTCATACTTAAGGTCAACACCTGCTGCCTTGATTTCTGCATCTGCAGTCTCGACAACAAAGTTCTTGACATACTTAAGCTCTTTAACCTCGCCAACCAGCGGGATCATGATTTCCGGTACAAATGCGTTCCAGTCCGGATGCTCCTTCTTAACCTCGATTGCAGCGCGGATGACAGCCTGTGTCTGCATAACTGCAATTTCCGGATATGTAACGGTCAGACGGCATCCTCTGTGACCCATCATCGGGTTGAACTCATGCAGGCCGGAAATGATATCCTTAATCTGCTGTACCGTCTTGCCCTTGGCATCTGCAAGCTTCTTGATTTCTTCCTCTGTAGTCGGAACAAACTCATGCAGAGGCGGATCCAGGAAACGGATGGTAACAGGATCACCTTCCATGGACTCAAACAGAGCCTTGAAGTCACCCTGCTGATACGGCTCAATCTTCTCAAGAGCTGCTTCTCTCTCCTCAACCGTATCGGAGCAGATCATCTCACGGAATGCCTCGATTCTCTCAGGATCAAAGAACATATGCTCTGTACGGCAGAGACCGATACCCTGTGCGCCAAGCTCACGAGCCTTAGCTGCATCACGAGGAGTATCTGCATTGGTTCTTACTTCCATCTTTCTGTACTTATCAGCCCAGCTCATGATACGACCGAACTCACCGGCGATCGTAGCATCTACTGTCGGGATTACACCCTCATAAATGTTACCGGTAGTACCATCGATAGAAATGAAATCTCCCTCATGGAAGGTCTTGCCATGCAGTGTGAACTGCTTGTTAGCCTCATCCATTACGATATCGCCACATCCGGATACGCAGCACTCACCCATACCACGGGCAACAACGGCTGCGTGAGAGGTCATACCACCACGAACGGTAAGAATACCCTCAGAAGACTTCATACCGGTGATATCCTCCGGAGAGGTCTCAAGACGTACCAGAACGACCTTCTCTCCACGTGCATGCCACTCCTCGGCATCCTCAGCAGTAAATACAACTTTACCGCAAGCAGCTCCCGGAGATGCGCCAAGACCCTTGCCAAGCGGTGTGTTTGCCTTAAGAGCCTTCTGGTCAAACTGCGGATGAAGCAGCGTATCCAGGTTACGAGGATCAATCATGGCAACAGCTTCCTCTTCTGTTCTCATGCCCTCATCTACAAGGTCACAAGCGATCTTAAGAGCAGCCTGTGCGGTTCTCTTACCATTTCTGGTCTGCAGCATGTAAAGCTTACCGTGCTCAACTGTAAACTCCATATCCTGCATATCTCTGTAGTGCTCCTCCAGAGTCTTGCAAACTCTCTTGAAGTCCTCAAATGCCTGCGGGAACTTCTCTGCCATCTCCGTAATCTTCATCGGAGTACGTACACCTGCAACGACGTCCTCGCCCTGTGCATTGGTCAGGAACTCACCAAACAGACCCTTGGCACCTGTTGCCGGATCTCTTGTGAATGCAACACCGGTACCACAGTCATCACCCATGTTACCAAATGCCATTGACTGTACGTTTACAGCAGTACCCCATGAATACGGGATATCATTGTCACGACGATATACGTTAGCACGTGGGTTATCCCAGGAACGGAATACTGCCTTGATTGCGCCATAGAGCTGATCCTTAGGATCGGTCGGGAAGTCCTCACCAAGAGCTTCCTTATACTTAGCCTTGAACTGCTCTGCAAGATCATGCAGATCCTCAGCGTTAAGCTCCACATCCTGTTTAACACCTCTCTCTGCCTTCTTGGCATCGATCAGCTTCTCAAACTCGCTCTTGGAAACCTCCATTACGACATCAGAATACATCTGAATGAATCTTCTGTAAGAGTCCCATGCCCAGCGAGGATTATTGGACTTCTCAGAAAGTACTGCAACAACATCCTCATTAAGACCAAGGTTCAAAATGGTATCCATCATACCCGGCATGGATGCGCGGGCACCGGAACGTACTGAAACCAGAAGAGGATTCTCCTTATCACCAAACTTCTTTCCTGTAATCTCCTCAAGCTTGGCAATGTACTCCTTAATCTGTCCCATGATCTCGTCGTTGATTTCACGACCATCCTCATAGTACTGAGTACAAGCCTCGGTTGTAATAGTGAAACCCTGAGGTACCGGAAGACCAATGTTGGTCATCTCGGCAAGGTTTGCGCCCTTACCGCCAAGGAGCTCTCTCATGTTCGCATTACCTTCTGTGAACAGGTAAACCCATTTCTTAGCCATTGATTATCCTCCTAATCATTTTGCTATGTGTGTAATGCCAAAAAAATATCGGCAGGCATCTGCCCGCTTCGCATATTTTGACCATTCACTTTTGATTTTTGCCAGAAAAATAGGAAAAATCACTAGAAGCATTATAAACTAGTATCAAATTATAGTAAAGCATTTCACAATATTTTTACTACATCTTAAAGCGGTATCCCACTCCCCAGATGGTCTCGATGTACTGTGGCTTGGCTGTATTCATCTCGATTTTTTCACGGATTTTCTTGATATGGACGGTCACCGTTGCAATATCCCCTACCGAGTCCATCTTCCAGATTTCCTTAAACAGCTCTTCCTTAGTGTAGACATGATTGGGATGCGAAGCCAGGAAATATAAAAGATCAAATTCCTTGGTTGTAAACGGTACCTCCGTGCCATTGACCCAGACTCTGCGTGCAGTCGCATCAATCTTTAAGCCGCGGATCTCGATGATCTGATTTTCCTCCTTGACGGATCCGCGCAGTCTCTCATAACGGGATAAATGCGCCTTGACTCTTGCTACAAGCTCCGATGCGGAAAACGGCTTGGTGATATAATCATCCGCGCCCAGCCCGAGTCCGCGGATCTTATCAATATCCTCCTTTTTAGCAGAGACCATGATAATCGGGATATCCTTATGCTTCCGGACCTCCTTGCAGATATCAAATCCATCCGTTCCCGGCAGCATGAGATCCAGGATAATAAGGTTATATGGGGTAGTAAGTGCTTTTTCCAGTCCCTTAGTACCATCCGCCTCAAGATCTACTTCAAATCCGGAAAGCTCCAGATAATCCTTTTCCAGCTCCGCTATAGAATCCTCATCCTCCACAATCAGGATCCTTTTCTTGTCCTCATCCATTCTTTCTGTCCCCTTTCTGCTGCTCAGATGCAGATACGTCATCATAAGGCTTTTCAAACCTTCTGACGCGTCAAACCATAAAATGAAAAATAATAAGCGCCTGAAGACTCTAATGTTCGTCTTAAGCCTATCCTACGAAATGACCCGGTGGATATATTTCCGGAGCACAAAATGTATCGTAGTACCCTCGCCCTCTTTACTGCTCGCCCAGATGCGTCCACCATGATCCTCAATGATTTTTTTAACAATCGAGAGACCAATCCCGGACCCTCCGGTCATGGAGTTGCGGGAGGAGTCCGCCCTGTAAAACCTCTCAAAAATATAGGGGATATCCTTAGGGGCAATGCCCTTGCCGTTATCCCCTATATTTACCTGGATATAGTCGCCGGCATCCTCCACATGGATAGAAATTCTGCCAGGAGTTTTATCCATATATTTTACAGAATTGGAAATGATATTGTTGATGACCTTATTGAGCTGCTCCGGGTCCGCAATCATTTCCACCCCATCTTCCACTTCATTTTTATACTCAAACGTAAATCCACGGGACTCCATATCCACACCAATCTCATCCGCGCAGTCAGCAAAATACTCTCCGACATTGATATGCTGGAAATCATACGGAATCCGGTTGGTCTCGATTTTGGCATAATAATTCAGCTCATCGATGAGGCGGTTCATATCATTGGCTTTGTTGTAAATTGTCTGTATATATTTCAGCTGCTTTTCCGGGCTTCTCGCGATGCCATCCAGGATTCCCTCGGAGTATCCCTTGATCGCAGTAAGCGGCGTTTTTAAGTCATGCGCGATGTTGGAAATCAGCTCCTTGTTTTCCGTATCATTACGGATTTTCTCCTCCTGGGTTTCCTTGAGACGGATCCGCATCTGCTCAAATGCCTGCATCAGCTCTCCAAATTCATCGTTGGTTTCCGCTTCAAGTGTAAAGTCCAGATCTCCGGACTCAATGCGCTTTGCGGCAGCCTTAAGCTCATCTACCGGCCGCACAATCCCCATATAGATCCAGCCGACCAGAAACACACCGGCCAGCATCAGGATTCCAACATTCATTGAGATCGTTGTGATTTCCCTTGTCGAAAGATACATTAAAAGAATCGGCAGCAGCGTACTCACACAGAAGCTGACTCCGACTCTGCCCATAAGCCCAATCTGTTTCATGAAATTCCGTTCCTTATCCTTGGTGATCCTTGGTATTTAAAAGAGACATATTTACTATATCACAAACTGACACGGAGACGGAAACATCTCTATCCGGAAAAAGCAGAAAAACAGAATCAAAAAAACTGCACGCTGAGATCCATCATCACTCATCGTGCAGTACACTATGCTCTATGAAATTGTCATGTTTTGATTGTCATGCTCTGATTGCCATGACTCTGACTCCACCTGTATCGTTTTGAACAACGTGACAATCAGTATGCAAGCTTCTCTTCAAAATAGCTCTTTAATTCTGAGATCGGGATCCGAACCTGCTCCATGGAATCTCTTTCACGGATAGTTACAGCGTGATCGTTCTCAGAATCAAAATCATAGGTAACACAGTATGGAGTACCAATCTCGTCCTGTCTTCTGTAGCGCTTACCGATATTTCCACGGTCGTCGTACTCTACATTCCAGTACTTGGCAAGCTCATCATGGATTGCCTGTGCAGGCTCTGCCAGCTTCTTGGAAAGCGGCAGAATCCCTACCTTGACTGGAGCCAGTGCCGGATGGAAATGAAGCACAGTTCTCTCGTCGCCGCCCTCCAGCTCCTGCACATCATATGCAGCACAGAGGAATGCAAGCGTAACACGGTCTGCTCCGAGCGACGGCTCAACAACATATGGAAGGTAATGCTCATTGGTCTCATCATCAAAATAAGTCATATCCTGGCCGGAAACCTCCTGATGACGGGAAAGATCATAATTGGTCCGGTCTGCAATGCCCCAGAGCTCACCCCATCCAAACGGGAACAGGAACTCAAGATCTGTCGTTGCCTTGGAGTAGAAGGACAGCTCTGCCTTTTCATGATCTCTTGCACGCAGCATATCCTTAGGCATGCCAAGATTCAGAAGCCAATCCTGGCAGAACTGCTTCCAGTACTTAAACCACTCCAGATCCGTATCCGGCTTGCAGAAAAACTCCAGCTCCATCTGCTCAAACTCTCTGGTACGGAAGGTAAAGTTACCCGGAGTAATCTCATTACGGAAGGACTTACCAATCTGTCCGATACCAAACGGAAGCTTCTTGCGGGAGGTTCTCTGTACATTTTTAAAGTTTACAAAAATACCCTGTGCTGTCTCCGGACGGAGATAAACGGCATCCTTGGCATCCTCGGTTACACCCTGGAAGGTCTTGAACATGAGGTTAAACTGACGGATCCCGGTGAAATTATGCTTGCCGCAGGATGGACACGGAATCTGATGCTCCTCGATGAACTGCTCCATCTGTGCATTGGTCCAGCCGTCTGCTGATCCACCGATATCAATCCCGTTTTCTGCTGCAAAATCCTCGATCAGCTTATCAGCACGGAATCTCTCATGGCACTCCTTGCAGTCCATCAGCGGATCCGAGAAGGATGCAAGATGTCCGGATGCGATCCAGGTCTGCGGATTCATAAGGATGGCGCAGTCGATACCGACATTGTACTTGGATTCCTGGATGAACTTTTTCCACCATGCTTTCTTGACGTTATTTTTAAGCTCAACGCCCAGATTTCCATAGTCCCAGGTATTGGCAAGACCACCATAGATCTCAGAGCCCGGGTAAACAAATCCTCTTGACTTGGCAAGAGATACAATGGTGTCCATAGTGTAATTCTTTGGCATTTTTTCCTCTTTCTGCTGCCGGAGTGCAGCTTCATGTGTAAAAGACTTCTGAAACTATACATCAGTTTTGCGGAAATAGCAATTATCAATCCTCAGCTCCCGAGGGTTTTGAGGATTTCAAGGCTCCGGAAGCTATGCGGCAATGCCTCTCTCAAGAGGATGTCCACATTGGCAGAGAACTCCTTAAGTACCTCCGGCTTTAAAGTAAAGGTGTACAGGCGCAGCACCGGTGTATCTAAAACAAACTTCCAGGCAAAGCTGCAGGCAGGGCTCGCTTCCATCGGAGGAAGCTCTGTATACTCCCCGTTAAGATACAGCATACGAAGCTCATAGACCCTCCGGACCAGCTCGTCCGGGATGTTGGGCGAGAGAACCGCCTTTAAGGATACATAGACAAGGTTAACCATCTCATCCGCTTCCAGATTTTCCTGTGCCATATAATCCGCAAGCTCCAGGATATACGAGCCATAGCAGGCATTGACAAGATCCAGCGCAATTTCCTCAAAATACTGATGTACCTTGACAGAGCGCAGATTGTATCCGCTTCTGCCCTTGCCGAGCCGGAAGGTTCCGAATACAAAATTCCGGGTCGGTGCCATCAGTGCCGAGCCTGGTTTTTTGGCTCCGGATGCCCATACCGTAATTTTGCCAAGCTCATTGGTAAGCAGGGAGAGGCGCTTATCATAGTCCCGGACCGGCGCAGACGACAGCACAACGCCATGCACTTCAATTTCCTCTGTCATACATCAGTCATCTTCCTGATATCCGTATTCCTTAAGATACGCCTTGTTTTCTCTCCAGTCCTTCCGTACCTTGACAAAAAGCTGGAGATTGACCTTACCCTGAACCAGGTCCTCGATCTGGATCCGGGCGCCTGTCCCGATATTTTTAATCATGGAACCGCCTCTGCCGATGATGATGCCCTTATGCGCATCTCTCTCGCAAACGATGGTGGCCTTGACATCCCATAGTCCGTTGGAGCGCTGCTTCATTTCATCAATCAGCACTGCAATGCCATGCGGTACCTCGTCCCGCAGCTTATAAAGTGCCTGCTCCCGGATGAGCTCCGCGGTAATATCCCGTATGGACATGTCTGTGACCGTATCCTCGTCATAATAGCGCGGTCCCTCCGGTAAATACCGGAAAATACAGTCCTTGAGTTCCTCGATACCCTTTTTCCGGTATGCGGAAACCTGCACAACCTCCTGGAACTCCACCTTGGACGTGTATTGCGCGATAATTTCATCCAGCTTTTCCGGATTTTTCATGGTGTCGATTTTATTGATCACCAGGATCTTTTTCTTTTTTGAATGCTTCAGAATTTCAATGATACGCTGCTCTCCGGCTCCGATATAATCCGTAGGCTCTACCAGCCAGAGTACGAGATCCACATCGCCAAGTGCCTTTTCCGCAACATGCTCCATGTACTCTCCAAGCAGATTTTCCGCTTTATGGATACCAGGCGTATCATGGAAAACGATCTGTCCTCGTGCATCATCATAGACTGCCATCACCTGGTTTCTTGTGGTCTGCGGCTTCCTGGAGGTAATGGCGATTTTCTGACCTACAATTGCATTCATCAAGGTAGACTTACCGACATTTGGTCTCCCGACCAGCGCGACAAATCCTGATTTTGTTACTGCCATGATCCTACTCCCTTACTGAAAGAGATCCTCAATGGTATAAAAGCAGTCCTTCGCTGCGTCCACCATAGCGGCTCCGCCAATTGTGCATCCGGCTCCTGTTGCAAGAGCCTCGGCAGCATACGGTGCAAGCTTCCGGATATCCTCTACCGTAGCTGTAAGAACTTCCTCTCTCTCCTGCTGCAGCATTTCATTGGTCACGCCGGATAAAAATGCGCTGACGGAAAGGAGTGCCTGTGTATAATTTGTTTTCGGCGTATCCAGCTCGGAAATCGCGCCGATCACATATTTTGTCATATCTCTGTCCGAGCACCGGAAGTCTGCGAGATACTCCGGGAGCTTCTCATAGACCTTAAGCGTCTCCCGGAGATTCGGATCCCTGTAGGAAACAAAATACGCCTCTCCGGAGCGTCCGAAGCCTGCCATGCATCCATAGGCTCCGCCCTTTACCCGGAGATTGCTCCAGAGATACTCAAAGTTCAGGATATTTTTAAGCACCTTAAGTGCACCGGTATACGGATGCTTTGCCGGATCATACCATCCCGTCCGTGCCACATAGTTGATCTGGGAAGGTGTACGGAAGCCTTCATTCCGATTGCCGGACAGCTCAATCTGCGGATCCTGCTCTTTGGCACCGCTGACCTTGGGGAGGTTGAGGATCTCTCTCATAAGACTTCCCTCCCGGTCATTTCTCCGGAAGCAGTCTCTGAAGGCTGCAAACTCCCTGCTAAATGCTTCATATCCTGTCTTTTCGGCTCCGATGGATACAAAAAGATTATCGATACTGACAATCTTTTCCGCAACCTCCGAGAGCTTCTCCGTAAAGCCCTCCGGATCCTTGTCAAAACTCTCTACCGCATCCACAATGAAACGGTAATACGCAATCCCTCCTGTAAGGTCCTGATAACGTGCCGTACCGGAAAAATACGAGGTGGAACGATTGACTGCATAGGTATGTCCTGATCCCTCAATGCGCATTCTCTCCCGGGATCTTGCTTCATTCAGGATCTCCTTCATTCGCTTCCGGTCACTGAATTTGGTGGTATGCAGGATCTCGTCGATGATCTTGAGTCCATACGGAATTTCCGGATACAGGAGCTTGATGTCCACGCTGAAAATACCAGTATAATAGTTATAATGGTTAAGATCCGGGTACGCATTGGCATCAAACTGGATACCGCCGGTGTGGAGCAGCACATCCGAGCTCAAGTCCTGATATGTATGGTTTTTGGTATCCATATAGCCAAAGACCGTCTTTAAAAGCCCTGCGTAAGGCAGCTCCTCCTCAGTAAGTCCGGAGGTGTTAAAATTAAAGCGAAGATATGCGATACCCCGGCTGTCAAGCTCTGTAAACAATACCTTACTGCCGTAAAGCTCGTTTACCGTGTAATTGATCTGATCCGCCTCCTTGCGGATATCCTCTCGTGTGAGGAGCGGCAGCTTCCGGAGCTCCTCCTCCGGCGTCGGAGTTTCCTGATACTCTTTCATTTCATGGGTGTCACGGACAAGCTTGCTGATTTCCGCAGCAGAAAGACTCTCCTTATACTGGTGCAGTCTCTCCTTAAGCTCCAGGTCCCTCTTTTCCGTGAGCCCCTGCTCCGGCTTCAGCGTCACCAGCGCAGCATGCGTGTTATTAAGCAGATACTTCTCCATGAGTGACTCAAAATATCCCTTGCTTACGCCATCTCTCAGCTCCTTATAAATGTGCTCGCACTCGAGATGTGTCCATGGTTTCCCATCATAGAGCCAGGCATCCATCGCTGTCAGTGCATATACAAGTCCCTTGGGTGTCCTGCCGTAATCCGCCTCGCGATACTGGAACTCGTCGCGGTTAATTGCGGCAAGCAGCGTTTTCTGATCCAGCCCGTCCTTTACAAGCCTTGCAAGTGTATCCCGGATAGTCTTAATGAACCGCTCCTTATCTGAAGCTTCTGCATTTTTAACGGTAACAGTAAAATATGGCTGCAGAATCCCGTCCTCATATCCTCCAAAGACATCCTCTCCGATACCTGCATCCAGGATTGCCTGCCGAAGCGGCGCCCCGGGTCCGGAGATCAGCGCATAATCCAGCACATCAAATGCCATGCAGAGCTTCGGATCCAGATCATCCTTGACAGAAAGATTATAGGAAAGATAGGTTCGATTGTTTAGCGCCTCATGCTCCCCGATCGGGTAAACCATCTCCTCCTCGTGCATTTCTGTGAATGCTTCCTGCCTCGGAATCTCGGAATCCGGATTGATGGCATCATATGCCGAAAGGTACGCTTCATCCAGCCATGCAAGTTTCTTTTCCATATCCATATTTCCATATAAGATGATATAAGAATTGGACGGATGATAATATCTTGCATGGAATGCACAGAAGTCCTGATAGCTCAGTGTCGGGATGACCTCCGGATCGCCTCCAGACTCATTGGCATAGGTGTTGTCCGGATACAGCGCATGGAGAATGTATCTCTCCAGTACGGATTCCGGGTTGGAAAAAGCTCCCCTCATCTCATTGTATACAACTCCATTATACCTGAGCTCTCCGTCTGGAGCATCCAGCTCATAATGCCAGCCCTCCTGACGGAATGTCCACTCATTTTTGATGCAGTTCGGGTGCAGCACGGCATCCATATAGACATCCATGAGATTGTCAAAATCCTTATCATTGGTAGACGCAATCGGATAAACCGTTTTATCCGGATACGTCATTGCATTAAGAAAAGTATTAAGAGAACCCTTGGCAAGCTCCACAAACGGATCCTTGAGCGGAAATTTCTCCGAACCGCAAAGTACAGAATGCTCTGTAATATGCGCAACTCCGGTGGAATCTGCCGCGGGTGTCCGGAATGCAATACTAAATACCTTATTGACATCCTCGTTTTGCATGGTCAGAATCCTCGCACCGGATTTCCGATGACGGTATACCACCATATCGGTCCTGAGCTCCTCGATCTGTCGTTTTTCTATCAGTTCATATTGTTTCATGCATTTCTCCTTAAATGTTGCCCATTAACCGGTCCTTAAAAATAGCCACAGCTTCCCGGACCAGAAGGTGCACGAGCATCAGCTCATCGGATCTCGTTGCCATCGGACAGATATCCTGTGCTCCGAACTTTTCCGCCATATGCACAGCCCGGTACATATTAAATTCCGAGGTCAGGATCCCAACCGACAACGGTCGGTCCTCTGCAGCGATGATCAGTCTCCGGTCCTGTGCCGGACTGTCCGGCCGGTCCAGCTCCTCCAGCTTCTCTGTCCGGTCTTCCTCGATCATCTTCATTGAAAATCCGATCTTCTCCAATGTAGAGTGTGAATAAAACTCCATCATCAGATTCTGCGCCGGTACCCCATGCTGAATCATATAATAATACATCACGGTCGCCTGCGTGCTTTTATCATAATCCCCTCTGCCACCGGATAGAACAAAGGTCGTGCCGGGGTTCTCTTCTGCATAGGCAAGTGCCCTGTCCAGTCTCCGGCGGAGAGATCTGGAAATACGATTATCATCGAGATCTGTCCCCAGGACAATGACATAGTCCAGGTTTTTACGTTCGACGGAATGTCCACCGGCAAAGATAATCGCGATAAGCAAAAGCAGTGTGGCAAGCCCCAGACCATAGGTCGTAAATACCGCGACAAAGGGAGCAATCCACACTTCCTTTTTCTGTCGTTTCCTCCTCCTTAAAAACCTTACCATAAAAAACATGGCAAAGTTCACCAGTACAAATACCGGCCAGAACCAGAGGAAGGAGGTGATCCCATTGTATAACAGGATGATCACAAAATACGCAAGTGATGCGATTGCGGCACCGGCAAAAATAAGCTCCATACAATCCTTTCCACCTGTATAAGAAGCGCTCAGACCTTATCCATCAAGGGTTCGGCATCCTCCTTGGGTACTGTTTTCCGGATAATATCTCCTGCAGCTGGAACATAAGATAGCCTTACCCTAAGCTGCTGACATGCATGCGGACAGCTCTCCTGAAGCTCGTCCGTCTCGAGGTCCCGGATCTCCAGCACCTCTGTCTCAATGTCCTGTCCATCCGGCTTCATGATCTCTATACGATCTCCCACAGAGAACTTGTTTTTCTGCTCAAGATAGCTCCATCCATCCGCATCGGTTTCCCGGATCGTTCCGAGATACACAGAGCCTGTAACATAGGTATTACTGTCATAGATCTGATCCTTGGACTGCGGCTTGCCAAAATAGAAGCCTGTCGTAAACTCGCGGTAGGTACATTTTGCAATCTCAGATTTGTACCAGTCCATATTGGCATGATACTTCTCCGGACTCTCCTGGTAATCATCTATCGCCTTACGATAGGTTCTTGCCACAGTCGCTACATACAGCGCCGTCTTCATACGTCCCTCAATCTTAAGCGAATCCACACCCGCCTCAATCAGCTCCGGGATATGCTCGATCATGCAGAGATCCTTGGAATTAAAAATAAAGGTACCGCGGTCATTTTCATACACTGGAAAATACTGTCCGGGTCTCGTTTCCTCCACCACTGAATACTTCCAGCGGCAGGGATGCGTACATTCTCCACGGTTTGCATCCCGTCCTACAAAGAAATTGGACAGGAGACATCTGCCGGAATATGAGATGCACATAGCGCCATGCACAAATGCCTCGATTTCCATTTCCCCCGGAATATGCTTCCGTATCTCCCGGATCTCCTCAAGGCTCAGCTCTCTGGCACAGACAACTCGCTTGGCTCCCAGCTTCCACCAGAACAGGAAAGTTTCATAGTTGGTATTATTTGCCTGGGTGGAAATATGCAGATCCACCTCCGGCATGACTTCCTTTGCAATCATAAACACGCCCGGATCAGCGATCAGCACTGCATCGATCCCGGTGGTCTTAAGCTCCTCAAAATATGCCCGAACCCCGTCCATATCATAATTATGCGCCAGAATATTGGCGGTTACATAAACCTTGACATTTCGGGCATGGGCGATCCTGACACCTTCGCGGATCTCCTCCATAGAGAAGTTTTTGGCATTGGCTCTCAGTCCAAATGCCTCACCTCCCAGGTAAACTGCATCCGCGCCATAATTTACTGCTGTCTTAAGTACTTCCAGCGAGCCTGCCGGAATCAAAAGCTCTGTCTTTCTCATCGATCTTTGAGAGATCATGCTGTATTTTCCTCTTTCTATCTTACTTATAATCCTATTTCTATCTTGTTGTTATCTTCCTGGTACCGCGTACTGATGGAGATACCATCCCCAATAGGCACAATCGCCGTTTCCAGCCCCTCCGTATGCTTCAGTGTATAAAGATACTCCCGCATCCTTGCATGAATTGTACGGTCTCTGCGCGCAATCTGATAGCGGCTCTCAATAATACTGCCCTCCTGGAGGATATTGTCACTGACCAGAACAGCTCCGGGCCGCATTAAGCGCATGAGATACGGAAGCCACAGCGGGTACTGTGCCTTTGCCGCATCCAGAAAGATAAAGTCAAAATTCTGCTTTTCCCCTGTAAGACGCCTTAAAAGTTCTCCGGCATCGCCCTCGACCAAGGTAATCCTGTCATGATACGGCGAATGCATAAAATTCCGCCTTGCTTCCCGGATCCTTGGTTCATAACTCTCCACAGTCAGTATTGTAGCACTCTCCGGCATTACCTCCGCCATAATAAGCGCAGAGTATCCCACCGCCGCGCCGATTTCAAGAATCCGCTTTGGATTTATAATCCTTATGAGACACTTAAGAAGCGCCGCCGTTTCGTCCCGAATGATCGGGACATCTGCTGCAAGCGCTTCTTTACGTACTGCTTCTAAAATTTCACTTTGATCCGGCTCCAGCGAATGAATGTAATTTACGAGCCGTGCGTTGGTAATCAAGTCCTTATTCTCCCTCGTTGCCTCCGCCGATTTCCTCGACGCCGTTCTCTCCTGCGGATTCGGTCTCTGCCCCGGCAGCATCTGCGTTGACAAGATCCTTCTGCTTCAGCTCCTGCAGCTTTTTGCCCTCGTCTGTCAACTTACTGATAATATCTGCAGTAGTCATAGACGTATTTAATGTATAGCTGCCTGGTTCAAAAACGCCCTCATAGAGGCGGGCCTGCAGTACAAATGCTGTTGTATTGTCTATAATCCCGTCCTTCTTAAGCATTTCCGCGATCTGCCTGCTGCTCTGTCCATCCGAGATTTCCACGGAAACATCTGTACCCGGCTCCTGCTCCATGGCATGCTCATATAAGAGACCATGCCCGAAGCTGTAAACCCGGCTGATTCCAAGAAACAGAAGCCATACCACCAGCGCAGTGACAATCACCCGGATCGCAAGGCTTACCATAGCATCAGAGGTTCTGGATACCGTATTGCGATGCGACATAAATCAATCAGACCTCCATGATAACCGGCAGAATCACCGGATTTCTCTTGATGCGCTTCCAGAGGAAATCAGAAAGACTGTCCTTGATGATATTTTTAATCTTACCCCAGTCATTGACATGCCGTACCAGACAGTCATCGACGGCATCCTGTACATGTACCCTGGCTTCTTCCATCAGATCCTCGGATTCTCTAACATATACAAAGCCTCTGGAGATAAGATCCGGACCCGCCAGAAGGTGCCCTGAGTATTTTTCCAGGGTGAGTACCACAACAATGATACCATTCTGTGCAAGATTCTGACGGTCACGAAGCACGATATTACCGACATCACCGACACCAAGGCCATCCACAAAGATGCCTCCTGCCTGAACATGATCCTTGACCTCCGCGGTAAGCTCTCCTTTTTCCGAGGTGAACTCCAGTACATCGCCGTTTTCCAGCATAAGGCAGTGATCCTTCTGGACTCCGACTGACTCGCAGAGCTTAGCGGCTGCGCGGCGGTGATGATATTCACCGTGTACAGGAATTGCATATTTCGGCTTAACGAGTGAGTACAGAAGCTTTAAGTCCTCGGCGCAGGCATGCCCGGACACATGCGTATCCTGCATGATCACCTCTGCATGCTGCATATACAATTCATTAATGACCTTATCCACAGCCTTTTCATTGCCCGGAATCGGATGAGAGGACATAATCACCACATCGTTTGGTGTAATGCGGACCTTACGGTGCATGCCGCTTGCCATACGGGACAGAGCCGCCATGGACTCTCCCTGGGAGCCGGTCGTAATCAATACGGTTTTTTCATCCGGATAGTCCTTAAGGTTCTCAATATCAATGAGCGTACCCTCCGGAATCTTGATGTACTCAAGCTCCTGTGCCACACCTATGACGTTGACCATGGAACGTCCCTCGACCACAACCTTCCGGTCATATTTTGCCGCCGTATTGATGATCTGCTGTACACGGTCTACATTGGAGGCAAAGGTTGCCACAATGATCCGGTTATTACGGTGCTCTCCAAAGATCCGGTCAAAGGTTGCCCCAACCGTGCGCTCCGACATAGTAAAGCCCGCCTTTTCTGCATTGGTGGAGTCGGACAGCATTGCAATCACGCCATTCTTTCCAAGCTCTGCAAATCTCTGGAGATCAATCGGGTCGCCGAAAATCGGGGTGTAGTCGATCTTAAAATCTCCCGTATGGATAAGCACACCGGCAGGTGTATAGATTGCAAGCGCTGCCGCGTCCTGAATCGAGTGATTGGTCTTTATGAACTCGATCTTGATATCCCCAAAATTTATGGTAGATCCGAACTTCACAACCTTGGTTTTTACAAGCTTGTCAAGTCCATGCTCCACAAGCTTACCCTGGATCAGCGCAATCGTCAGTCTTGTAGCATATACTGGAACATTGATCTGCTGCAGCACATAGGGCAGTGCGCCGATATGGTCCTCATGTCCATGTGTAATAACAAATCCCTTAATCTTATGCATATGGGCTTTAAGATACGTTATATCTGGGATGACCAGGTCAATACCCAGCATATCGTCCGAAGGGAACGAGAGACCGCAGTCAATAATGACAATGCTTTCTTCCGTCTCGATCGCCGTAATGTTCATGCCAATCTGATCCAGACCACCCAGCGGGATAATTTTTACACTTCCGTTATTTTTCATTTTTACCGCCCCGGACCTATGTCCTCTGCTGCTTACCACTCTGTCTCGACTCTCCGTCTTTACCTCGGTTTCCTTACTACTCTGCGCCGGCTCTTTGAGCACCTTAGTTAGAGCCACGCTTGCTGTCCGTCTGCTTTTTCCGGATCCCGGCTCTCTGCGTCCGGTCCCGGATCTTCCCGTCCCTGATCCGACGGTTCTTTCCTCCGCATGGCTCTCACCGGGCTCCGAGCTCCGGGAGACGCGCCTGCTCGTATGTCTCAAACCGTTCTTTTGTGAAACACTATTGCTGTTGCTATTGTTACTACTACTATTGTTGTTATTACTCTGATTATTATAATTACTGTTACTTCTCAATCGTGATACCTTCTCCTTCTAAAAGCCGGGAGAACACATCCATCACCGCATCCGCTTCCTGATCATCCACAAATTCGTACTCTGCTTCCGCAGCATCTGCATCAGAAATATCCTTCATGACATAGCAGATACCATCCTCATCTTCCTCAGCATCTGTCACCAGGATATAATGCACTCCCTGGATCTCGGTTTCCTCAAGGATTTCAAGCTCTAGGCTTCCGTCTTCACCGGACAGCCGGATTCTGTTTCCTGCCATAGTTTCTCCTGTCTTCTGTGATTCTAATGTTTAAACTATCATTTTCTGATCATACACTTTACACTTATGATCTTTTACCATTGTGCACATCGTCCAGATAGGTCTGTAAAATCAGCCCGGCCGCTACCTGGTCAATGACTTTTTTCTGCTCGCTTCTGGGGATACCGCTGTCATCCAGAATTTCCTGAGCCGCTACGGTGGTAAGACGCTCATCCATAAATATAATAGGGACCTCCGTCCTGAGACTCAGCTTCTCCCGAAACTCTCTCGTTTTACGGGCTCTCTCCCCCTCCGTATCATCCATATTAAAAGGAAGTCCAAGTACGATTCTGTCCACCGAATACTCCCGGACAATTTCCTGTATCTCCGAAAGTGTTTTACGAAGCATGGACTCACGCTCTCTCGTAATTGTCTTAAGTGGCTGCGCAATCAATCCTGTCGGATCTGAAATGGCAACTCCTACCGTTCTGGATCCATAGTCCAGCCCTAAAATCCGCATACACATCCTTTGCTTTGATGTTATAAAAGAAAGTCTGCCCGGTTTACACTGGACAGACTTTACCATCAGAAATTATCATTTACTAAGCCGACACTCCACGTAGGTATCCACAAGTTCCTCCAGAATCTCGTCTCTCTCGACTCTCATAATGAGGCTGCGCGCACCCTTATGGCTCGTGATATAGGTCGGATCTCCGGACATAATGTATCCTACAATCTGGTTCGTCGGATTATAGCCCTTTTCCGTTAAAGCTTCATAGACCTTGGCAAGGACATCCTTCACATCCATGCTATTGTCCTGCATCGGTCGGATAATCTGCGTACTGGTTATATCATTCATCGCGTCACGTCCCTTTAATAACTTTTATCATTTTATAACAAATTAACACTGTCCGCAAGTACATAAGTCTTACAGATTTTATTGCCATGGACCCTGATTATTTCACCAATTTCACCTTGCGCCCGGCTCCGATCCGTAAATGGAATCAGATATTTCACATATTCCTTGTTAAAGCCGGTAAGATATTCTCTACCATCCACAGTAATGATCTCTTCCGGCAGGACCTCATCCGTCTGTTCCAGGAATTGTCTCCGAAATACATCCGACTGGATCCGGTTCATAGAAATCAGCTGCTCTGACCGCTCGCTCTTAACACGATCCGTGATCTGCTCCGGCATCCGGTCCGCCACGGTTCCATGCCGCCTTGAGTACTTAAAGACATGAAGCTCATAAAAGCGCATCTCCTCGATAAAACGACGGGAAGCCTCAAAGTCCTCCTGTGTCTCTCCCGGAAATCCGACGATCACATCCGTTGTTATGGCGACCCTTGCAAATGCTTTCCGCAGAAGTTCCACACTATGCCGGAACGATGCTGTGTCATAATGCCGGTTCATAGCCCGCAAAGTCCGGTCACAGCCGCTTTGCAGCGATAGATGGAAATGCGGACAAATCTCCGATATTGCACGAAGCCTCTCCACAAAGCTCTCCGTGATAATCCGGGGCTCAAGGCTTCCGAGCCGGATCCGCTCAATCCCGGGAACCTCTGCCGCTTCCTCGATCAGATGCAGAAGTCTCGCTGATGGAATATCGTGGTTCATGACATATTCATAGTTCTGATCATCAAAATCTATACCATAGGAGGACAGGTGAATGCCTGTCAGCACGATCTCCTTATATCCCCTGTCCGCAAGCTCCCTGATCTCGCGCAGAGTGTCCTCCTCAGAGCGGCTCCGGATCCTGCCCCGGACATATGGGATGATACAGTAGCTGCAATACTGGTTACAGCCATCCTGGATCTTGATAAAAGCACGGGCACGATCCTCAATTTCACCCACTCTCAGATTCTCGTAGGTCGTCTCCTCCTTGATATCCGGAATGTAAGACTCCGCATCATTTTCCCGCTGTCCCCGGAGATACTCCTGTACAATCGGGACAATGTCTGATTTTTCATTATTTCCGACCAGGATATCTACCGCGCCTTCCTTTTTAAGCTCTTCGGCACGTGCCTGCACATAACAGCCGACACCAATCACGATGGCATCCGGATTTTTGGCCTTGGCCTTATGCAGCATCTGCCGGGATTTGCGGTCTGCGATATTGGTCACAGAGCAGGTATTGATAATGTAAACGTCCGCAGTGTCGTCCTCCCAGGAAACCACCTGTGCCCCTGCCTCCCGGAGTTCATTTACCATAGCTTCCGCCTCGTAGGAATTAACCTTACAGCCGAGGTTATGCATTGCAACTTTCAGATTATTAAGTTCCATTTTATTTCAACTTCCATCCCCTTGACTTTGGAATTGTATATTGTTAAATTATAGCTAGATTCAGTTTATAAAGGAGGGATAACCGTGAAAACAGTTCGTATCTCACTTAATTCTATTGATAAGGTAAAGTCATTTGTCAATGATCTTGTTAAATTCACTGACGTTGATTTTGATCTCGTTTCCGGTCGTTATGTCATTGACGCAAAATCCATCATGGGTATTTTTTCACTTGACCTTTCCAAGCCGATTGACCTTAATATTCATGCCGATGCCAATCGTATGGACGAAATCATGTCCGTACTTTCACCATACATCATTACCGAATAATCCGTATCATACCTTAATTATCAAAGATTAACAAGAGACTCCGGTGCATGCAATTGATTTTACATGCACCTTTTTTTGTCTGAAGCTTTACAGGATCCGTGCGATTCCATTTGTTTTCTTCAGATCAGCAGATTTAAGTAAAGGAACAGTATGCAGTATCACAGTTTTCTGATCAAATATGCAGAGATCGGAACCAAGGGCAAAAACCGCTATGTTTTTGAGGATGCTCTGGTTCACGATATCCGCATGAAGCTCAAAAGGGTAGAAGGCGAGTTCAGCGTTACAAGAGAGCGTGGCCGTATCTATGTCAACGCAAAGTCCGAGGACTACGATTTTGACGATGTTGTAAATGCCTTACAGCACGTATTCGGCATTGTCGGGATCTGCCCGATGGTACAGTTAAAGGATGTCCATGAGTACCGGCAGGTTTCCGACCAGGTGCTTACATATTGGAAGGAGGTCTATGGAGACCGGAAGCTGAGCTTTAAGGTACGCACAAGACGTGCCGATAAAACATTTCCGATGAACTCCGAGGAAATCAGCGCCGAGCTTGGCCACGATATCCTGGATGCCTTTCCCAATACCTCAGTAGACGTACATACTCCGGAGGTTCTCCTCCAGGTGGAGATCCGTCAGTATATCAATATTTTCTCCGAGGTTCTGCCCGGAGCAGGCGGTATGCCTCTTGGAACCAACGGAAAAGCCATGCTGCTGCTCTCCGGAGGTATTGATTCTCCGGTTGCCGGATATATGATTTCCAAGCGCGGAGCCATTATTGAAGCGTGCTATTTCCATGCACCACCCTATACCTCAGAGCGTGCCAAGCAGAAGGTTATTGATCTTGCCAAAGAAGTATCGCAGTATTCCGGCGCGATCGCACTGCATGTAGTAAACTTCACTGACATTCAGCTTAAAATTTATGAGAAATGCCCACACGAGGAACTGACCATCATCATGCGCCGTTATATGATGCGGATTGCCGAGGCCATCGCCAAAAGGCGGAACTGTATCGGTCTGATCACCGGAGAGTCCATCGGTCAGGTTGCGAGTCAGACCATGCAGAGCCTGGTCTGCACCAATGAGGTCTGCACACTGCCGGTATATCGTCCGGTCATTGCCTTTGATAAGCAGGAAATTGTGGACATTTCCCAACGGATCGGAACCTACGAAACTTCCATCGAGCCTTATGAGGACTGCTGCACGATCTTTGTCGCACGGCATCCGGTGACAAAGCCCATCCCGGAAAAAATCCGTGCGTCAGAAAAAATCATCTATGACGAGTGCATCCCTATGATGGAAAAGGCTGTGAACGAAGCCGAGCTCATCTGGTGCGACGCATCCAAATAAGTCTGCCCGTTCATTGCTCCGTCCCGTCATCGTTTGCGAGCAGTAACATTCACCCACTCACCCTGGTGATTCACCTCCAGGATCTCAAAGATATCATCATGCGACCGGAAGGCATCTAACACATCTGCCTCCCTGTCGCTGATGATACCTGAAGTGATAAAAATCCCGCCGGACTTTAAGAGCGGTCCCACTTCACCGGTCAGCAGCACAATGACAGGTGCCAGGATATTGGCAGCCACAATGTCATATTTTCCTCGTCCCAGCTTGTCTTTGACAGCCTCATCTCCGATGACATTCCCGACAAGCATGTCAAAGGCGCTCTCCGGCAAATGATTTGCCTTTAAATTATTGTGTACTGCCGGTACTGCTTCTTCATCAAGATCCGTGCCATACACATGACCTGCACCAAGCTTAAGTGCTGTAATGCCCAGGATGCCGGAGCCGGTGCCGATATCCGCAACCTCGTCCCCGTCTGCCATATATTTCTGGAGCTGCCGGATGCAAAGCTGTGTTGTCTCATGCATGCCGGTACCGAAAGCTGTACCGGGGTCAATATCAATCTGAAGCTTATCCTCATCTCCCGTTGGAACTTCCTCCCAGGTCGGCTTGATCAAAATATTACCGACGGTAAACGGATGGAAAAAGCTTTTCCAGTTATTGATCCAGTCCTTATCCTCTGTATCGGAGCTTTCCATCGTCCCTTCACCGACATTTACATACCTTTGCATTTCCGTAAGCATATCCCGGATTTTACAAAGAAGCTCCTTTAATTCTGCCTCTGTATACAGATTGGACACAGCATAGGTATAGCTGCTGTCCACCGCCGGATCCGCCGCTTCTCTCGCAGCGTTTTCCAGCCGCTCCCGCTTTGTCTTTGGGTCTGTCACCTCCACATAAAAGCTGACATCTGCCTTACCGTCATCCGGTCCGAGATCCGGCAGGATATCGATAAACATTCCCTTGGTATCAGCATCCGAGAGCGGCACCTTGTCCAAAATCTCAACGCCCTCGATCCCGAGATCTGCCAGATTTGCGGAGAGGATGTCCTCTGCTTCTGTTGTGGTATGAATTGTGAATTTTTTCCAGATCATGTAATCCTCTCCTTCTTAGTGGCGATAAAATCTGCGAAGCACCGGAAGCAGCTCCTTTAACGCAGCAATCGCGATATCGACCTCATCCTCCGTATTGAACTCGGAAAATGAAAACCGAAGCGTAGAATCCAGCAGCTCCTGTTTTACGCCGATAGCCTTTAGGGTTCCGGATATCCCCGGATGATTGGACGAGCAGGCAGAGCCGGAGCTTACATAAATGCCACGCTCCTCCAGCGCATGCAGAAGGACCTCTGCCCTTACACCAGCAAAAGAAACCGATGCAATCTGCGGTGCGCCGGCAGCTCCTTTTTCCGAATTTACGGTAACGCCATCCAGCATGGATACCTGATCGATAAAATAATCTTTAAGCTTCTGAAGTCTCTCCATCTTAGCCGCATGATCGGTATAGACCATCTCCGCCGCAAGTCCGAGTCCTGCCATTCCCGGTACATTATGAGTTCCGGATCGCATATCCTCCTGCTGGCCGCCTCCGTAAATCAGAGGTTTGATATGCACCCTTTCATCCAGGTAGAGGAAACCGATTCCCTTGGGACCATGGATCTTGTGTCCACTTACAGAAAGCATATCAATATGCTCCTTCTTAGGACGGATATCGTATTTTCCATATGCCTGGATGGCATCGGTATGGAACAGGGTATTGGGATTCTGCTCTTTAACAATCCGGCCGATCTCACTGATCGGCTCCACGGCCCCCATTTCATTATTTACATACATAATAGACACCAGAACCGTATCCGGACGGATCGCCTGGCGAAGCTCCTCAAGAGAGATATGTCCTTTGCTGTCTACCGGCAGAAATGTAATCTCCCAGCCTTCCTCCTCGAGAAACTCGAGCGGCTTATAAATAGCAGCATGCTCTACATTGGAGGTAATGATATGCTTTCCCATCCGACGCTTGGATAATGCTGTCCCGATCAGCGCCGTATTATTGGATTCTGTTCCGCCGGACGTAAAAATGATTTCTCTCGGCTTTACCTTAAGGGTCGAAGCAATCTGCTCCCGCGCCGTACGGAAATACCGCTCTGCTTCCATGCCCTTAATATGCTTGGAGGATGGATTTCCATAGTCCTCCAGCATGGTTTTCCTCACAATATCTGCAACCTCCGGAAAACATCTCGTGGTTGCGGAATTATCAAAATAGATTTCTCTCATGCTTCACTCTCCAATGTAATCATCAATATACTCATCGCACAGATTGCGGCGGTTTCGGTCCGCAGGATCCTCTTTCCAAGCGTGATCGGCTGAATGTTATGCGCCAGGGCTTCTTTGATTTCCTCGTCAGAAAAGCCGCCCTCCGGACCGATCATTACAGCGATCTTAGGTCTTGCCAAATCATCTGTCTCCGGCAGCTGCGCGATCGTATGTAACGCCTCCAGCGTCTTATGTATGTCCTTTGCATTCTCGTACGGAATCACGCAAAAGGAAAAATCCGATAGGTACGCAAGGCTCTGCTTCCAGCTCATCACCGGCAGTACCTCCGGAATCATGGATCGCTTGGACTGCTTTGCTGCCGATTCCGCGATCGCCTGCCAGCGTTTCTGTTTTTTATCCGCCTTCTGCGGATCCAGACGGATCACCGTATTTCTCGTCTCCATCGGCACGATCGCATGCGCGCCAAGCTCGACTGCCTTTTGTATGATCAGCTCCATTTTGTCGATTTTTGGCAGCCCCTGAAACAGGTAAATATCCGCAGGCAGCTCATGGATCTCCTCCCGGAAATTAATATGCAAGAGCATTTCGTCCTCGTTAATTTCCGAAACCTCACACTCATAATCGGTTCCGGTGCCATCGGAAATCAGGATTTTTTCTCCGATCCGCGCCCGAAGTACAATTTTAAGATGCTTATAATTCTCCCCCGTAAGATGCACCGTACGGTCCACAATTTCGGACGGATCGACAAAAAAATGATGCATAACGACTCCTGTCTTGACCTGCAGGCTCCATAGGAGCTCAGGACACATGTTTTAATCTTAAAGTACTATATAACAAAGAAACCGGCGATGCAAGTAACTGCACCGCCGGTCAAATGCCTGTCGATCTTATACGCGTCGGCTGCCACCGGATGCTTACTGTCCGGCAGGAAGCCTGTGAACATATAATATTAAACCTGCTCTCCGCATGCCTCTGCATACGCACGGAGCGCCTCCTTCTGCTTTGCTGTGAGTCTCTCCGGTACTGTCACAACAATTGTAACATACTGGTCGCCACGAACATTTGGGTTCTGCAGGCTTGGCACACCCTTACCGCGAAGCCTCGTCCTGGTATCCGATTGGGTGCCCGGACGGATGGTAAGCTCTACAGGCCCGTCCACCGTCTTTACGATGGTCTTGCCTCCAAGCGCCGCCTTGGCAAAGCTGATCGCCTCTGTAGAATAGATATTGGTACCCTGACGCTTAAAGAATGGGTGCTGCGTCACAGTAATATCGACCAGCAGATCTCCTCTCGGTCCTCCGTTGACACCCGGGTCTCCCGCACCGGAACGACGCAGCGTCTGTCCATCGTCAATACCTGCCGGGATATTGATCTCAAATGTCTTCTGCGTTGAGATATATCCCTCACCGCGGCAGTCTGGACACTTCTCCTTGATAATCTTGCCGGTACCATGACAGTCCGGACAGGTCGTTACCTGCTGAATCGTACCGAACATACTTCTCTGGGACATTACCACCTGACCACGGCCGCCGCAGCGAGGACAGGTTTCCGGCTGTGTTCCGGGCTTTGCGCCGGTACCGTTACAGGTTTTACAGGTGTCTTTATACCGTATTTTAATATCCTTTTTGCATCCTTTAATGGCTTCATCAAAGGTGATCCGGATGCCGGTACGGATGCTGGCTCCTTTGACTGCCTGATTGGCCTGCGCTCCGCCAAAGCCACTGGAATAAAATCCGCCGCCTCTGTTACCGCCAAAGCCAAAGAGATCTCCAAAGATATCCGAGAAATCCATATCATTAAAGTCAAAGCCGCCAAAACCGGTACTCTGGCCTGCTGCGGAATTCGGGTCAAATGCGGCATGTCCATAGGTATCATATGCTTTACGCTTCTGCGGATCTGAGAGTACAGCATAAGCCTCATTGGCCTCCCGGAATTTTTCAGCGGCAGTCGCGTCTCCCGGATTGGCATCTGGATGATACTTCTTGGCAAGCTTTCGGAAAGCCCGCTTGATGGTCGCGTCATCGGCATTTTTGTCTACGCCAAGGACCTCATAATAATCCCGCTTTTGTTCTGCCATCTGGTTTTATCTCCTCTAATATCCTGAATACAACCGAATAGGAAGCGTTGCCGCTTCCTATTCTGGCTGCTTTACATTTGCTTTTATATATTATACTTCCTTAAAGTCACCGTCAACGACATTATCGTCATTGCCGCCATTGCTCTCATGTGTCTGGTTCTCAGCACCGGCAGTGCTCTGAGCTCCTGCCTGACCAGCCGCACCCTGTGCAGCCTGTGCCTGCTCATATACCTTGGAGAAAAGAGACTGTGAGGACTTCATCAGAGTTTCCTGTGCAGCCTTGATCTTCTCGGCACCATCCTTGGTGATACCTTCCAGCGGATTTGCCTGAAGCACATCCTCAAGAGCCTTAAGATCAGCCTCTACCTGTGCCTTATCCTGTGCGGAAACCTTGTCTCCGACATCCTCAAGTGCCTTCTTGGTCTGGAATACGATGGAATCTGCACCGTTTCGTACCTCGATGGCTTCCTTCTTTTCCTTATCGGCAGCCTCATACTGTGCTGCTTCCTTTACTGCCTTATCAATATCCTCCTTGGACATATTAGATCCGGAGGTAATTGTAATATGCTGCTCCTTGCCGGTACCCTGATCCTTTGCGGATACATTAACGATACCGTTGGCATCGATATCAAAGGTAACCTCGATCTTAGGTACACCACGACGAGCAGGTAAAATACCATCCAGGCGGAACTGTCCGAGTGTCTTGTTGTCTCTTGCAAACTCACGCTCGCCCTGTACAACGTGGATATCTACAGCAGTCTGATTATCCTCGGCAGTGGAGAAAACCTGAGATGCTCTGGTAGGAATGGTTGTATTTCTCTTGATCAGAGGAGTTGCCACACCGCCAAGTGTCTCGATAGAAAGTGTAAGCGGTGTTACATCCAGCAGAAGCACATCACCTGCACCGGCATCGCCTGCGAGCTTACCACCCTGGATTGCTGCGCCGATTGCAACACACTCATCCGGGTTAAGCGTCTTGGACGGCTCCTTACCGGTCAGCTGCTTTACCTTCTCCTGTGCAACCGGCATACGTGTGGAACCACCAACCAGCAGTACCTTGGAAAGGTCTGCAGCCGTAAGTCCTGCATCACGCAGTGCGTTCTGTACCGGAACTGCGGTTCTCTCGGTGAGATCTGCAGTCAGCTCCTCAAACTTAGCTCTTGTCAGCGTCATATCCAGGTGCTTCGGACCTTCGGCAGTTGCTGTAATAAACGGAAGGTTGATTTCTGTTGTAGTAGAAGCAGAAAGCTCCTTCTTGGCCTTTTCAGCAGCTTCCTTAAGTCTCTGCATTGCCATCTTATCCTGAGAAAGATCAACGCCCTCTGCCTTCTTAAACTCCTCTACCATCCAGTTCTGGATTCTTGCATCATAGTCATCACCGCCAAGGTGTGTATCACCGTTGGTAGACAGAACCTCGATTACGCCATCACCGATATCGATGATCGATACATCAAAGGTACCACCGCCAAGATCATAAACCATGATCTTCTGCTCATCGCCCTCATCAAGACCATAAGCGAGTGCTGCGGCTGTCGGCTCATTGATGATACGCTTTACATCCAGACCTGCGATCTTACCGGCATCCTTTGTTGCCTGTCTCTGGGCATCGTTGAAATATGCCGGAACCGTGATAACCGCCTCGGTAACCTTCTCGCCAAGATATGCCTCTGCATCAGCCTTGAGCTTCTGAAGGATCATTGCGGAAATCTCCTGCGGTGTATAGCTCTTGCCGTCAATGGTAACCTTGTAATCAGATCCCATATGTCTCTTGATGGAGGAAATCGTTCTGTCCGCATTGGTTACTGCCTGACGCTTTGCAGGCTCACCCACAAGACGCTCGCCGTTTTTGGTAAATGCCACAACGGACGGTGTGGTTCTCATACCCTCAGCATTGGCGATAACAGTGGGCTTACCACCTTCCATAACTGCCACACAGCTGTTTGTTGTACCTAAGTCAATACCAATAATCTTTCCCATAATTCATATCTCCTTTATTAAAAACAGTTAAATGATGATTCTTTATTTTTTTACCTTCACCATGGAATGACGGACAACCTGTCCCTTATAGGTGTATCCCTTCTGGAGGTCCTGTGTAATGGTATCCTCCTCGGCATCACTCTCGGTATCAGTCATCACGGCATTGTGAAGATTAGGGTCAAATTTTGCGCCTTCTGCTTCGATCGGCTTTACATCCAGATCCTCAAACATTTTACGGATCTGCTTATAGATTCCGCGGACGCCCTTGGTAAAGGCATCGTCCTCATCCTCTTTTTCCACAGTTCCCAGCGCTCTCTCAAAGTTATCAACAATCGGAAGGATTTTTTCTATAACGTCCCGTGCTCCCATATCAAACATCTGGGACTTTTCCTTTTCCGATCGTTTCCGGAAATTGTCAAATTCTGCATAGAGTCTTAAGTACTTCTCCTTGCACTCCGCAATTTCCTTTTCGTATTTTTCCTTCTGGAGATCTCTTACCTTGGACTCTGTTTTCTGGTCTCCGGACTCTGCAGCTTCCGAAGCTTCGGCATCCGAAGCGTCCTCCTTTTGAGAAGCTTCGACATGCTCTGCTGCCTTTGCTTCATCTGTTTCCTTTGTTACTGTATCCTGTGCTTCTCCGGCTCTGGCTTCTTCTGTGCCCTGCTCCGGGGAAGTCTTTTTTTCTTCTTCCTGCAAGATGTGCTCCTTTCCCGTTTCCTGTCTATATATGTCTACTTCCGAAACGCCTGGTCCATTTCATTCATGACCTTGTTTAAAACCTCAAGGACCTTTTCATAGTCCATCCGTTTCGGACCAATCACTCCTATGGTTCCTCTCAGACCATTGCCAAGCTCATAGTTGGCAGTGATCACAGAACAATCCGCCATATTCTGTAGCGGTGACTCGTTACCGATATATACCTGAATCGGATTTCTGCTCTCCTCTGCATCCTCACTGGCATCATGAACAAGCTCAATCAGCTCATCCTTCTGCTCCAGCGCGGAAATCAGCTTGGAGGCCTTGTCCGACTCGGAAAGCTCCGGATATTTAAAAATATTGGTTGCTCCGGACGTATAGATCTGGACATTGCTGCCATTAACACTAAGTATATTGTGAATAGCTGCAAGTATCGATCCCACGGTTTTCTTAAAACTCGTCCGTGCGTAAATCTGCGCGATCCGCCCCTCCGTGATATCCGAGCCGGTCAGCCCGTCCAGCTCGTCGTTAAGCAGCATATTGATGCTCAGCATACGGTTGAAATCCAGTTCCTCGCAACCATCCAGGCTCACTGTCGCAGTTCGAACAAGATTTCCCTCCAGCATGATCACGAGAAGCAGTCGTCTTGCATCAACGATCGATACCTGAATAAACTTGATCTTATTGGTATGTACTGTCGGTCCGGAAACCATGGCTGCGTAATGGGTATCCTCCGCAAGAGCCTTCACCAGGGTCTTAAGTGTATTTTCCAGCTTATCAACCTTCTGGAACATCTCGGATCTCACATCATCAAGCTCATCCCGCTGCGTCTGCATCAGCTGATCCACATAAAACCGGTACCCTTTATCAGAGGGAATCCTGCCGGCTGAAGTATGCGGCTGCACAATATAGCCCATTTCCTCCAGATCGCTCATTTCATTCCGAATGGTGGCAGAGCTCAGATTCAGTCCGGAATACTTACTGATTGTTCTTGATCCGACCGGCTCTCCGGTCTCAAGATAGTTTTTGATAATCGTTGTCAGAATCACGACTTTACGATTGTCCAATTCCATCTGACTGCCTCCTTCTTAATGATTTGTTAGCACTCAAAAATGCAGAGTGCTAATTTCTATTGGTTATAATACTCTAGGTCCGAAAGGGTGTCAAGGGATTTCCCAAAAAAGAACTGTGAAAAAAGTATGAAAAAAGGCGCTCATGCCCTTTTTAAATGACATTTCGCGCCTTAGGTCCGGAAACATATATCACCGGATAATATAGACTTCTGTATAGTAAAGGATATTGGCAGCCTCCCGATGGCTGTCAAAATACACATCAATATGATTTCTCTTGACGGCGCCGCCGCAGTCCTCCGCAACATATTCATGCCCGTTAATCAGAAGATGGGTACCGTAGGGAATCACCCTCGGATCCACGGCGACGGTACGTCCGGATCTCGCGCGGGTCCCGATGGCTGTCACAGAGCCATGTCCCTCCGAGCACTGATAGCATGGACAATATCCGGTGATTCTAAATGAACCCAGCGGCGTCAATGTTCTGCCATCCGGGAGTGTCAGCCGTGCTGCTGCCGCCGCTTCCTCCTGTGCCTTTTTTTCTGCCTCCGCCTTGGCGAGCGCTTCTGCCTTTGCCTTTTCCTCTGCTTCCTTTGCTTCCGCCTCTGCATCCGCACCGGCTGTGATAAACAGCGCCTTGGTTCCTTTGATGGTACCTGCAGATGCTGTGAAGCTCATGCAGCCTCCCAGAAAAAGCATCAGTGCAATCACTAAAAGCAGCTCACGTATGTATAAAAAGCTATGTTCTCGACGACCCAAAAAATGTCCTCCTTTTCCTCCGGAAATCCGGAATCCGATTCGTTACACTCTAAAAAAATACGAGCTGAATCATTTCAGCCCGACTTCGTCGCATGATAAGCGGATTTTACGAGTCTGTCAAGTAATCTGCGATAGGCATTTTGCAGGAGAGAAGCTGCGAAGCGGATTTTTCCTCTGTGCAGTTTTTATATATTTCTGCAACATTGCACAAAGATATAAAAAAAAGAACCACCAGAATATGGTGATTCTTTCCTTTTAATTATTACCGGAAACTTACGATTCCATAAATACGAGGACGTTTTTACTGAAATGTCACAAATTGCTTAAACCAGTGCACGTAATCTCATTTTTTAACTGCGGCATACACATCAGCATAGCGTCTCCCCAGGCGGGTAACATTCGCCGCTTCCTCATAGCTGTCAAAGTAAATATCGATCATATTGCCCTTGACCGCACTTCCGATATCCTCAACCGTATAGACCGTATCTCCGATAAAGATCTTTGTGCCAAGCGGCAGAACATCCGTATCTGCAGCAACGGTGTGGTTTGCCCTGGTATACGCGCCGGAGTAGGTTTTGCCCTCTCCGTAATATCCAACAATCTGGAAGTTTCCAAGAGCGGCCCCCTTACTATAAGCCTTGGATTCCTCGGTAACAACTACACCTACCGGTGTCTCTCCCGCTCTATTCTGATTTTTCTTAGCTGCGACTGTCGTGGTGTCAGCATCTTTTGACTTCACCTCTGCAGGAAGCGCGGATTTCTGCGCATTCTGATCGGAAGCCTCTGCGGAAGTCTTACGATCCTCTGCGCCCGACGCGATCAGAGCACCCTGCTGCATTGTAATCTGTGTTCCATTTTTAAAGGCAGGTCCAAGCTCATCTGCGAATGCCGGTACGCTCACAAGCCCCGTCAGAGCCATCGTAATAAAACATACCGCTGCTTTTTTTAAGTTCATAATAGCCTCCCAGAAATTATGGCATCAAATAATAATAGTAAAAAGATAATGTACAGGAAGTAAAAAGTCAATTTACAATTTCTTTCAATTTTATCATCTGCTGCCATCAACTCGTAAGCAGCAGCTCGACCGCAAGCTGATCCGTGAGATTTCCGTTTTTAATGGCTTCATCATAATCCATACAGCGGGAGATGTACTTAACAAGGCTCTCCAGCGTATAATGTCTTGCCTGATCCATCAGCTTCTGCACCACCCAGGGACTGACATGCACATACTCTGCAGCATCCTTACGGTTCATCCCCTGCATCATGCTCTCCTTGGTGAGAAGCAGCTGATTAAAGTTACGGCGCATGAGCGCAAGAATTTTCATCGGTGCTTCCTGCAGCGTCAGCAGGTCACTATAGTACTGCATTGCCTTGCCGGTATTTCCAAGACTCAGCTCCGAGATCATGTCAAACACCCGGTCCTCAACATTCTGAGAGCAGATTTCCGTCACATCGGCGTCCTCTATCACATCCCGCTCTCCTGTATAGGCGATCAGCTTTTCCAGCTCACTCACGATGTTATCCATGCTGCTGCCGGTTTTTGTAAGGAGATAGGTCATCGTGGAGCTCCGGATCTTTTTCCCTGCCCTGTCAAGATACCTTGCCGCCCAGCCTGCAAGCATCCGAGGATCCTGCTCACCGAGCTCACAGACAAAGCCAAGCTTCTGAATGAGCTTATACAGCTTATTCCGTTTGTCCACATCATCCTCAATCAGCATAAGATGACTGGAGGACGGCATCGTAGGCAGATATTCAATAAGACGCTCCGGAGCGCTTTTCATGCAATAGCCGGAGCCGCTTACCACTACAAGACGGTCCGTGGAAAGCATAAACGGCATGGTTTCCAGTGATCCGATCAGTGTATCCAGCTCCGGAGCACCATCATAATAGGTATAATTCAGTTCATCTTCACCGCCGATCGCCTTACGAAACATCTTTTTATAGGAGAGCTTCAGATAATTTTCCTCTCCGTACAAGAGATATACCGGCTGATACTGTCCGGATTTCAGATCCTCATTAAGTTTAAGGTATCTGGTCTGATCCTCGTTTTTCTTATACGCCATCAGGATTCCTTCATAATCTTCTTAACTTCATCAAAGTCCGCCGTAATCGTCACATTGGGTGCCGGTGTCAGCAGGCTGACCAGAACATTTACAAGAATCGCGGTAATGAATGCCGGAAGCAGCTCATAAATCCCCCAGGCGCCTCCCATCGGGCGCACAAGATACTTCCATACAAATACCATGATTCCGCCTGCCAGCATCCCTGCAATCGCACCCTGCAGATTAGAACGTCTCCAGAAAAGTGCCAGCAGTACAACCGGTCCAAAGGAAGCTCCGAAGCCTGCCCATGCAAAGGATACAATCTGAAATACAGAGCTATCCGGATTCCAGGCAATCGAGATGGACAGAACCGCAATAATCAGGAGGCTTGCCCTCGCGATATACAGCATCTGCTTCTCATCCAGCTTGACGTGGAAAAAATCCACCAGGATATCATTGGTGATAGAAGAGGACGCCGCAAGCAGCTGCGAATCTGCTGTAGACATGGTGGACGCCAGGATACCAGAGAGTACAATGCCTGCAATCAATGCTGCAAGCAGCCCATGTGTTGCAAGCAGACTCGCCGTTTTTACAATAATTGTCTCCGAAGCAGAGCCATGCAAAGACGCAATCGCACCTGTCTTTGTCATGCCAAGTCCTACCATACCGATCAGTACGGCAACGCCCATGGAGATCACAACCCAGACAGAAGCAATCCTGCGGGACAGCACCAGCTTTTCCTTATCATGGATCGCCATAAATCGAAGCAGAATGTGTGGCATACCAAAGTAGCCAAGTCCCCATGCAAACATGGAAATGACATTAAGAAATCCATAGGGCGCAGCACTGTTTGTCTCCGCATTATAACTTTGGAGCATGCTGAGATATCCCGGGAGTGATCTCGCGTTATCCAGTACCGCACCGACGCCTCCCGCCTTGCTAAATCCAAAGACCAGCACGATGATCAGTGCCAGCGACATGATGATGCTCTGAATGAAATCGGTCGTACTTGCCGCGAGAAATCCTCCGAGAGACGTATATCCCATGATGACAAAGGCACTTGCAATCATGGCAAGATGATAGTCAATGCCAAATAGACTGCTGAAAAGCTTGCCGCAGGCGGCAAAGCCGGAGCCGGTATACGGAATAAAAAATACTACAATGATCACCGCGGAAATCAGTGTCAGAATCCTGCGCTTATCTCCATACCGGTTGGAAAAAAACCCCGGTATCGTAATGGAATCATTCACCTCGGTATAGACGCGAATCCTCTTGGCAACAAGCAGCCAGTTAAGATACGTGCCAAACGCAAGACCAATTGCTGTCCATCCCGGATCCGCAATACCGCTGAGATACGCAAGCCCCGGCAGACCCATAAGAAGCCAGCTGGACATATCCGATGCCTCGGCACTCATTGCCGTCACAAACGGTCCAAGCTGACGGCCGCCAAGATAGAAATTTCCGGCTGTATCATTTTTGTCCGAGAGCTGAAAGCCGATCCATAGCATGAATGCCAGATAAAATATCATGGCTGCAGCCATGCCGATTGTAGAAAGTGTCATATCCTTACCCCTCTTTTTACTTTATTGCTTTAATATCAGAAATTATCAGTAATCGTACCCCATAACAAATTTTTATGCAAGAGTAAATGCAATGGTAAATCCCCCGTCCGGCTTGAGGATTTGTAAAAGCTATGCTACATTTAATAGCATTCAAGGAGATAGCTTCATGTCAGATGAAATCATCAATGTAAACGATACAAAACAGCTGGAACTATACATTCACATCCCATTCTGCGCACGCAAATGCAACTACTGCGACTTTCTGTCCTTCCCCGTAAACGCGAAGGAGCACGACGCCTATATCAACAGGCTCTGTCAGGAAATCACTCTGTCTGCTCCATCCGCAGCTGCCTATGAAATCTCTACTATATTTATAGGAGGCGGCACGCCATCTATACTGGAGCCGAAATGCATCTCCCGCATCATGTATACCATCCGACGTCATTATAATGTAAGAAAAAGCGCGGAAATCACCATTGAGCTGAATCCAGCCTCCACATTACGTTATAAGTTTGCCTCCTACCGGGACTCCGGCATCAACCGGATCTCCATCGGACTGCAGTCCGCAAACAACACTGAGCTCAAAACCCTCGGACGGCTGCATATCTTTGAGGACTTCCTGAAATGCTACCAGGATGCCCGCATGGAGGGTTTTCAAAACATCAACATCGATCTTATGAATGAAATCCCGGGACAGACCACGGCCAGCTGGCGCAAAACCCTGCGCAATGTCCTGATGTTGAAGCCGGAGCATGTCTCCATCTACAATCTGATTATCGAGGAGGGCACCGTATTTCAGCGAATGCAGGCTGCCGGGACGCTGTCACTGCCATCAGAGGATGAGGATGTCGCGATGGATGAGATCACAAAGGAATTGACCAACCGATATGGCTATCGCCGCTATGAAGTCAGCAATTACGCAAAACCCGGTTACGAATGTCGTCATAACTACGGCTACTGGTCCAATGTTCCCTATCTGGGATTTGGGCTTGGCGCGTCCTCTTATTTTAATGGTATACGCTGGAGCAATATCCGGGATTACCGGGCATATCTGGATATGGATCTCCCGGAAGATGCTGCACATGGCTTTGTAAGGCTGCATCAGAATATGCAAATTCTCTCCCGGGAAAATCAGATGGAAGAATTTATGTTTCTAGGCCTACGGCGGATCGAGGGGATCTCCGAGCTCGAGTTCATTCGCCGCTTCTCCGTGGATATCCACACCGTATTTGGGCGGCAGCTCGAGCAGTATACACGGGAGGGGCTGCTGATCCATGAGAATTATCATTATCGCTTTTCCGAGCATGGTATGAATGTCAGCAATGCAATCCTCAGTGACTTTTTACTGACTTAAGTTTCCATCCCGGACTAAAAAAGTATCGGAAATGGCATAAAACACCATTTCCGATACTTTTATTTTACTGAAATTTACCTAAATTATTCTACTTAAATTATCTTATCTTGTTTTACTCATGCTGGAGCTGCGCCCGGATCGCAATCAGCAGATATGACGGATCCAGCCCTCTGGGCCCTCAATTCTGCCGCTCTGGATACCGGTAATGGTATCGTAAAGCTCACCGATCACAGGGCCGGCTTTCTCCATACCGGACGGAAGATTGATAACATCATCATGATTTACAATACGTCCAACCGGAGAAATAACCGCAGCCGTTCCGCAAAGACCGCACTCCTGGAAGTTCTTGATCTCCTCATACTTCACAGGCCTCTCATCAACATGGATATGAAGATAATGCTCTGCCAGGTAAACGATCGAGCGTCTTGTGATAGAAGGCAGAATGGACGGAGACTTCGGCACTACAAGATTTCCTGCCTTATCTACAAAAATTGCGTTAGAACCGCCAGTCTCCTCTACATAGGTTCTGGTTGCCGGATCAAGATACAAATTCTCGGCAAACCCTGCCTTATGCGCAAGTACAGAGGAATGCAGACTCATCGCATAATTCAGTCCTGCCTTGACAGCACCGGTTCCACGAGGTGCTGCACGGTCAAAATCGGAGACCTGAATGGCAATCGGAGTTGCGCCGCCTTTGTAATACGGTCCAACTGGTGTACAGAAAACTCTGAACTGGTACTCATCTGCAGGCTTCACACCGATCACTACGCCTGTTGCAAACTCATACGGGCGCAGATAAAGAGATGCACCGGATCCATATGGAGGAACCCAATCCAGATTTCCCTTGACAACCTGATCAATAGCATCCAGGAATTGATCCTTAGGAAATGGTGGCATCTCAATCCGCTGTGCTGACTCGTACATACGGTCTGCATTGAGATCCGGGCGGAAGCACACAACAGAACCATCCTCCCAGGTATAAGCTTTCATACCTTCAAATACCTGCTGGCAGTACTGCAGCATACCTGCTGACTCGTTTAATGTGACTTCCGGGTTGGAAATCAGTGCTCCCTCATCCCATTTACCGTCCTTCCAGTTGGAAACATATCTTTTATCTGTAACATGGTATGCAAAACCAATGTTACCCCAGTCAAGATTTTTCTTTGCCATGGTAAATCTCCTTTCACTTAACGCACTTAGTATAGTCTCAGAAAAAAAGGATTTCAATATATGCCATAAAACGAATCGTCATATTTCATATAACTCTAAGCTATGGAATTTCTGTCATTCCATACCGCAAGTTATATTAATCCGAATCCAGCTTCAGCACGCTCATAAACGCCGACTGTGGAATCTCTACATTTCCGAACTGACGCATCCTGCGCTTGCCCTCCTTCTGCTTTTCCAGAAGCTTCTTTTTACGGGAAACATCACCACCATAGCATTTTGCCAGCACATCCTTGCGAAGCGCCTTGATGGTTTCTCTCGCCATAATATGCCCACCGATCGCAGCTTGAATCGGGATTTCAAAAAGCTGTCTCGGGATTTCATTTTTCAGCTTCTCGCACATCTTCTTACCGCGCTCGTAAGCAGAATCCGCATGTACAATAAAGGAAAGCGCATCTATTGTTTCATGGTTCACCAGGATGTCCAGCTTTACCATCTTGCTGGTGGCATATCCCTTAAGGTCATAGTCAAAAGAAGCATAGCCTTTGGACCGGGACTTAATGGCATCAAAAAAATCATAAATAATTTCGTTTAACGGCATATCATATTTCAGAATTGCCCGGTTGGCTTCAATATATTCGGTACCCTTGTACACGCCGCGACGCTCCTGACAAAGCGTCATAATCGATCCCATAAAGTCCGGCGTCACCATAATTTCCGCTTCGACAATCGGCTCCTCAATGTGATCAATTTCCGCTGGATCCGGGAGATTTGCCGGATTGGAGAGTTCCATCATAGTGCCATCCGTCTTATAGACATGATACACTACTGAGGGCGCCGTGGTTACAAGATCCAGGTTATATTCGCGTTCCAGTCTCTCCTGTACAACATCCAGGTGCAGAAGACCCAGGAATCCGCAACGGAAGCCGAAGCCCAGTGCCTGGGATGTTTCCGGCTCATACTGGAGCGCCGCATCGTTAAGCTGCAGCTTTTCCAGCGCATCTCGTAAGTCCGGATATCTCATAGTATCCGCAGGATAAATACCGCAGAAGACCATCGACTGCACCTTTTTATATCCGGGCAGTGGTTTCTCCGCGGGATTGGCTGCGTCTGTCACCGTATCACCAACTCTTGTATCACGGATATCCTTAATAGATGCGGTAATATAGCCAACCATACCAGCAGACAGCTCATCGCATGGCGTAAACTGACCAGGGCGGAAATATCCCACCTCGGTTACGTCAAATTCCGCACTGGTAGCCATCAGTCGGATCCTGGTCCCCACCTTGACTCTACCCTCACGGATTCTGCAGAAAATGATAACGCCCCGGTAATTGTCATAAACCGAATCGAAAATCAGCGCCTGCAGAGGATGATCCGGACTGCCGCCCGGTGCCGGAATCTTTTTTACAATGTCTTCCAGTACTTCCTCCACATTTTGTCCTGTCTTTGCGGAAATCCTAGGAGCATCCATGGCTTCAATGCCAATAACATCCTCAATCTCCTCGGCAACCCGGTCCGGATCTGCCGATGGAAGATCGATCTTGTTAATTACCGGCATGATTTCCAGATTATGGTCCAGAGCAAGATAGGTATTGGCAAGCGTCTGCGCCTGGATGCCCTGTGTCGCATCAACAATCAGGACTGCCCCATCACAGGCTGCCAGGGCTCTGGAAACCTCATAGTTAAAATCCACATGCCCCGGGGTATCGATCAGATTAAAAATATACTCTTCCCCATCCTTTGCCTTATAAATGACACGGGTTGTCTGGGATTTAATCGTGATGCCACGTTCCCTCTCGATCTCCATATTGTCAAGCACCTGTTCCTGCATCTCCCGCTGTGTCAATGTGCCGGTCATCTCAATAATCCGATCCGCCAGCGTGCTCTTGCCGTGATCGATATGGGCAATAATACAGAAATTCCGGATTTTGCTCTGATCTATTGTTGTCATCTTTCTTAAATTTTTCTCCTATATAAATAAATGAAATGAAAACGAAAATTACTGACTCGATTTTACTTTCTGAATATTGCTGTCCAAAAATTGTTTCCTATTATTTGTGAAAGCTCGCTAGTAATCCTAACATACCCTGACCGGTTTTGCCATAAAAAACCGCTGCATCCCCTGATTTCCCTTGATTTTGCCCGGGAATTGTTCTTGACAAGTGAAATACCTTTATATATGATAATTGAGCATGTTTTCAAACTGTCCGTGTCCAGGTATTTGAAAACACCTCAAATTATAGAAAGGTGGCATCAAAATGGCAAATATTAAATCCGCAAAAAAGAGAGTATTAATCGGCAATGACCGGAACGAGCGCAATAAGGCAATTCGTTCCGAGGTAAAGACCTATATTAAAAAGGTTTACGCAGCAGTGGAGGCTGGTGATAAGGCAGCTGCACAGGAAGCTCTCAGAAGAGCGCAGAAGAAGGTTGCTATGGCACACAGCAAGGGCATCCTTAAGGCTAACAACGCATCCAGAAAGGTTGCACATATGTCCAAGGCAGTTTCTGCTATGGCATAATGCTTCATCCGGCATTTCACATTTATTTTACCTAACATCGTTTTTTACAAGGTTTGATTTCAGGCCGTACCTGGAACGTTTTTAATCATATGTTACTCATGAGGACCTTCGGACTAACCCGCCGAAGGTCCTTTTTATTACTTTTATTATTTTACTCTATGTCCTGACACATAAATCCTGACGTAATACTTTTACTGTCTTTTCCGTCTTATGCATCCGGCTTTATCCTGCTGCCTTACGATAATGATAAAGCCGGATACTTCCGTCCTGTTCTGGAATTATGCGGATCTCTCCAAGCCTGGCCGTCTCCAGAAGCCTGATTCCACGTTGCCGGAGCCTCTCCATCGTTTCCTGATGGGGATGTCCGTAGTCGTTGTTTCGTCCATAGCTGATGAGAGCGTATGTCGGAGATAATGTCTCAAGGAGCAGCTCCGATGTACTGGTAGCACTGCCATGGTGCCCTACCTTAAGCACATCGATATCTTCCACAAGCCTCCGCCGCTGCATCTCCTGAAGCATCACTTCCTCCGCTTCCTTTGGCATATCTCCCGTAAACAGCATATGGAAACGACCTGCCGTGAGCATGATCCCCAATGACTGCGTATTGGCATCCTCAATGTGTGTATCGTCTACAGGATAAATGCATTGAAATGCCAGCTTCTCCTCTTCCTTTTCTTTCTCTTCCGTAACTGTCATCTCATCTCCGGATTGCATATACTTGATTTCCGTATTTCGCTGTGCTGCCGCCTGTCTCAGCGTATCATACCTGGAGTCAAGCTTTGCCGCTGCCGGTAGGATCATCCTCCTGATCCGAACTGCACTGGTTTCCGTAAGCAGATACAGGATTCCGGAGTAATGATCGCTGTCACAGTGACTGATCATGCTTGCGTCAATGCAGGAGATCCCCTGTGACAAAAGATATGGTTCGAGAACATTCTCCCCGAAATGCTTGTCAGATGTCGATCCTTGATCCATTGTAACCACTATATCTCTGTTTCTGATTATAAATCCGTCACCCTGTCCCACATATAGCGCTGTTATTTCTGTTTTCTGTGGCTTATCTGGGATCAGGTTCCATATCTGTATAAACATGATAAGCAGTATAATAGCTCTTTCAAGATATGGGGTCCTCTCCTGTCTGCGTCCGCGTCTCTCGAGGATACAGAACAGCAGAAGCAAAACGCCATAATACACCAGTATATCTCCCATGCCTGGTCTCCCGAGGACAAGGCTTGCATATTGCCAGGTGCTGACTGCCTCACACAGCCACTTGTAAAATGCAATGATCATATGACCCCCGCCGATTGCCACTCTGGCAAGCAACGTTGAAAACGGATACAAAGCCAATGCGAGTATGCCTCCTCCAAGTACATATCCCATGAGCGGAAGAACCAGAAGATTCAAAAGCAGGCTATATAAAGGGAGCTTAAAGTAATGATACAAAACAATCGGGAGCATTCCCAGTTGCAGGAGCAGCGCAATGCGGATGGTTTCTACGATCTGCCACTTGAGTTTTGGCAGATCCATGGCAAGTCCGATCGATAGCACCGCAGCAAAGCTCAGCTGGAAGCCTCCGGTAAAAAGCAGATACGGACTCCGTAAAAGTAAAAGAACCGCTGCCACTCCGACTGCCGAGAGCATGTCATAGGTTCTCCCCATAGAACGCGCCAGGAACTGGAGGAGCAGCATAATCACGGCACGCATGGCAGAGCCGGAGCAGCCGGTAAAAGTCCCGTACAATAAAATCAGAATCCCGGCAAAAATTCCCGCTGCCTTCTGATGCAGCCTTCCCTTCCTCAGGATATTATAAAAACCCATACCAAGGATGCTGAGGTGCAGACCGGAGACCGCAAGAATATGGGAAATGCCGCTCTCCTGAAACAGCCTGCTGATCTCTTCCGGCATTTCTCCCCTCTCCCCGAGCAGAACTGCCTGATAGATGCCACTGCCACTCTCGGTACAAATTGTGCGGAATGCTTCCTGACACCACTCCCGGAAACGCTGCAAAATCTTCCATAACGGAAGTACATCTCCTCCGACGATTTCCATACGTTTCCCATACATGCTTCCGCTGATTCCCTGTGAACGGAGGTAACGGCCGTAATCAAACTGACCTTCATTCTGCGGTTGCTCCTCCTGTGCCATTTTACCGGTAATCCTGACCTCATGCCCGGGATAGACATCCGCCGGCGCATCCAGATATACCATGATCCTGCCTACCGGCTGGTCATATCTCTTACGCTGCATTTCCGTTGCAGTCTCCGGAAGCTCCCGGAGACTGCCATAGGCACTGGACAGCATACTCCCGGATAAAATCACACGATATGTATCCTTGCTGCCGTAATATGCGACGACCTTCCCCGTAAGAGCTACGTTGAGCTCTCCAAAATATAAAATGCGGCTTTGATTTTTCTTAAAACCCTGCTCTGCAATATGATACCGGCAGAATCCCAGTAAAAACACAAAAAGGAGAAGTGCGGCTGCACCCCTCCTTACTTTTTTCCGTAATAGACCTGCTCCTGTCAAAAACAACACTGCTGCTCCCGACAAAGCATGCAAAAGCGGACCTGTTTCCTCTGCACTGATACACTCTCCAAGTACAAACATCACTGCCATCAGTAAACATGGTCTGCGATAATTCAATTGTAAACCTCTATAATGTAAGAAATTACTCCATAAGCTCCGGTGTACGCTCAATCACAGCCGCTCCAAGACCATTTTGTCCGATATGGCAGCTGATCAGAAGCGACAACGGATTTACAATAATCTCGTCATTGAGGCGATTTGGAAATGCCTCCTTAAGCTCCTCGGCAAATTCTGCTGCCTGTTCCGGATTATCCGTATAGGCGGAGCATACATAACAGTTCCTGCCCTCCGGATCCTGGAGACGACCGGCAAGCTCGGTTTTCAGTCCCTTGATGATCGCATCCCGGACCATCTTGCTCGTCCGTACCTTGGTATAGGAGTCCAGCTTACCTCCGTTGGTAATCCCCAGCACAGGCTTTATGTGCAGAAGTGTTCCTATTGCTGCAGCCATCGGTGTAATCCTGCCGCCCTTCTTAAGATATTTCAAGGTATCCACACCGATATAAATCTGATTCCGGTCATGATCCCGGTTCAGGATCTCCATGATCCTGGCTCCATCATACCCACGGGCCGCCAGTAAGGTGGCATTAACAGCCGCCTGGCGCTGCGTGACAGAAACCCCACGGTCATCCGGAACAAAGACTCTCCCCTCATACTTCTCATCATGCGAGAGCATGATTGCCGTCTGCGTAGCTCCGGATAGTCCGGAGGTAAGCGGGATATGCACGACCTGATCATTGTCCTCTAGCAGCTCATCCCAGACCCGCATGAGATCCTCCATGCCCGGCTGAGATGTAGAAACTTCGGCGTCATGCTGGAGCTTATCAAAAAATTCCTCTCTCGTAATATTGATATCCTCAAAATATTCCTCTCCATCAATCCGGAAAGGCATCGGAACAACACGGATTCCCAGCTCTTTGCCTGCTGCCTGGGTAATTCCGCTGCCGGAATCGGTTGAAACTCCTATCTTCATTTTCTGTCTCCCGCAACTTACTTGCTTATAATCAGTGACTTTCCGGTCATTTCCTCCGGCTGTGGAAGTTCCATCATCTCAAGCAAAGTCGGCGCAACATCACAAAGTGCTCCACCTTCTCTTAGTTTCCAATTCGGATTGGAATTTACCAGGATAAACGGTACCGGGTTGGTTGTATGTGCAGTCCATGGCTCACCGGTCTCATAGTTGATCATCATGTCCGCATTGCCATGATCCGCGACGATCATCATCTGACCTCCGACCGCTTTCACCGCCTCTGTAACTCTGCCGACTGCCTGATCCACTACCTCAATTGCCTTAACCGCCGCAGGGATCACGCCTGTATGGCCTACCATATCTGGGTTCGCAAAGTTGCAGATGATCAGGTCATATTTTCCGGAGCCGATGGCAGCAACCAGCTTATCGCAAACCTCCGGACATGACATTTGCGGTTTGAGATCATAAGTTGGAACATCCTTAGGGCTTGGTACAAGGATCCGGTCCTCATTGGGATTTGGCTCCTCAACACCACCATTAAAGAAAAATGTTACATGCGCATATTTCTCGGTCTCCGCAATACGAAGCTGATGAAGTCCCAGAGAGGAGACATATTCACCAAGTGTTTTTGTTACCGACTGCTTTGGAAATGCGATGTATTTATTTGGAATGGTCGGATCATAGTCCGTAAAGCACACAAAGGTCGTCGCAATCCGTCTGCCTCTCTCAAAGAAGCTGAAATCCTCGTCACAGAAGCAATGTGTAAGTTCTCGTGCACGGTCCGGACGGAAATTAAAGAATATGCAGGAGTCCCCATCCTGTATGATCGCAGTAGGCTTACCATCCTTGAGGATCACGCATGGCTCAACAAACTCATCAAACACCTTATGATCATATGAGGACTGGATGGCCTCCGCAACGCTTGCTGCAGTTTTGCCGGTTCCCTGTGTCATCGCTTCATATGCCTTAGAAACACGGTCATAGTTTTTGTCCCGGTCCATGGCATAATACCGTCCGGAAATCGTTGCGATTTCTCCTACACCAAGCTCCGCCATCCTAGCCTGAACTTCATTTAAAAATTCCTTACCGGAATCCGGCGGTGTATCACGACCATCCAGGAATGCATGCAGATAAACCTTTTTCAGCCCATTGCGTCTTGCAAGCTCCAGAAGTCCGTATATATGTTCAATGTGAGAATGCACGCCTCCATTGGAAACGAGTCCAAAAAGATGCAGTGCGGAGTCCTTAGCCTTACAGTTATTTACGGCTCTCAGAAGCTCTGTATTTTTATAGAAGTCTCCATCCTCTATGGACTTAGTAATTCTGGTAAGCTCCTGATATACGATTCTGCCGGCGCCCATATTCATATGTCCAACCTCGGAGTTACCCATCTGTCCATCCGGAAGGCCTACATACAGTCCTGACGCCTGCCCCTCTACAAAAGGACATTCCTTCTCCAGCCGGTCCATGACCGGAGTATCTGCCATTGCAATTGCATTACCTACCGGATTAGGATTAATACCATACCCATCCAGAATCAGGAGCACAACTGGTCTTTTATCTGTCATATCTACCTCTGCTCTTTCTTATCTTTTACCATTGCGTTTAAAATCGCTGCATGATCTGAAGTGATCTCTGCATGCCAGCGATCACAAACGTTTATTTTATGCATAACTTCAGCAAGTTATAAAAGCCTATAGCTTTTTGTACTATATAACAAAAATGGAATGCAGTCAATTGCGTACAGATTCATTTGTTAAAAAATAAACATATTTCGGCACGTGGTTCAGATTACCATATGCTGCAATACAAAAAGACCGCCTGGCACCAAACCAGGCGATCTTATCGTTTAAATTAACCAAAATATCTCTTGAGGAGACCAGCAAATGCCTTGCCATGTCTTGCCTCGTCACGAGCCATCTCATGTACAGAATCATGAATAGCATCCAGATTCAGTGCCTTTGCTCTCTTGGCGAGATCGGTTTTACCAGCGGTAGCACCATTCTCAGCCTGAACACGTACAGTAAGATTTTCCTTCGTGGAAGGAGATACAACCTCTCCAAGCATCTCGGCAAATCTGGAAGCGTGATCAGCCTCCTCGTAAGCTGCAATTTTATAATAATCGCCAATCTCCGGATAACCTTCTCTGTACGCAGCCCTTGCCATTGCAAGATACATGCCGACTTCGGAGCACTCACCCTCAAAGTTTGCTCTGAGGTCTGCTTTGATATCTTCCGGAACATCCTTGGCAACGCCGATTACATGCTCTGCTGCCCAGGTAAGCTCACCAGTCTGCTCCACAAACTTGGACGCTGGTGCCTTACATACAGGACACTGCTCTGGCGGATTCTCACCTTCAAATACATAACCACATACTGAACATACCCAAGTTTTCATAAACGTATCTCCTTTTCTGCCATTAGGCCTTCTGCTAAAATCAACTTGCTCACATGTTTTCCCGGATTCTGAGATACTGCCGTTTCCTCAGGATTTCCGCGCGCATTCGTCGCAGACTCCATAAAAAACGAGTTCATGACCGGTGACCTCGCCAGGCACAAACGCCTCGGCATCCTGGTCCAGATGCTCGGCAACTTTCATCGGAACATCAAACACTCTGCCGCATTCATTACAAACAAAATGGTAATGAAGCTCGGTATTAGGATCAAAATGGTCCGCCCCTGAAACAAAGGTGAGCTTTTTGATCGCGCCATGCTCGGAAAGAAGCTTCAGGTTTCGATAAACGGTGGCAAGACTGATATTCGGATCTCTTTCTCTTAACTCCGCAAAGATGATGTCCGCTGTCGGATGGTCATGATGCAGTTTAAGCTGATCCATCACTTCCTCTCGCTGTCTGCTATAGTTCATCTCCTATCCTTTCATCTGTACTTTTACCTTCATTCGTCCGTTACATATCTCCACTCCCTCGGCGAGAGTAAAAATACTTCAAACATGAAATTAATAATTATTATTAATTTAATGCTATAATAGTCCTTCATTCCAGCAATGTCAACTGTTTTTTGTAAAAATCTTCTGATTTAAGCATATTTTCATGTCTGCTTTACATGTCTTTCAGAGGTTTTCCATGCGAATGCTGCTCTCCACTGGTTTTTTCCGGAAAAGCCATCTATAATAAAGCCACTGGGTGCAGAAGCATCTACATATTATACATAAGGAGTTTACAATGGGACAGATTAAAGTAACCAAAGCGCCGATTGAAGGCCTCTATATTATTGAACCAACCGTGCATGGCGACGACCGTGGATATTTTATGGAAACCTATAATCAAAACGATATGCATGCTGCAGGTCTTGACATGGTATTTGTACAGGACAATCAGAGTATGTCCACAAAGGGTGTACTGCGCGGTCTGCATTTCCAGAAGCAGTATCCACAGGGCAAGCTGGTACGTGTAATCAGGGGTTCTGTATTTGATGTTGCTGTAGACCTCCGTGAGGGAAGTAAAACCTACGGCAAATGGTTCGGCGTCGAGCTGACTGAGGAAAATAAGAAGCAGTTCTACATTTCCGAAGGCTTTGCACACGGATTTCTGGTACTGTCGGATGTAGCCGAGTTCTGCTATAAGGTAACCGATTTTTGGCATCCGGGAGATGAGTCCGGTCTTGCGTGGAACGACCCTGAGATCAACATTACCTGGCCTCATGTAAACGGTACATACCAGGGGAATGCTTCCGCCGAGGGGTATACACTGGACGACGGAACTCCCCTCAATCTGAGTGAGAAGGATCAGAAGTGGCTCGGTCTCAAGGATACCTTCCACTTTGCATAAAAGACTCCTATGGCTGTAAATCTACGCACACTGGAGTATACCATACCGGAAAGCTTCCGCGGTGAGACCGTGGGAGCTTTTCTGCGTTCCCTGGGATACTCCCGGCACATCATCTATCATCTCCGGAACACATCTGCCATCCATCCGGAAACAGGCGAGTCCATTTTTGGCATGCTGCTTAACGGAAGTAAGACCTGGGCAAAATGCATCCTTTCCGACGGTGACAGACTCAAGATTAATATCCTCGAAACAGAGATAAGCGAACATGTCGAGGAAAGCTGCATTCCCCTTAACATCATCTATGAGGATGACGACCTCCTTGTGATCAATAAGCCCGCCGGCATGCCGGTCCATCCTTCCATGGGGCATTACAAGGATACACTTGGAAACGCGCTCTGCTGGTATACACACCATGTCCTCGGATATCCACAATATGTAAACCGCATCATCAACCGGCTGGACCGGGATACAAGTGGGCTCCTGATCAGTGCCAAAAACATGTTGAGCGCCGCGCTCCTGGGAGATATGGTAAAACGCCGGGAAATTCACCGGGAGTATCTTGCCATTGCCGATGGTGATGTCTCCTCACTCAGCGGATGCGAATGCTCTGGTCTCTACGTAAGCCACCGCTCTCAAGATGCCGATACGATAGATACCAATTGCGTATATCCGGCAGGCTCCTGCTTTCACATGACCATCAATGCTCCGATCGGGCGGAAACAGGATTCTGTCATCGAGCGCTGCATCGACTTTAAAAACGGAGAGTACAGTGTAACACATCTCCGGCAGCTGCAGTATCGTCCCGACAAGGACTTGAGTCTCCTGTCTCTTAAGCTGGAAACCGGACGGACACATCAAATCCGGGTGCACCTTAACTATGTGGGGCATCCTCTGATCGGAGATTTCCTCTATCATCCGGAGTATCAGGACATGCAGCGGCAGGCGCTGCACAGCTGGCGCCTGCGTTTCCGACATCCGATCACTGGTAGAGATCTGACCTTTCAAAGTGACCTGCCGGAGGACATGAAGCAGCTCTTTCCCTCTATAAATCCAATGCCTTAAAGCACGGATCAAGGAAGGATGCACGCTTAATCCAGCCGGAGCCCCTGCAGCTCTGCAAGGCGTGTAAACACCTCACCGATCTTATCCTTTATTACTAGCGTATGTGCATCCATACGTACATTAAGCTCATCCCGGTTGATAATGACAAGATACTTACCTTCAAAATAATGGATATAGGATGCCGCCGGATAAACCGTAAGCGAGGTTCCACCGATGATCAGCATATCCGCCTGTGCAATGCTTCTAACAGCGCCTCTCACCGCAGCCTCCGGGAGGCTCTCCTCATACAGCGTAATGTCCGGACGGATCACACCTCCGCAGGTGCAGTGCGGAACCGCTTCCTTGGAATCAAAAATATAATCCGGCGGATAAGTCTTGCCGCATTTCATACAGTAATTCCGCAGTGCGCTGCCATGAATTTCATAGACTACACGGCTGCCTGCCTTCTGATGCAGTCCATCGATATTTTGTGTCACTACTGCCTTTAATTTTCCGGTCCTTTCCAGTGCCGCAAGATACTTATGGGCATTGTCGGGCTGGACCCTGCAGGTATCCATCTTCTGCCGGTGAAACTCAAAATAGACCTTCGGCTCATTCATAAGGCAGCTGTGGCTCAGAAGATACTCCGGGCGGTACCGGTCAAACTGTACATCATGCTGGTTATAGAGTCCATCCTTACTGCGGAAATCCGGTACTCCGCTCTCTGTAGAAACACCAGCGCCTCCAAAAAACACAATATCGTGGCTGTCATCCATCCACTCTTTTAAGGTTTCAAGCTTTGTATCATCCATATATTTTTATTTTCCTCGATTCTGCTTAAGCTCAATGCCGGTTCTATTTCCGTTTCCCTACGCAAGGGCATCCCACTCTGATCTCCAATATATCCCTGCCTTATCCACGATTTTCGGGATCCGGCAGCATACGGCGCAGAAGCTTTCCTAACAAACCGGAGGAGCCTCGTAATGCTTCTCTCACCGAATCGTCTCCATCGTTCTCCGATGCCATCCTTGGATTATAAACCTTATCTTCTGTAAAGATCCGGTCCATCACAATATCATACGGATCCATCGGAACCCGATCCGCTCCCGCAATCTGCTCCGCCATCAGTTCTTCAAAGCAGAGGCAATACTTATACATGCTTTGCCCATGCAGAAAACGGTCATAATATCCGGCTCCATGGCCAAGTCTGCCTCCAAAACGGTCCGCCGACACACATGGGATCAACGCAAGATCAATCTTATAGCCGTCGATCACAGGCAGTCCCTGCTTCGGCTCCAGGATCCCCAGCGTGCCCGGTTCCAGATCCTCCCAGGAGCGGATGATCACAGCCTCCATCCTGTGCTCCGGTCCCGGGATGCACCTCGGGACAGAAACCTTCTTACCCATAGACCATGCGGTCTCAATGATTTCACGGGTATCCGGCTCCTCCGGCATGCTGACATAGCAGAAAATCGTCTCCACCTGCTGGAAGATCGGATGCATCATGATTCTTGACTCAATGCCGGCATTTGCCTTCTGGCGATATTCATTTGTTAATGTTTTTGATTTTTCACGGATCATAGCCCGCAGCTCTTTCTTTTCCATGTCCTGATTATAGCATTTCCGGAAGCCGTTTTTCATAATTTCCGTAGATTTATCAAATAAATAAAAATAATATTTTTATTTATTTATCATTTACAAAAAATAATTCTTGTGCTAGTATTAAGACACAAAGAAAAAGTTCAACGTTAACAAATCTTATCTGACGAGAAAGGATAAGATCGGGCGTTAACAAAGTGGTGGCGGTAAGCCATCGAACGAAACTGCAGAAAGCGAGGTATAAAGCGATGATTCCAGCACAGTCAGTCGATAATATCTCGGGACAGCGTCAAAGGTAATTTTTTAAAGCAGCAGCATCGGAAAGAGTATCCGATGGTCATGTAAGCTTAATTCCACGAAGTGCCACTTCGATTTATCCTTTACAAAGTCTGAGAGATATTATCGCGTAAATAATAATAACTCGTAAGCATATGTAAATGTGATAATCCTAAGATTTAAAAGATAAACATAGCGCAAAGCTATTTTAGATAATATTTTAAATATACTTATCACAGGACAAGAAGGATCCTTAAGCAATATAAAATCTACAAAGGATGGTACCAGTCCGATGCACAGATAAACCAAAAACTTAATAAGGTAAATAAAAGAGAGAGCCCTCACAATTGGGTTCTCTCTTTTTCTTTTCATTCTGCTGTTTGCCTGATGTCTGATATTATTTCCGGACACCTACCATACCGGTTGTAAGGTTCTTCAGTACCTCCACCATGGTCCGCATGGAATTAATGTTAAGATACTCATAGATGCCATGGTAGTTCTCGCCCCCGGTCGAGAGATTGGGGCAAGGCAGTCCGCGGAAGGAAAGCCGCGCGCCATCTGTGCCGCCGCGGATTGGAACCGTGCGTGCCTCCACGCCAGCTTTGGCAAAGGCTTCCTTGGCCTGGTCAATCAGGTACATATGGGGCAGGATCTTCTCCTTCATATTATAGTAAGAGTCCTTAACCATAACCTGCACTTCCGCGTCTGTCCCGGCATATTTTTCATTCAACTGATCTGCTGCTGCCTGGAACTGCTGCTTCTTTGCCTCAAATTTCTCACGGTCATGATCCCGGATAATATACTTCATTACACAATCCGTCTCATCTCCCTCAATCGAACAAAGATGGAAAAATCCCTCATAGCCCTCTGTATTGGATGGGCGGCACGGCGGAAGCAGTCTATCAAATTCCATCGCTACCAGAGATGCGTTGATCATCTTATCCTTGGCAGAGCCAGGATGTACATTGACCCCGTGAATATGCACGGTGCCGGAGGCCGCATTGAAGTTTTCATATTCGATCTCTCCCAAGGTTCCGCCATCCACAGTATAGGCGACTTCCGCGCCAAAATCAGCAAGATCAAGCAGCTCTGCTCCGCTTCCGATCTCCTCATCCGGTGTAAAGCCGATCTCAAGCTCTCCATGCTTAACTTCCGGATGCGTGAGGAAATACTCCGCCATCTGCATGATCTCTGCAACGCCCGCCTTGTCATCTGCTCCCAGCAGTGTAGAACCATCCGTCACAAGGAGATCCGCTCCCCGCGCATCTAGAAGGTGCGGGAATGTCTTCGGCGACAATACAACGCCATGACCAAGTGTAATATCTCCTCCATCATAATTTTTAACAACGCGGGGATTGACATTGGCCCCGGAAGCAGATGGTGAGGTATCCATATGCGCGATAAATCCAAGTCGCGGAGTGACGGCATTCATCTCCGGATCCAGATTGGATGGGATCCTTGCATAAACATAGCACTGCTCTGTGATCTTGACCCGTTCTGCGCCCAGGTTCTTAAGCTCCTCGACAAGCATCCGACCAAGATCAAACTGCTTCATGGTAGACGGTGTCGTCCCGGAGCTCTCCGAGGACTGGGTGTCCACCTTTACGTAATTCATGATTCTGTCTAATACATCCATTAGTTTGCCCCCATAATAGTATCCCGTTCGCCGACATGGTCTCCCTTAAGATAGCTGTCATACTGCACCGGCTTCAGCTCCTTAAGATCATACGGAGTTTCCTGATACACAAAGTTCAGCCAGTTGGTATAGGTACAGTTAGATGTGGATCTCCAGGAGAGGATCGGCTCCTTTGACGGGTCATTGTCTCTATAATAGTTTACCGGGATGTCCGGGTTCAGACCCTTGGCAACGTCCCTCTTATATTCCTTATCCAGATCATATTTATCATACTCGGAGTGACCGGTGATAAAAATCTGGCGTGAAGAACATGCCAGGATCATATAGCTGCCGCCCTCCTCCGGATTGTCGGCTTCTGCAACCATATAAAGCTCCGGATTGCTGCGGACCGCCGCCTCATCGATGCCGGTATAACGTGAAATCGGAACCATAAAATAGTCATCCATGCCACGCATAATCATCTTTTTACGATGAACCACTTTTTGTCGGTAAATACCGCTCAGCTTCTTTGGCAGCAGGACCTTTTGTATCCCATAATGATAGTAAAGTCCAGCCTGTGCACCCCAGCAGATATGAAACGTGGAAAACACATGTGTCTCCGACCATTTCATAATCTCTGTCAGTTCCTGCCAGTATTCCACCTCCTCAAATGGCATTTTTTCCACCGGTGCGCCGGTAATGATCAAACCATCAAAGGCTTCATTTTCAATCTGATCCAGCGTTACATAAAATTTGTTTAAATGAGATGCATCCGTATGCGTAGCCCGATGGCTGGCTACCTTCATCAGCGTGATCTCCGTCTGGATCGGGAAGTTGGAAAGCACCCTCAGAATATCCAGCTCTGTATCCTCCTTGAGAGGCATGAGATTAAGAATCGCAATCCTCAGCGGACGGATCTGCTGTGAGATCGCACGGGCTTCATCCATGACAAAAATATTTTCAGATTCCAGTATATGCTTTGCAGGTAAATCATTCTGTACCTTGATTGGCATGAACTTCACCTCCGGTAAATTGTATAATATTTAACAGGAATGCTATCAGTATATACCATGCACAATAGTTTTGGCAATTCGGAGAATGCAGAGATTTACAGAGTTCGCCCCGCTTTACCGGATTGAATCCGCATTTGACCGGTCAAGAGCATTAACGTAAAGAGCACCTGACTGTCATGATCAAAGACAGCACGCCTGACTGTCGGCTGACTGTCATTCATAAAAACAGGGCGAAAACAGCGCTTGACATATATCCATGATCTGTTACAATATGTTGCACAAACCTATACTTATTCAGAGACGGCGGAGCTACATAGGAGCGATGAAACCGCAGCAACCCCGGAAACGGAAGGTGCTAACCTGAGCGAACAATTTTGTTTCGAGCAATAAGACGGAAGAATGTTACGGACTGTCGATTTGTTCGGCAGTCCTTTTCTTTTGCTTACATTATCATATGCCTGTTATGGCAGAAAGGAACCATTATGCTATTTTCATCTGAGCAGGTATCCAATGGACATCCTGACAAGATCTGCGACCAGATTTCTGACGCAATCGTAACTGACATTCTGCAGCATGATCCCAACGGCCGTATTGCTGCGGAAACCGTCATCAAGGACTACGAAATCACGATCCTTGGCGAGGTAACCACCAACTACGATCCGGACTACGATACCTTGACAAGAGCTGTCCTTACCAAAATCGGACTTGAAAACGTCGATAAATATAACATTCGCCTGCTGATCTCCAAGCAGTCTCCGGACATTGCGATGGGTGTTGACCGCGAGGGTGCGGGCGATCAGGGCATGATGTTTGGATATGCCACCAATGAAACCAGGGAGATGCTTCCGATCCCTTATGTCCTGTCTACAAAGGCACTGCTTAAGCTCCGGGATTTTAATCTGCGTGACGGATTTAGGAAACTGCGTCCGGATGCCAAAGCGCAGGTCAGCTATGACTATGCTGCCGGAAGAATTGATACCTTCCTGATCTCCACGCAGCATGCCGAGGAAACCTCCCTTACAGAAGTGCGGGAAATTGTCACCGGCATCATGATGGAAACCGCACAGGAGATGGAGCTCAATACAGATTTCCGCGTACTTGTTAATCCGACAGGTCGTTTTGTGCTCGGTTCCTCCTTTGCAGATTCCGGTCTCACCGGCAGAAAGATTATCGCCGATACCTATGGCGGAGCTGCGCATCATGGTGGTGGAGCATTTTCCGGCAAGGATCCTTCCAAGGTGGATCGCTCCGCAGCCTATATGGCACGTAAGATCGCACGTGATATCGTGAATGCCGGCAAGGCGGACCGCTGCGAGGTACAGCTTGCCTATGCTATCGGCGTTGCAGAGCCGGTATCCGTATATGTGGACTGCTTTGGCACAGAGCATGAGGACCGGAATCAGATCTGGGAATCCATCCGCAAGAACTACGATCTGACCCCCAAGGGCATTATCCGTTCCCTGCACCTCCTTGATGTGGATTACAATCTGGTTTCCTCCTATGGTCACTTTGGCAAACCGGATCTTCCCTGGGAGAAATAAATGCCATCTATGATATGACCTGTGAGGTCCGGATCTTTGTACGCTCCGGTACCTTACATAAAGTGCAAAGGGTCTCCAGCATAGGCACTTGGTTTCACGAAACGCCTATGCTAAAATAATGCAGTCACAGAAAACTGTGGCTGCATTTTTGTTACATAAATACGTTAGTATGAGGTATGGAAATTGAAGCATCCCGATTGTAAAAAACGCACGGACCACAAAATGATGAAGACCAGGCCGATCTGGCATGACATGCTGAAGCTGGATCTCCTTTCAGGACTGCTGCTGGAAGCTCTCGTCCTTCTGGTCTCACTGCTTGCCTTCCATATACGCTATCCGAGACTCACATTTTCAAGATCATGGTTTCTGAATGCAATGTATTTATTACTGATGCTCCCATTCCTCGTTGGATTTTTTGGTATTGCGGCAAGAAGCTTTGCAAGGGGAGCATGGGTTCGGGCTCTTATCCGGCTCTCTCTCCCGGCACAGCTCATCGGCATCATTTCAGCCATTACTCTATGCCTGCTGCCGCCATACTGTTCTGCTACCAGAAACCCGAAGCAGTATCTGTATTTTGACAAAATGAATACCGAGATGGAGCATGAGCTTCGAGAGATCTTTCCATCAAAAATCCCACAAACTGCCATGGATGTAAACTATCAGTACTATAAATACGAAAGCGCACTTGAGGAAACGCTCCACCTCTCGCTCAGTGTTACGATGGATGCGGAAGCATTCCAATCCGAAGCAGACAGAGTACAGGCCCTGCCTGTACTCGCAGATGCCGATAGAAGCTCCGATGATACTATTCTGATGCTTGATACCATCGACAAGCAGGGAATCGAAATCCATATTACCATGGACCGTCAGTTTCGCCGGGTCATCTATTCTGCGTCCTTTCGCATCCGAAAATGAACGACAAAAAAGGGGACAAGTATCTGTATCTTACAAACTACTTATCCCCTCGTTTTTCTTGCGCTACTTACTTATTATAATTTACAATCGTTCCAAAATCTGCTTTCAGAGAAGCACCGCCAATCAGACCGCCATCAATGTCCGGCTGAGCGAGCAGCTCCTTGCAGTTACCGGCATTCATAGAACCGCCATACTGGATACGGATTGCCTCTGCAGTATCTGTACCATAGATCGCAGCGATAGTATCACGGATTGCCTTGCATACTTCTTCCGCCTGTGCTGCAGTAGCTGTCTTTCCGGTACCAATAGCCCAGATTGGCTCATAGGCAATGACAACGCCCTTTGCCTGCTCTGCCGTTACACCCTGGAATGCAATCTTGATCTGCATCCGGATCCAGTCCTCGGTAATACCCTGCTCTCTCTGTTCCAGAGATTCACCACAGCATACGATCGGCTTCAGTCCTTTTTCCAGGGCTTTTTTAAGCTTCTTGTTGATATCAGCATCTGTTTCATGGAAATAGCCTCTCCTCTCAGAGTGGCCCATGATCACATACTGTACACCAGCGTCCAGCAGCATATCCGCCGAAATCTCTCCGGTATAGGCTCCCTTGTCTTCAAAATACAGATTCTCGGCACCAACAGCAACATTAGTACCCTTGACGGCCTCTACAACCGGAACGATGTCGATTGCCGGAACACAGTAAACTACATCCACATCCGGATTCTGAACCAGCGGCTTCAGAAGCTCAACAAGCTTCAACGCCTCGGACGGTGTCATATTCATCTTCCAGTTGCCTGCAATAATTTTTTTTCTCATTTTAGAAAACTCCTTTACAATCCGTCATCTCGTCTGATTTCATCATAAAGCCGGCCCGGGATTGCCCGGACCGGTAGGTTGTAATCAGAATTACTCTTTGTCATCCACTGCCGCTACACCGGGAAGCTCCTTACCCTCAAGGAACTCAAGAGATGCGCCGCCACCTGTGGAGATGTGTGTCATCTTATCACCATAGCCAAGCTGATTTACTGCTGCCGCAGAATCACCGCCACCGATGATTGTTACAGCATCTGTCTCAGCCAGTGCTTTGGCAACTGCCTTGGTTCCGGCAGCAAGCGTCGGATTTTCAAACACGCCCATAGGTCCGTTCCATACAACCGTTTTGGCATTTTTAGCTGCATCTGCATAAAGAGCCTGTGTCTTAGGTCCGATATCCATACCCATCTTATCTGCAGGGATCTTGTCAATATCTACAACCTCGGTATCAATCGGTGCATCAATCGGATCCGGGAAATGATCGGTAACGACGGCATCTACAGGCAGAAGCAGCTTCTTGCCAAGCTGATCCGCCTTGGCAATCATCTCCTTGCAGTAATCAAGCTTTGTATCATCACAGAGAGACTTGCCAATCTCATGCCCCTGAGCCTTAACAAAGGTAAACGCCATACCACCGCCGATAATCAGCGTATCACACTTCTCGAGCAGATTGGAAATAACATTAAGCTTATCAGCAACCTTGGCTCCGCCAAGAATCGCGACAAATGGACGTACCGGATTTTCCACTGCCTGTCCAAGGAATTTGATTTCCTTCTGCATGAGATATCCTACAACACAGTCTCCCTTGATATACTTGGTAACACCTACCGTGGAACAATGTGCTCTGTGCGCAGAACCAAAGGCATCATTGACATATACATCCGCCAGAGAAGCCAGATCCTTGGAAAACTCATCTCCGTTTTTGGTCTCCTCGGCTCTGTAACGGGTATTCTCCAGCAGTACCACATCACCATCCTGCATAGCAGCGACAGCAGCTCTTGCATTAGGACCTACGACTTCAGGATCGGCTGCAAAAGTAACCTTCTTGCCAAGCAGCTCGGAAAGTCGTACAGCGACCGGAGCAAGCGTTTTGGATGGCTTGTCAGCTTCGGTTTTAATCTTGCCCAGGTGAGAGCAGAGGATTACCTTACCACCATCATTGATCAGCTTTTTAATCGTTGGCAGCGCAGCTACAAGTCTGTTTTCATCTGTGATTTTTCCATCCTTAAGAGGAACATTGAAATCGCATCTTACAAGGACTCTCTTACCCTTGACATTGATATCATCTACTGTTTTTTTATTTAAACCGGCCATTGCGTAATCTCCCTTCTAGCCTGACGGCGGGCAGTTTAAAGAACTGCTCCCGGAAAAAAATACATCTGTTATAGCAAACAAAAAGGTCAGGCCCAAGCAGGCCGGACCTTTTTGTAAAGTCTTATACAGTTGCAATGTTCTTTTGATTATTTCTCAATCAGAGTTCCGAAATACTTGATTGTACGTACCATCTGAGAAGTATAGGAGTTCTCATTGTCATACCATGAAACAACCTGAACCAGAGTGTTGCCATCCGGCATCGGAAGAACCTTGGTCTGTGTCGCATCAAAGATAGAACCTGCAGTAGAATTGATGATATCGGAAGAAACGATTTCATCCGTATTATACTCAAAGGACTCTGTCTCCTCAGCCTTCATCTGTGCGTTAACCTGATCTACAGTAACGGTTCCCTTTACAACGGCATCAAGGATTGTGGTGGATCCTGTAGCGGTCGGAACACGCTGTGCAGCACCGTTAAGCTTGCCAGCAAGCTCCGGAAGTACAAGACCGATTGCCTTTGCAGCACCGGAGGAAGCCGGAGTAATGTTCATAGCGCCGGCTCTGGAACGACGAAGGTTGCCCTTTCTCTGCGGTCCATCAAGGATCATCTGATCACCGGTATAAGCGTGAACGGTTGTCATAAATCCGGAAATAACCGGAGCCAGGTCGTTAAGTCCCTTAGCCATAGGTGCAAGACAGTTGGTGGTGCAGGATGCAGCGGAAATGATCTGATCATCCTTTGTCAGTGTCTCGTGGTTTACATTATATACAATAGTCTTTAAATCATTGCCTGCCGGAGCGGAAATAACAACATGCTTAGCACCAGCATTGATGTGTGCCATTGCCTTGTCCTTGGATGTATAGAAGCCTGTGCACTCAAGAACTACATCAATATCAAGCTCCTTCCAAGGAAGATTTGCAGCATCCTTCTCCTTGTAAATTGTGATCTTCTTTCCATTTACTGTGATGGAATCCTCACCAGCTTCAACGGTTCCGTTGTATCTGCCATGAGTTGTATCATACTTAAGGAGATATGCAAGCATCTCCGGGCTTGTCAGATCGTTAATGGCAACAACCTCGTATCCCTCAGCGTCAAACATCTGACGGAAAGCAAGACGGCCGATACGTCCAAAACCATTAATAGCAACTCTTACTGCCATAGTAAAATCCTCCTGCTTGTGATAGCGTAAATAGTTTTTTCTATTTAGTACGGTTATATTCTATTCCATGGAATGTCTTTTTGCAAGTACAACCGCAGAAATTTTGTTAAAGATTTCACGTTAATTTTCATACAATCTTTTAGCCTAAGTTTCTGTCGGCTGCCAGACTGTGCTTTCACTCTCCCGATTTCATCAAAAAGAAAAAAGAACTGTCGCAGGAGCACTTGTTTCGTGCCAGCGACAGTTCTCTTAAAATCTATATCATCGCATACTTCTTCTATCTTTAATATAAAGCTCTTAGCATAAAACCTTTATCGTGGGACCTTTATCCCGAGGCTTCTGTCATTTTGTAAAGCCATAATAGGTATTTATGCCCTTCACAAGCCCATCCGCAAGCTTATCCAAGGTTGCTTCCGAGTGACTGGATGCCTTATCTCCAAGCTCTATATCCACAGAAGGAATCGTAGAGTAGGATGTCTGGGTCAGGTCCATGTCCATGGAGCCCCCGGAAAAAATCGCTACTCCCTCAGCCTTTAAGCCGGAAATCAGGCTCTCTCCCAACTTCTCGTGCTTTTTCCAGTAGCTTGCCACCGGTTCCATATTTTTAAGCCCATCCGGAGTAGACATATAAAATGCGCCCTTATCCTTATTAGTAGAGTCCCAGTGCAGCGCAATATGGCAGTCTGCTTTATTGTTTGCAATGACTGTTCTTGCAATGTTGTCAAGCTGCACATCCGAGTCTGTCCGGATCATCAGCACATTATATCCATCTTTAAGGAGTTTCCGCCCGAGGATGTGCGCCATCTCCAGCGTAACCGTCGCCTCCGGTGTCCCATCTGCAAACGTCATCCCAGAGGATACTGCGGTTGCCTTGATGGCACCTGCCGCAGTAGAACCACCCGTCACCTTGCGTGTCCCATCCGGATGGCACAAGGTCTTAACTGACTCGCCGCCCTTGGTGCCGTGTCCTGCATTGACCGCAACCGTAATATCCTTAGACTTTGACGCATCCGTGGTATACAGTACGGCTTTACCGGTATTTATTTTAGAATTTTCCGCATATTTCCAGTCCAGATTTAAACCAATACTGGTAGCAGCAAAAGCCTGCGTGCTCATCCCGAGCGCAAGTACACATGCTGCAACAAACAGACGTAACTTTTTCATTGGAACTCCCTTTTTTGCTACTCATTTAGGATACATTCTTGTATCCTTATCGTAAAAGAAGTCTAGCGCAATTTAAAGGGGCATGCAACCGACATCTGATTACATACCCCTTAAGACTTTCTTACACCGTGAAAGCTTTTGAAACCTTATCGCACAAGTGCAGATACGATGTACCAGATCAGTACAATACCGCCTAGTACAATCCGGTAATATCCAAATATTGCAAAGGAATGCTTCCGGATATACCGCATCAGAAAATTAATGCAGTATACGCTCACAAGAAATGCCACTACCATACCCAGTATCATATAAAACCACTGGGACCCGGAGAAGCCAAGTCCATGCTTTACAAGCTTAAGCAGACTTGCGCCAAACATGACCGGAACGCTCAGGAAAAAAGAAAATTCCGCAGCCGGTGTACGTGCAACGCCTACAAGCATTGCTCCGAGAATTGTCGCACCGGAACGGGATGTACCGGGAATCATTGCAAGACACTGAAATAAACCAATATACACTGCCGTACGCAGATCCATCTCCCGCAGCGTATTGATCCGGAACTCTGTATGCTCGTTGCGGCGCTCAATCCAGATAAAAAACACGCCGTAGAGGATAAGCATCAGTGCAACCACAAATCCGTTATAGAGGTACGTATTTAAAAGATCATCCAGCAAAAAGCCAATGACAGCTGCCGGAAGGCATGCAGCAATAATCATGATCCAGAGGCTGACTCTGGAGGGGATCAGTCCGGTTTTTCCTGTGCGTCGATTTCTGCCAAACGGCCAGAGCTGATAAAAAAAGCGCAGCACCACAGCCATGATAGCACCAAGCTGGATCACCACCTCAAAAACCTCGTAAAAGTCATCCGGTTGCTGCAGCTTGATAATATCGTTCACAAGAATCATATGTCCGGTCGAGGAAATCGGCAGCCACTCTGTAAAGCCCTCTACCATGCCCAGGACAATGACCTTCAACATTTCAACAAAACTCATACATAAAATCTCCTATTAAAATGATGCATGTACCATAATACCATAGTTTACATCTGCCTGCCTATATATTTTCTATCTGCCAGTCAATAGGTTCTATACCGTTTTTTCGTAAAAATTCATTGGTTTTGGAAAAAGGTTTTGATCCAAAAAAGCCGCGATATGCACTGAGCGGGCTCGGATGCGGAGATTTTAAAATGAGAAATCTGGGATTGGTAAGCATAGGTGCCTTATTCTGAGCCGGTCTCCCCCACAGAATAAATACCATCGGTCGGTCTTGCTCATTAAGTACCCGGATGGCGGCATCCGTAAACTCCTCCCACCCGATCCCACGATGAGAATTGGCTTCATGTGCCCGTACCGTAAGCACTGTGTTAAGCAGCATAACTCCCTGATCTGCCCATTTTTTAAGATACCCGTTATTAGGGATATAGCAGCCAAGGTCCTCATGCAGCTCCTGATAGATATTTTGAAGCGACGGGGGGATATCCACGCCTGGTTTCACGGAAAAGCTGAGTCCATGTGCCTGCCCCGGCTCATGATAAGGATCCTGCCCAAGAATCACAACCTTGACCTTGGCTAATGGTGTAAATGCAAATGCATTAAAAATATCCGCGGGATCCGGATATATTTTCCGTGTCCTGTATTCCTTAAGCACAGTTTCATACAGTTTCCTGTAATAGGGCTTCCCGAACTCCGGCTTCATCGGCTCCAGCCAGTCATTGTCAATCATATTGTTTCCTTTCATAAATAAAGCGGAGTTCCGGGGAACTCCGCTAAACACATGCTCTTTAACACATGGTCTCTATCCTCATGACGGTCCTGTTGTACTGCCGATAGTCAGCGTACCAGAGGAGCTGGTACCGGAAGGTTTTACGGATGAAGACTTGGATTTGTTGGCTTCATACTCTGCATCCAGCTGCGCGTTTACAGAAACCGAGCTTACGCCGGAGGATGTTGTCGGGTTGGTACCGCTCGCACCTGCAGAGCTGCTGCTTGTAGAGCCGCTGTTTGTACCCGAAGACGGTGTTGCTGACGTCGATGTTCCAGGACTCTGCGTACTGCTGCCTGATCCCGGGCCATTGCCGGAAGCACTGGTACTTCCGGACGAGGTGGACTTGGATGCCTCGGCAGATCTTGCGCTGGCATTGGTCGCTGTGATCCCACTCGTATTAGAGGTACATGCGCCGCTTGCATTAAAGCTATAGTTTGTACCATTAATAGACAACGTCGTATTGGCTGTCATCTTGCCATCATTAAGGTAATAGTAGGTGCCGCCGTCATTCAGCCATCCACGTACCATCTTTCCGTTAGATCCGAAATAATACCATACCTTATCAATCTCCGTCCATCCGGTCGACATTTTGCCATTAGATGGATTAAGGTAATACTTATTGTTCTCGGAATCCGTCTTCCATCCGGTCTCCATATTTCCGTTGGTCGCATTGAGATAATAATAGGCATCATCCTGCTTGAACCAACCGGTCACCATGGCACCATCGGTACCGAAATGATACCACTTATTGTCAATCTTAGCCCAGGTATCCATGATAAGAGTGCCATCTCCCGGCTGGAAATAGTACCACTTATTATTGATCTGCCGCCAGCCTGTAGCCATCGCACCGCTGCTCTTTAAATAGTACCAGGATGTGGTATTGCCATTGGTAAGCTTCAGCCACCCGGTCTGCATCACACCATCGGATTTAAGATAATACCATAGATTATCAACCTGCTTCCAGCCGGTGGCCATCAGACCGTTTTCCTTAAAATAATGCCAGTTATTATTGATCTTTTTCCACCCGGTAACCATAAATCCGTCGGAGCCGATATAGTAATATCCGGAGGATGTATGAATCCACTTTCCGGTTATCCTTGTATTTGTTGAATCATCAACGTAGTAATATTTTCCATTCTCCTGTCCCCAGCCGGCAAAAGCTGCAGGAGCGATTGCTGCCACACTCATCGTGAGAATCAGGGAAACTGCACCGATTTTTGTGCCAAGTCTCATCCATTCCACCTCCGAACTCTTATACTCTGCACTCCATAATATCACACCGGGAACCTTATGTCCTGTAAAATCCGTTTAAATTTTTCCGAGCTTTTGTAAGATCTGATAGGAATTCTTAAAATATCGGTACATTTTAAGCGTGTAATCTCCAAAATTCTCCCCAAGAGAAATTTTATAAACGCACCAGAGAGACCAGAGCAATCCGCCCAGTCCCATGTACGCGGTAACAATGGCGAATGCCTCCTGATCACTGAGACCACGCAGCGCAATACCGGGATCTGCCTCTGTCATTGTATCCTGAAAGGATGCCTCCCGGTAAATCCCAATCAGATGCTTTGCCTCATCATAATTCATATAGGAATAAATCGCTGCCATACCAAGATCAATCAGCGGGTCCGCCATACCGCAGTACTCCCAGTCGATCATCTTAAGTCCCTCATCCGTAAAAATAAAATTATCGCTCACGCTATCAATATGGCAGATGGTTCTGGGGCGGGACAGAGTGTCAAGCCAGTTCATAAGCTTTTCCGCCTGCATCCGGATTTCCGGATAATCCTCAAAGGGGATTTCGTGTCCGTCAGCTAGGCACAACGCTTCATATACATTGAGTCTCTCCCGGAGATTAAAATCATGTGAAACCGTAACTCCGGAATTATGCAGCGTTTTCAAAAGGCTCATGCACTGCTGAAGCTCAGCATCCTTGGTAAAATCCGCATTCCTTGCGCCATGATAATAGCGGGAGATTTTATATCCGTTGTCCGGATTAAAATAGATCAGCTCCTCCGTGATACCAAGTGTCCCGACTGCCTTGTAAACATCTCCCTCCTCTTTGCGGCTGATCATCTTTTCCGTACCAGGTCCCGGGATCCGGCAGATATAGGATTTCCCGGCATATTGCGGATTGGGCGCGGAAGCCTGTACAGAAAACAGCCAGGACTTATTGGTCATGCCAGCTTTAAGACACTTGATGTTGACAATATCCGATTCCGGGATCTTAAAGACATCGGAAACCAGCCGCATGGCAGCAGAACCCGAGTTCTCGACATATTTCTCATCAAAGCGCCGGAGCTCCTCAAGATTCTCAAACTCATATACCTGATTTTCCGGCTGACGGTTGATATACATCGGGGGAAGTGTTTTTAAATTACGGATAAGCACATCCTCCCAATAATACTGCTCCGTACCCGGCATCCGGTAATATGACGCAACGAGCGGCAGGAAGCGTTCGGAAAACTCCCTGGTAAAATACACCGGTCCATACATACACCAGGCATCCCGTCCGCCAACAGAAACCTCCTTGATCACGCCGTTTCTGCCAACGCTCATCGCCCACTCCCGGGTATCTCCCGTCATGTAGGTCGCGGCATACCAGCTGTGCGGCTCATACGTATGATACATATTTCTCCGCATCCAGTTATCCGAGGAGAGAATATAACAGTTCTTTCCCTGCAGCACAGGAGCCGCGTGATATAGCGTTGCCAGTGTGTTTTTATCAATATACTCCGGATTATATATGAGCTTTACACCATACTTATCGATCAGATAGTCAAACTTTTCCTTGAGATACCCCACCATCAGCGTGATATCTGTAATCCCGACCTCGTGGAGCTGGCGAATCTGTCTCTCCACCATCCGTTCTCCAAATACCTCCAGAAGTCCCTTTGGCGTTTCATAGGTGAGCGGAACAAAACGGGAGCCAAATCCGGAAGCAAGGATCAGTGCCGCATCCACCCGATGCTCCTCTAAAAGCTTCCGTCCGCGATCGGTCACCGCATAGGATACATTTCTACCGCGGCCGCCATCCAGATTCTCCTCCTCTTTGAGATAGCCTTCCTCCGCACATGCATGAATCAGCTGATTGGTTTTACCGAGCGATACCCCAAGCGCCTCTGATACATCCCGCTGTGTGACATCACGACTTTCCAGAAGCATTCGCAAAATAATGATATATTCATCCATAGTGCCGACCTTTCTGTTCAATAAATCAAAATTATAGATTATTATGAACATAATAGCATGAGAATGCTTCGTTGTAAAGCATTCTCAATGCTCATGCACATAAAAAATCCCCTGCCTAGAACAGACAGGGGAAAATTTCAAAAAATAATAGCAATAAATAATGTGATGCCATGCTTACACCTTACGTTTACGGCTCCGAAACCTCAAAAATGATATCGCCGTAGCTTGGGAACGGCCAGAGGTTTTTATCAATTACCGTCTCAAGTAAATCCGAAGGTGAACGCAGTGCCCGCATATCGGGAACAATCACATCATGATAGAAATGCGCTCTCTGTTCCGCATCCTTAATCCTGATGCCTTCCTCGACATGATCATAGAGGATGGTTCTGGCATCCTTCATATCGCGGAGCAGCTTGGAGGACTTGACCAGAAGCTCGGTCTGCACGGTGACATCCGCTTCGCTGCACGCCTCGCGCACCTTATTGATAGAGTCCGCAAGACGGGTATTGTAATGGATGACCGCCGGGATGATCTGTTTGCCGGTGATATTGATCATCGCACGCGCTTCAATATTGATGACCTTGGCATACTGCTCATACTCAACCTGCGTCCGGCTCTCAAGCTCGGTCCGTGTATAGATGCCAAAGGTTTCAAACAGCTTGACCGCCTTTTCCGTCGTGAGAGATGGAATCGCATCCACCATAGATGGAAGGTTGGGCAGTCCTCTGCGCTTGGCTTCCTCCACCCACTCCGGCGCATAGCCGTTACCATTAAAGATAATGCGCTGATGCTCTGTCAGCAGCTCCTTAATAAGATCATGAACTGCAAGATTAAAGTTCTCCGCCTTTTCCAGCCGGTCTGCCGCTTCCTTAAACTGCTCCGCCACAATCGTATTTAAAATAATGTTGGCACTTGCAATCGAGTCCTGCGAACCGACCATACGAAACTCAAACTTATTGCCGGTAAAAGCAAAGGGAGACGTTCTGTTACGGTCCGTCACGTCAGCGTAAAGGTTTGGCAATGTGTTGACACCGGTATTCAGACTCCGTCCCTGCTTGGAGCTTGTGGCATAGCCCGTGCCGATCAGCTGATCCACCACATCCTGCAGCTGTGTGCCGATAAAGCAGGAAACAATGGCAGGCGGTGCTTCATCCGCGCCAAGACGATGTTCATTTCCAACATCTGCCGCACTTAAACGAAGCAGGTCCGCGTGCTTGTCCACCGCTGCCAGGATGCAGGCAAGTACAAGAAGAAACTGAACATTTTCATGTGGCGTATCCCCCGGATTGGTGAGGTTGATGCCATCATCTGTCGTCAGTGACCAGTTGTTATGCTTACCAGAGCCATTGATTCCCTCAAATGGCTTCTCGTGCAGGAGACATTCAAGACCATGCCGCGGCGCTGTCTTTTTCATGATCTCCATGACGAGCTGATTGTGGTCAACCGCCAGATTTGCCTCATCATATACAGGCGCGAGCTCATGCTGCGCAGGCGCCACCTCATTATGCTCTGTCTTGGCTGTAACCCCCAGTCTCCAGAGCTGAATGTCTACGTCGCGCATGAAGTCCTGGATCCTGTGCCGGATGGCTCCGAAATAATGGTCATCCAGCTCCTGTCCCTTGGCAGGCATAACGCCAAAGAGAGTTCTGCCGGTATAAATCAGATCCTTCCGCTTGAGATATTTCTCCCGGTCAATTAAGAAATACTCCTGCTCTGCTCCAACAAATGGACGTACCCACTTTGTCGTGGTATTGCCAAAAAGATGCAGGATTCTGAGTGCCTGTTCATTGATTGCCTGCATAGAGCGAAGTAAAGGTGTCTTTTTATCCAGTGCCTCACCTGTGTATGAGCAGAATGCCGTCGGGATGCATAAGGTCACGGCATCCCCCTCTCTCCGTAGGAAAGCAGGACTTGTGCAGTCCCATACAGTGTATCCTCTTGCCTCAAAGGTCGCCCGCAGTCCGCCAGACGGAAACGAAGAAGCATCGGTCTCACTTCTTACTAGCTCCTTGCCGGAAAACTCCATCATGACCTTTCCCTCCGCGTCTTGTGCGGAAATAAAGGAATCGTGCTTCTCTGCTGTGATACCAGTCAGCGGCTGGAACCAGTGTGTGTAATGTGTGGCACCACGCTCAATTGCCCACTCCTTCATAGCCTGTGCAACCGAATCGGCAATGGTCGGATCCAGCTCATAGCCCTCGCTGATGGTTTTACGAAGCTTCTTGTAAACCGTCTTGGGCAGACGCTCCCGCATAACCTTATCGCTGAACACGTCTTCCCCAAACAGCTCCGTGATATTAAGAATTTCACTCATGGATTACTCTCCTTTACTATACTCCCCAAGTAAAAGTGAAATGGTTCATGGATCAATATATCTCTTATTAATAAAAAGCTTAGAATAGAAAGTCCCGGATCGTATTTTCCATTTTCGGAATCTCACATATGGTATTATGCCGAATATCTGCAGTCCGGACATCCTGAATTGCTTTTGGTTCAGAAACACCGGAAATCCGACTCAGATCATCAATGACCATAAAGACGTCAGACTTCTCGTCTTTCTGTCCAAGTGCCTCCATGACTGCCGGTGCAAATTTAAACGGACTTGCCGTTGATGCAATAACGGTTTTCCTTGCATCTCCGGTCTCCGCAAGGTAGCGGTCATATACCGTTTTAGCCACTGCTGTATGCGGATCAATCACATATCCCGTACGATCCTTCAGGGTCCGAATCGTGGCAAATACCTGCTCCTCTGTTGCAGAGCCGCCATAGAAGTCCGCAATAAACTGCTTCATCGCATCGGTGATCTGATATTTGCCGGTCGTATATAATGACTGCATGAGATCTCTGCACTCCTCCGCGTTACGTCCTGTTGAGAGATAAATCAGACGCTCCAGATTGGAGGATACCAGGATATCCATGGATGGAGAACTCGTCAGGATAAACTCACGGTTTTTGTCATAGGTACCGGAACCGAAAAAGTCCGTCAGCACACGGTTCTCATTAGAAGCACAGAGGAGTCTCGCAATCGGCACACCCATATGCTTTGCAAAATATGCCGCAAGGATATTACCGAAATTTCCGGTTGGCACGCAGACATTGATCTCCTCACCCTCTGTAATTTCTCCCTGCGCCAACATCTGGCAGTACGCATACACATAGTACACCACCTGCGGCACCAGACGTCCGATATTGATCGAGTTGGCAGAGGAGAGGACACAGCCATGCTCCTTAAGCTCTTTTGCAAAATTCTGATCTCCGAAAATCTGCTTTACGCCGGTCTGCGCATCATCAAAATTTCCGATGATCGCCGCGACATGTGTATTGTCTCCCTGCTGGGTACGCATCTGCAGCTCCTGGAAGCGGGATACTCCGTCTTTAGGATAGAATACAATGATTTCTGTCCCCGGAACATCCTGAAAGCCTGCCATTGCCGCCTTACCGGTATCACCGGATGTTGCTGTCAGGATAACAATCTTATCCTCCACGTGATTTTTTCTCGCGCTGGTAACCATAAGATATGGCAGAATTGAGAGTGCCATATCTTTAAACGCTATGGTTTTACCATGAAAGAGCTCAAGGAAATATGCATTGTCCTTTTTTACGAGCGGTGCAATGGCGGGCGTATCAAATTTGCTATCGTACGCAGAATTAATACAGTGTCTCAGCTCCTCCTCCGTAAAATCCGTGAGGAACTCCTTCATGACCTCATAGGCAAGCTCCTGATAGGAAAGTCCGGAGAGCTCTCTGAGACCCTTGTCAAGCTTTGGAAGCTCCTCCGGCATAAAAAGTCCGCCGTCCCGGGAAAGCCCCTCCAGTATTGCCTGGGAAGCCGTCCGTCCGGTTTCCCCGCCGCGAGTTGAATTATAAAGCATAGCTGTCCTCCATTCCGGGCTCTGCCGCACATAAACTGTACTTCAGAGATCAGATTTACTGCTGATTCAGGAGACTCTGAATCTTGGTTTTCATAAGGTCAAAGGCAACGTCATTCATACCGCTGTTGATGACGATATCCGCCATAGCCTTTGTCGGCTCCACATAAAGATAATGCATTGGCTTTACCGTTGTAAGATACTGCTCCGAGATATCCTCCACATGTCTGCCGCGCTCTTTTACATCCCGGATAATCCGTCGGATAATGCGCTCGTCGGCATCGGCCTCCACATAAATCTTGATATCAAACAGGGACCGAAGCTCCGGATTTTCCAGAACCAGGATCCCCTCCACAATAATGATGCGGGAGGGCTTAAGCTCAATCGTCCGGTCTGTACGGTTATGCTGTGCATAATCATATACCGGGCACTGAATGGTCTCTCCGCGCCGCAGCGCCTTTAAATGCCGGATCAGAAGATCTGTTTCAAACGCATCCGGATGATCATAGTTTTCCTTCATGCGGATCTCAAAAGGCACTCCGTCATTAGACTTGTAATAGTTATCATGATAAATGACGGTTACTTGATCGCCAAACTCCTTTTTGAGGCGGTTGGTAAAGGTAGACTTCCCCGAACCTGACCCTCCGGCAATGCCGATCATGATGCACTCAGCCATTGTTAAACCTCCAGCGCAAAATTACTTTCTTGATTTATTATCTTATGCATTTTCAGAAACATTTAATCATAATCAGATTGGAATTTCAACACTCAGCCCTGATTTCTCAGGTTATTAAGCCGGGTAATGCCATAAAGTACAATTATACCCAGCAATGCTCCTGCACTATCCAGCAGCACATCACTGATCTGTCCTGATCTCCCGGGCACAAAGAGCTGATGAAATTCGTCCGTCATTGCATACACAGAGGCTGCAAGAAATGCCTTACGCCATCTTTGCTTCCGGACGCCAATGCTGTCCGCAGAGAGTCCCGTCAGGATGCCAAGAACAGCATACTCCGACGCGTGTGCGCACTTCCGAACCGGATGATCAATCATTCTCGCAAATGCAAGCTGCTCAAGTAATGGTTTCTTTTCAAAGTCCGGAACAAGGATTTCGCCCACCATCATACCGACATGCAGCGACGTTTCCGTGGACTTTGCCGCAGGCTGCGCGGACATGGTAAAAATGAATCCCATCCAGCATACCGTCAGTAAAAGGCATACTATGCTTTTCCACTGTTTCATTGCTTTCTCTTCCTTCTGCTATGTCTCTCCAAATGAATCCCACGCTCACTCAGCATAATCATAAGCACAGAAAAAAACGCCATTGTGATCAGCATGCCACTGATCAATTTCCCGGTTTCCAGCCCCATGCTATCTCTGAAATAGAGCAGTGCTCCCATCAGACCAAAGCTTACAAAGATCGCTGCGTAGGCCGCGGCGGTTGCAATGGCAGAGCTTCTTGCGAGTGTAGATGACAGAATGCCGATGGACGCCGTATAAATCGCTGTGACAAAATAAATCAGCAGCAGAAGCAGAATCTGCCATACGGTAACACCACCATAGATAAAGACGGTCGCAAGCACCGGTGCCGAGCTCAAAATAATCACTGCCATCGTGCTCATGGCACTCATCAGCTTCCCGAGGATGATATCGGCGGGCGTAAGCTGTGTGGTCAGTAAAATACCAAGCGTCTTTCGTTCCCGTTCACTGGTGACGGAAGATGCCGTAAGAGCGGGCGAGAGCAGAAGAATCATTAGAAATTCGATCCCGGCAATGAGGTAGTAGACTCTCAAAAAGCTGGTATACGCGATCTCCCCTGTATCCTCCGCATTGCTGGAAATTGCATAGAGGCTGATCAATACCAGCAATGTAAGCGCAGCATTGACTGCCGTGATCGAGAACGGCAATGTATAGCTTCGTGCAGAAATCAGCGCTTCCTTTTTATAAACCGGATTCAGCCTCATAGCTCGCAACTCTCCTCTCCTCCATCGCACCGGTAAGCTGCAGAAACAGTGCCTCAAGATTTCCCTTTTCCCGATGGAAGCCCCTTACGGGAATGCCCTCCATCACCAGATCCTCAAGCAATCCTGCCTCCTCCTCCGGATTTCCATCATAGCTAATCAGAAGCTCATGATTACGGATAGATATCGAACGTACCTTAGGATCCTGCTTCAGGATCTGCATCGCCGGTGCAATTCCACCCTCGACAGAAATAATAACAGGATTAGAAGAATTGACCTTTTTCAGTACTTCTGTAAGCTTTCCCTCCATCACCATTTGTCCATGATTTATGATACCAATATCCGTGCAGATTTCCGAGATCTCTGTAAGGATATGGGAGGAGATCAAAATCGTCTTCTCCTCCTCACTGCAAAGCTCCGAGAGAATCTGCCGGACCTCATAACGTGTGCCAGGGTCCAGACCGCTGGTGGGCTCATCAAGGATCAGGATCCGGGGATCATGTATCAATGCCCTGGCAATGGAAAGCTTCTGCTGCATGCCCTGTGACAAGGCATCCACCATCTGTCCTTCCTTACCGCCAAGACCTACCATATCCAAAAGCATCTGGATCCGCCGCTTCATCCTTGCGCCGCTGAGATCATAGCAGGATGCAAAAAACTCCATGTATTCCGACACCCGCATGTCAGGATAGGATCCTGCATAATCCGGCACATACCCCACTCTCCGCTTAAGACGTCTGAGGTTTGCGCCTGCTGTCATATCATCGATCCTCACAGTACCGGCATCCGGCGCAATCAGTCCCAGCATGATCCGAATTGCCGTTGTTTTACCAGCACCATTGGGTCCGACAAATCCATAAAGAGAGCCGTCCGGGATCGTCATGCTGAAATTGTCAAGAGCGAGCACATGCTCGTACTGCTTGACAACATGCTCCATTGTAATCATCCGGTCCTCCTCTCTCCTTATCCCGTGATTCTGATCACCTGATCTGCATCGGATGCCTCCGACATGTCTGATGCTGCAGAGGCTTCTGTCATTCCAGCTATTTCTGCTGTTTCTGACGATTCTAATATTTCCGATGTTTCTGGGATGTCTCCCGATTCTGCTGTTTCCGATGTTCCTGGGATGTCTCCCGATTCTGCTGTTTCCGATGTTCCTGAGCTCTCTCCCGATTCCGCTGTCTCCGATGGATCCGAAGTATCCTCCGGGTCTTCCTGCTCCAGGATTGTCAGGGGATACTCGATTCTTGGCGGCCGGTCGTGCTTTGCTTCCGCAGTGACATACAGCATCGGGAGGTATTCCCTGGTCAGTGATCCGCTGTTGTCGCCTCTTGATACAAACCGCACCTTGAGTACATTTTCCGCATTAAGGTATGGTGTCAGCTGTTCTCCTGACAGGATGCCATCCTTCCCCACATCAATTACATCAAATCCACCCGTGCTGTAATTATAAAAGCTCATGGAACCACGGAACGGGCTCACCTCGGAAACCTGGTTTTCAGCACGTTCGGATACTTCCAGACTTTCCACACGGATCCGGACAATGCTCTCATCCTCTCCGAGATGATAGGTGAGAACTGCCGGCACAGATCCGGATATGGTATTGCTTGCAAGGTCATAATCTCCGGAGTCCGCCTCCGGATTGGTGCTCAAGGCACTGTAGGTATAGAGACCGTCCGCCGTGGTATTGACCGGTAGAGAAGACACCATCATGGTCACTCCATAGGACTCCAGACTCTGATTCTCAAGAAATCCAAGACTATTGTCCCGGACAAAGCCCACCAGCCGTGCCCCGCTGAAGTATCCACTGAGATTATGTCTCAAATAGTAATCCAAAAAGCCTCTGCCCGAGCTTCCGGTCACAAGCGCGGCAATCGCAGCATGATCTCCGACAGCCACATTACGAATTTCAAGAGATGATACGTCAATGGTCTGTCCCGCATCCAGCTTTCCAAGCTTTACAAGCTTTCCATAAATCAATAGTGCGGCATCTGTAAGAGAACTTCCGGTTCCATTATGGATGGTGCCGCTCAGCTTTCCGTCCGTGAGAGAAAGCTCTGCTGTAAAGCTGCCACCGGAATTGGGAATTTTATTATGCAGCTCAAAATACGCCGGGCGAAACGGTCTGGTATTTTTAAGGCTTACCGTTGTATGGTCTCTGCCATAGTCAATGGTCGTACGGGCAAGATCTTCCCGGGTACGAAGCTCTGTGATATCGCCGGTATAATCGGAGCCCTTGAGCACAGGGTATACAAAATACTCCGTCCGGATGTTGATCCCGTAGTTGCTGGCGTATGGAGAACGCAGATTGATAAAATCCGTCTCGTCCACGGAATCTTCGGAAACATCCTCAAGTCTTGCATAAGTAAGAAAGGTTCCGCTGAAGCGTGTATTCATACCAAGCACCCAGATCACGATCGTCGCAAGCAGAGATAACATTACGATCACCGGACGATAATATGCAGCTGCTCCCCGGTTTCTTAAGAAGTACCAGCTGCCCGGTCCGACAAGAAATACATAAAAAACAAGCACCAATGCATACAGTGGAACCGCCGGGAGATTTCGTACATCCGACTGATTCATGAGATTCTGGATATCCCAGTACTGACCGAGGCCCTTTTCCGAAGCAGAAACCGAGAGCTGATTCAGGCGGTTTTGTCCCAGAATCGCTGTAAACAGCTGATCCACATAACCGATGTTCTCTGTTGCAAAACGCTGAATGTCACAGAAGTTATAGCCGCTCACTGCGATGAGTCCTGCACCCTGCGGTACGGTAGAAATGATCGGTATCACATCGGAAAACAGTGCTTCCCGCCCGGAAGCGAGATAAACGGGAGATGCCATCATCGTCACGGATCCGCTGCCCGGCGTACCATTGTTGTACTCCTCGCCCATATTAACCGACATTTCCATCGGATCCAGCGGCTGGCTTAAAAGATCCGAAAAGTATGGTTTTAAAGCATCCTCTCCCAAAGCACCGGTTCCAAGTACCAGGATGCCTCCTCCGTCTACCCATCGCAGGATGACATTCGCCTCATTTTCCCGCATACGACTCATGGTATAGTCGGAGATCAGCAGTACATCCAGCTGGTCCAGCTTCGTTTCATCTGTTGGCAGCGTCTCAGGATCCAGGTTAACCGTCCGGGTCTTGAGCAGTCCTTCATTGATTCCGATTCCATTAAGGTAGGAAAGCTTCTCCTCATGATCAGAGAGCAGTCCAAGGATCAGCTCCGCGTCGGAGCCTGCCACATCCAGCCCGATCCTGCGGCTGCCCAGGAGTTCTCCATCCCGGGTTTCCGCGGTAACAAGGAGCTGGTTGACTCCGGTTCCCAGGGATACCGTCATATTCATATCACTCTCTGACTGACCTTCCACAATACTTTGATACTGATACTCCACGATATTGCTGTCGGACTGCGCCATATAGACATGAATCAGCCCCGAGAAGGTTTCGTCCATCGTATTTTCAATGTGCACGGACAGCGGCAGAAATCTGCCTGCCTTTGCTGTGTTCTGATATCCGTAGGTAACATCCAGATTGATGGTGTCCGCCCATACGGTATGCGTAAAGAGAAGCATAAAAAGAAACAGCAGCATAAAAAATGCCACTGGCTGTTTTTTATCTCCTGTTCTATATCCGATTGTGTTTTCCCTGATATTCACCCTTTGCTTTCCTTATGCTCTGCGCTCTTACCCGCGGGCGTTTCACGATACTCCACCGGAAGCTTCACGGTAAAAACCGTACCTGCGAGACTCGAGGAAACCGAAACCGTACCGTGATGCATCTCCGCAATGTTTTTAACAATAGCAAGCCCCAGTCCCGTACCACCGGTAGAGGATGAGCGGGAATGTTCCACACGGTAAAATTTGTCAAAAATCAGCGGAAGCTCGTTTTCTGGGATAACATAGCCGTAGTTGATAACCCGGACAAGCACCCACTGCGTATCTGCACGGAGACGGACGGTAACCCGTTTTCCCTCTTTTCCGTACTTGATGGCGTTATTGATCAGATTGTCAAACAGCCTTGCCAGCAGATCTCCATCCGCCCGGATCACCTTGGAATCCACATTAGCTGTAAAATCATAGCTCATATGATTTTTTTCAAAATTGGGATAGCTCTCCTCCAGAAGCTGCGCCAGCAGCCGGACGATATCCACATCCGTAATCGTCATATTAAGCTTGCCATAGGAGAGCTTGGTAAAGCCAAACAGCTCCTCAATCAGCTTTTGCAGTCTTTTGGATTTGGAGTAGGCAATTTCCACATATTTCTGACGGGTCTCCGGAGTGAGATTTTCTCTTGTCTTAAGAAGCTCAAGATATCCCAGTATGGAGGTAAGCGGTGTCCGGAGATCATGTGCCACATTGGTAATGAGATCCGTTTTGGACTGCTCGGAGGATCGCTCCCTCTCGATCAGATCCCGGATATCCCGCTCCATACGTGTAATGCTGTCGGCAATGTCCGCGAGCTCTCCATCTCCCTCGATATCCAGCCGGGTACTAAGATCTCCCGCGGAAATCTGCTCCACTGCTCCGGCGATTTTTTCAATATCGCGGGCAGTTTTTCTCTCCATCAGAAACAGTGTAATCGCAAAGATCAGAATTCCAAATAGCACAAACAGCAGGACACTGACCAGCGATCCAAACGCAAAGCGTTCGACGGTCTGCGAGTCATTTCCTGTCTGATACAGATATCCTGAAAATGCCGTCACATTGGTAACCAGCAGGATTTCGAGAATCACCGTGATCACCGTACTGATGCCGATATTCATCAGGAGCTTCAGCATATATCCCCTGCCGGAGGTCCGTCCCACCGGATGTTTATCTGTGTCGTTTTTCATACTGCGGATTACTTCTCAATCTTATAGCCAACACCCCAGACGGTCGTGATGATCTTGTCCTCCCGGCTGTCCTCCTTCATCTTACCGCGCAGGCGGCGGATATGCACCATAACGGTATTGTTGGCTTCATAGACCTTTTCATGCCACACCTGCTCAAAAATCTCATCCGTGGAAAAGACCTTGCCCGGATGGGAAGCCAGCAGAAATAAAATATCAAACTCAATCGGTGTAAGCTTGATATCCTCTCCATCAATTGTGACCTTGTGGTTATCCTTATTGATGGTCATGTTACGGATCGTAATCTCATTATTTGTAAACTGATTGGATGCATTGGGATTAAGCTGTGTATATCTCCGAAGCTGTGACTTAACGCGCGCGGTAAGCTCCAGCGGATTAAAAGGCTTTGTCACATAATCATCCGCTCCTCCGGTAAGTCCGACGATTTTGTCAAGATCCGTAGATTTAGCGGAAAGCATGATGATCGGAATGTTGGACTTTGTACGGATCTTTCGGCACATCTCAAGACCATTCATGCCCGGCATCATGATATCCAGAAGCACAAGATGAATCTCCTGCTCCTCCAGGATCTTTAAGCCCTCCTCTGCATTGTATGCTTTAAATACCTTATAGCCGTCGCTTACAAGATAAATCTCCACAAGCTCGGCGATTTCCTTTTCGTCATCTACCACCAGTATATTGATCTGCGGCATGTACACACTCCTTTTCCAATTTAATAATCAGTAGCAGCCCAGAATCCGAAGCTCGGTAATCTGATCCTCCACACCATTTAAGGCATTGATGATATTGGCATCATCAAGACGTCCCTCGATATCGGCAAAAAAGCGATATTCAAATGTCTTTTCCGGGATCGGCCGTGACTGAATCATAATCATATTGACATTGTTAAAGATAAAGTTTCCAAGGACATTGTAGAGCGCACCAGGTTGATGCGCTGTCTCAAAGCACAGGCTGATTTTGTGCGCATCCTTTTGGAAAATCTTTTCTGCACCTACGATAATGAACCTTGTCGTATTATTTTTATCCTGATTGACAGAACGCTCCAGGATGGTAAGTCCGTAAAGCTCCGCTGCCTGCTCACTGGCCAGCGCGCCCAGAGTTCGATCCTCAGAGTCTGCCACAAGCTTTGCAGCAACAGCAGTGTTAATTGTCGGCACCGCCTCGATCTCCGGATGATTCCGGAAAAACTGCGAGCACTGTCCCAGCGCCTGCGGATGAGAGTAAACCTTGCGGAGGCTGTCAAGACTTGCTCCTTCTCTTGCCATCAGCATATGGTCTACCTTGAGATCGGTTTCCGCGACAATCGCAAGCTCCGGATACTCCAAAAGCAGGTCGAAATTATCCGAAACAGCTCCATGTGAAGAGTTCTCGATCGGCAGAACCGCATAATCTGCCCTTCCGCTCTTGACCTCCTCCATAGCATCTCTCCAGGTACGAACATTATAAAACCCGCAGTCTCTATGAAAGCTGCGGACTGCCGCGAGATGCGCAAATGCACCCTCAACTCCCTGGTAAGCCACTCTGCAGCCGGACGTCTTAAGCTGGTCCACCTTACGATATCCCGTATCAAAGGTTTTGCCGTATTCTGTCAGAATCTCAAACTGCAGTCTGCGGGACAAGGTCATAAGCTGCTGATACAGCTCCCGAACCGCCTGCTTGTCAAAATCCGTCTTAACCATAGCAGAAACGCTGTCCAGCTTCTGAGCCTCTCTCACCGGATCAAACACCTTTTTTCCGGTTCTGATTTTATCTCTTGCAACTTCTCCGCAAAGCTCCATCCGCTTCTGGTAAAGCTCCACGATTTCCCGGTCGATCACATCCAGCTTATCTCTGATTTCCAGTAAATTCATCGTCTTAATCCTTTTCCATATCATCGATCAATCGGATCAGTACATTTCTCGTATACTCCCCAAGGTGCTTCCGCTCCTCCTCCGGGAGCTCGGAAATCACAATCGGCTCCCCGATGCTGACCTTGACATGTCCCGGTACGATTTTAGGAAAGTGCGCCTCCAGGATTTCTCTTGTGCCGGTCATGGCAACGGGAATGATTTTGCATCCGGTTTTTTCCGCGATCTTAAAGCTTCCGGCTTTAAAAGGAAGCATATCCCGCGGATCTGTCCCCTTGGATCTGGTGCCCTCCGGATAAATCCAGTAGGAGCATCTGCCGGCTCTTACATTTTTAATGGCATCAATGATAACCTTAAGATTCTGCTTGAGATCATCCCGATCGAGAAACAGGCAGTTGACGTATTCCATCCATCTTTTCAGAGGCTTAACCTTGGCAAGCTCAATCTTGGCGATGAAGCCGGTCGGCTTCCTGACCAGTGTATATCCGATAATCACGTCAAAAAATGAGCGGTGGTTTCCGACAAACAGTACCGGTTCATCCTCCGGCACATGCTCAAGTCCCTGCACCTCAAATGTCACTCCGGATACCTTAAGAAGCCTGTGCATGGCTTTCTGCACCGTTTCCAGCGCATACTGATCCCTTTTAGCAGGATCTGAAATACGTTTTAACCTATGCATTGGGTATATACCACCAAAGGACAGAAACCAGCCCGCTGAGAGCAGGGCGCAAAGCGTATGCAGCATACCAATCCTCCCTATGACGCATCGTCATAATCCATCACAAATCCTAATCCGTCAGCATCAGAGGACATCTGAGAAATGCGGACGAAGCTTCATAAAAAATTTAAGACCCAGAAAAAATACCACCAGAGTAACCAGCCAGAAATACACGGTAAGCCTCGGGCGCATCCAGAACCAGTCACCCGTCAACATAGAATCACGATAACCGGCAACAATATAATAAAACGGATTGATCTTAAGAGCTGCAGCAACCCATGGAGCCCGGGAGGTAAACAGTGTCTCATCATACATAATCGGACACATCCAGATTCCGAACTGGAGGAGAATGCTTACGATCTGCTGCATGTCCTTAAAAAACACATTGATGGCGCTCGTAAGATATCCGAGTCCCAGCGCCAGCACGGCTGCCGCAAAGGAGTAGTACAGAATCTGAATCCATGAGAGCATCGGCATATGTCCGTTTATGATGCTGAACACAATCATCACCAGCACAAAAAACAGATGCACAAAGCTGCAGGATCCAAGCTTGATAACCGGCAGAAGCTCCACCGGAAATACCACTTTCTTTACAAGATATGCATACTCCTGCAGGATGCCGGTAATCATATTGAGTGCCTCGGAAAAGAAGAACCATGGCACAATACCCGGAATCAGCCAGGTTGTATAGCTTACCCCCGGTACCGGCGGTGCCGACTTAAAGCCATAGGGACCAAAGATAAAGGCATAGATGGCAATCGTAACAAGCGGCTGAACCAGCATCCATACAATGCCGAAATAGGAACCGACAAATCGTTTCCGGAAATCGGCCTTGGCAAGATCCAGGATCATCCTTCTCCGTTCCGTAATGCTTTTCATAAGATGAATCATAGTTTTCATATGTTTTCCAGATTTTTTTTAACGTATCAGAATCTCAGTATAACACCGAATCAGACTCTCTGACAAACGATGGTATAAAGATTAAGTAAAATATAACCATTCATAAGGAGCTCAAGGCTCAGGACGAGACGGCTCAGACTCTTGCTGCCGGACGCGCTCATCCATCTTCCGCGTAAGGCAATAAGCAGCATGGGAAGCGCCGGCAGGAAATATCGCCCCTGTACCCCCAGTGCATAGTCCGTGCCCTTAGGTGTATATGCAACGAGCATACTGGTCAAAAGCAGTACGATAAGCAGAAGCACCGTCACAAACAGCCAGAGCCTCTTACCTGCTCCCAGCTTCGGCTCATCACGGGTTCCCGATACCGAAAGTAATAAAACTGCCGCAATAAAGAAAATCACAATCGGAACAGACACCGTAAGCCCGGGATCATATCCGCCCATCCAGTGACCTACCATCGTAAGGAGATATTCGACGCCCTTGATCTGAAAGGTATTTCTCAGTATTTTAAGAAAAATCACAGGCGTCTTCAGCGTTCCCATTAGAGAATAGGTTTCCGCGGCAGCACCTTCTCCTGCCCACTCTGCTTCCGTTGCCGTAGTACCGCTCAAGTCCACATAGCGGAAGAACTGACTGAAATTGACAAAAACGATCGACAGGACGATCAGCCCCCCGATCAATGCGATTGTAGCAAGATAATATCCCGGATTTTTCCATTTCCGGACCGGAATGATCAGGCATGCGGCAAAAAGGACACAATAGACCATCTTGCACGGAGACAGCAGCACCGCAAGTATACCGATCTCCGCAGCATCCTGCCAGCGGATCTGCCGGTCTGACAACGCAAGCTCCAGGATCGTCGCGGTAAGATAAAAGCCAAGTGCCAGGATATAGGTATCATAGGACAGGGAGCTTACCAGCTCCAGTACCATGGGAAACAGGGAAACTCCAAAGATAAGTTCCTTACCTATGGGCGTTTTCCTGACTGCCAGCATTCCCATCAGTGTAAAAAGCAAAAGATTCATAAATCTGCCGAGGTACAGCATGCCGAAGCCTCCGAGCTTAAGGAGTCTTGCAATGGTAAATCCGATGGCAGGGAACAGATATGCGCACGGTATGGTGACCACCGGCTGCTGCAGGGTGTAGGTATAGCCGCTTTCCCCGGTAGATAGCAGTCCCCTCTTATGAAGCTCCTCATAGGTTGATTTCTCCAGATGCATGCCCACCACGGTCGCATTGTCCGGATCTCTATCATCCGGGAGATCGTCGATAAAGACATCCTCTCTGCGGATCATAAGCTGGTTTTTTTCGTCCCGCAGCGGATGCGGGTGTCCCATGATTTGGCTTGAGAGCTGATAGGCTCCAACATAATGCAGTACCTCATCCGGTGCCGACAGAGGTGGCAGCACAAAGGAAAAGATCACGCCCATCCCGAAAACGGTAATAAAAAAGATCTGATGGATCCGCAGCTTCCCCCGCAGAAGTAAATATATACCCGATCCGATAACAATGATAAGGGCGATCCCCAGAAAAACTGCCCAGGTAATAAGAAAGGCATCCTCTGTACCCGAGAAGCTGTGCAGCATACCGATCATGTCCGCTCCTCTTTCTGCGTTTCTGACGCAAACTCCTTATCTCTCTCCGCCTTATCTCTAAGGGCAAGCTCCTGCACCAGGGATTTTATTTTCTCCTCCAGGATGCCGATCTGCATGCTCATACCAAACATCTTGATGAGCAGGATAAAAATGATAAACAGGAACAAAAAATTGGCTGTGGAATATATGCCAAGCAGTGCCGCAAGTGTATCCGGAACCACCGGAAACAATGCAAAGATTACAAACATGAGCGAAAGCAGGATCCAGAAAACCGCTTCCTCGATACTCACTTTGGATTTCCGTATTTTACTGATGAGAACCGCAAAGGTCCCGACACAGACGATGACGAGAACAATGCGGAACAATGGAGTCATCATAATGCATTCCTCCTGAAATTATGCTCTGTCCTCCGGCAGCTTCAAGCGTTCTGCCAGTAATTCACATTCATGCTGAGCTTCCGTACAAGCGGACGCGGCAGACTGCGATAATGCTTTCCAAGCTGATATCCGATAAATTTACAGCCGGATCTCCATACAAGAGAAGGCAGCAGCCAGATCTTTCCGGACCGGAAAAGCCAAACGGCATTGCCCTTCACAAGCCGGATACCCTCTCCCTCAGAGGCGATGCCCTTAAAAACCTCCGGATGATCCGCCTGGGAAACCCCCAGATCAAAGTTCCGGTGCAGCTGCTGGATCCCGCTGTAGTGATGTGCATGGATTACCTGCGCCTCCGCACAGTACATAACCTTGTAGCCTGCACGCATCGCCTCGGCGCAGAAAATCATATCCTCATTAAATATCGTATGCCGGATAAATCCGCCCAACTCCCGGAACACAGCTCTCCGGTACATGCAGCACACATCTGACATAAAGTAGGTCTTGATCCCAAGCTCCGGCAGATCCTCAAGTGACTTTACACGCGACTTCTCCGGATAATTAAAGCGCCGGGCATACTGCTCATCAAAGGAGCTCTCCCGGGAGGCAAGCTGTCTGGCATAGACTGCCGCAATTCCTGCATCCGTTTCCAGTGCCTTAAGCATCCGCTCGATAAGGTGCATATCCGCCGGTATCGCATCATCCGTCATCATCAGGAAATACTCTGCATCGGATAGCGACACTCCCAGATTCCGGGTGGCGCCATGATCAAACTCCGCACGGGAAATATGGCGGACCGTAACATTCGCGGCCCCCTCCAGGAGAGCTGCGTCAAAACCGGCTTCCTCGGTATTAATGATGATGAGCTTATGGTACGGGACGGTCTGCCTGCCAAGCCTCCTGACAAGCTCGCGGAATTTGTTTCCCGGATGGTAGGTTGGGATGATCACATCAACGCTCATCTTTTTTTTGCCTTTCCCGACGCATAGAGTGCGGCGAATGTAAACAGCAGAAACAATAGCAGCATAAGCAGAAGATAGGACACCGCCGCTCCAAAAAGTCCATACTCCCGGACGATACCGCCTGTCGTGAGAAATGCCACAACAGCCGCTGCAAGATACCCAAAGAAAATCAGCTTCTGCTTCCGCATCGTTACAAGAATATAATACTGCACATTGGCAAGTGCATAAAAGCCTCCGCCGAGAATCAGTAAAAGGAATGGTACATACTGAAAAATCAGTCTGCCCCGGTATCTGGGACCGAGCAGCAGTTCAAAAATCATCAGTCCGAACCTTCCAAACAACGCCGCAAGAAGCGAGATCCCTGCGCCCAGTCCCAGTACCGAGAGCAGCATGCTCCGGCAGGTTTTATGAAAGTCGTCAGGATCCGGCTTCTGATACTCCAGCGCGAGTCGTGTAAGGAGCGGACGGATCAGGAAGTTGGCAATCAGATAGATAAAGGAGGTCGGCATAAAGAGGATATTAAAAAATCCGGAAAATTCCGAGCCCAGTTTCCCGTCGACGGCATATTTGGATGCTGAAAAAACATAAAAATCCAGAAATACCGATAAAAACAGAAGCCCGGTATTTTGGATCAGCCTCTGCCAGGCTCCCGGGTGCACCGTGTAGTCTGCATCGGTCTCTTTAAGGATCCGGACCGCAAAAAGCCAGGTGCCTAAAAGCTGCATGCCATCGGTCACCAGCACTGCCGTGAGCAGGTTATGTGTAAGCGCCAGTGTGATCAGCAGCGCTGCTACAGACGCGGTTGTCCGGAACGCAAGTGACTGACCGGTACGGTAAAGAAGGTCCTGCCGCTGCAGCTCTGATTCATAGACATCCGCATATCCGTCGATGATTTTATACACACATAAAAGAAACAGTACCCATGCCTTGTCGTTCTCATACTGTCCAAGCTGATGCATGATAAGGACAAAGCAAAGGGAAGCCGCGGCTGCCAGCAGCGATGTGCATCTCCGTGCCAGGAGATAATCTCCAAAGCTGTATTCTTTTTTCATATCGGTGATGTGGAACGGCCGTATGCCAAAGTAGGCAATGATAAACATCTGCTGCCCCAGCGTGGAAAATCCAAATCCAAAGATTCCTCCATCCCGAGGACCTGCAAGCCGGATCACAGAAAATGCCAGCACCATGGACGCCAGCGCGTAAATCAGGCTTCCGGCTGCATTCCAGATCACATCCTGTCTGATATGGTTTTGTTTATTCATGTCTGAAATTTTGTATAAACAGTATGGATACAAGCATCCGCAGCATATAGCGGATTGCGTTCATGGGGCGGAGATAGGATTCGCCTGCCTGCCTCTCATGGATGCTTACCGGTGCCTCGGCAATATGCGCACCATTTTTAATAAGGTAGGAAATGGTATCCGGCTCCGGTCCGTAATTGAGACGGTATGCAAAGCTTGCAATGACACGCCGATTATAAATTCTGAGACCGCAGGTAGGATCCGTCACTTTTTTACCGGTTGTCAGCCGAATCGCGGCAGAAATCATCCTGGATCCGATTTCCCGCATGGAACCGCCCTTTTTCTGTCTTAGGAACCGGGAGCCCAGTACGATGTCATAATTTCCTTCATCCATCCTGGCACGGAGGGTTGCCACATCCTCTGCGCGATGCTGACCATCTCCATCAAACTGTACTGCATAGGTATAGCCTGCACGATAGGCATACTTCATCCCGGCCTGGAAGCATCCGGCAAGTCCGAGATTGATGGGAAGCGCAATATAGTTATACTGCTGTTTCCGGCAGAGCTCCAGTGTACCGTCCGTAGAACCATCCGAGACGATCACATAGTCCATCTCCTGCTTCTGAGACAGGATATCCTCCACAACTCCGGGCAGGTTCTCCGCTTCATTATATGCCGGGATAATCAGCAGCACCTTATTTTTATTTTGTTGACATTGCTCTGCATTTACATTCTGCATTCAAGATATTTCCTCGTCATGAAGCCGGACTCCGGTTTCACACTGTCATCTATGATTTCTCCGTCAAACACTGCCATATGATCCGAAATCACCGGCACGCCCGCAAGCTCGGTAAATGCAACACCTCCGCTGAAACGGGGATTGCACTCTATAAAATAGTATACGCCGGATCCCTCTCCATGGATAAACTCAAAATTAACTGATCCGAGTACTCCCAGCGCATCCGCAATCCGGCAGACAACCTTTTGAAAGCCAGGATCCTCAAAAACTCTCACAGATAAGCCTGCGCCATTGGAAGTACGCAGAAGCTCCTCTCTCGGAATCGCAAGGCAATGTCCCTCATGGTCTCTGACAATATCCACGGTGATGACATTCCCCTGCAGCATAGGCTGCATGATATAATTGCCAAGATCCTCGATCTCCGTGAGTGCGCCGCGAAGCTCTATCTGCTTCCGGATCCGGTACAGTCCCTGGCTGGACCGCCCCCGAACCGGCTTCAGGATCAGCGGTAGCGTGACTCTCTCAAAATCCACTTCCTCTGCCGGTGTGCTGGGGATCGTCCGGACCAGACTTTTAAGCTCCGGATCCTCCAGCTCATTCACAATGCCCTGTACCTTTAACCCAAGCTCCAGTTTATTACGGAGCAGCTCAATGGTATCCACATCCGACATGCAGATCCTGGTTTCTCCGGTCTCGATTTCATCCCGATCCCGGTTCATAAGATCCACTTCCACATCAATCAGTGGAACAATCCGGCTGATCTGCTCCTTCTGAATCAGATTTTTAAGGAACGTAAGATATGCTTCCTCATCGCTGACATAGGGTGCCTGATAAAACGCATCCACATCTCGCGACTGCGCCACCCACTCTGCCGGATAGATATCACATCCGATGACTCTGTTTCCCGCCTTTTTAAGCTCCCGGATCACGGCATCCGCGGAAAAAGAGCCGATGGCTGTAACAAGTACATTTCTCTGATGATTCATCGCTTTTCCTTATTTAAATATACTGATTTTACTGCTCATAGGTTTTTATCTGCTATACCCGGTCAGGCTTTCCATTGAGGATAATCTGACAGATCCGGTCCACATCTGTAAGCTCCAGATCCGGATAAATCGGCAGCGTCAAAATCTCCTCTGAAACCAGCTTTGCCACCGGAGTATCCTCAGGATGATATGCTCCCTGGTAGCATGCATAGGCATTGATGCACGGATAGAAATACTTCCGGGCATGAATGCCGTATTTCTCAAGATTCCGGTAAATCTGATCTCTGCTGAATCCAAACTGATGGAATCTGACCGGCATATAGGCATAGTTAAACTTGACATTATGATTACGAAGCGGCAGCAGAATCCCCGGAATATTGCCGAGCACTTCCATATACCGCTCAAAAATCGCCTTGCGCTTCTGAATCCATGCATCCACATGCCGGAGATTGCAAAGTCCCATCGCAGCGCAAAATTCATTCATTTTACCATTGGCACCGACAGAAGCAACCTCCTCCTGACCCAGGATACCGAAATTTTTAAGCTCATACAGCTTTTCCATAAGTTCCTGATTCGGCTTTCCCGTCGTAACGGCTCCACCCTCTATGGTATTAAACACCTTGGTTGCATGGAAGGAAAACATCGAAGCGTCTCCATAGGTGCCGATCCCCTTGCCATCATAACTCTCCCCAAAGGTATGCGCGGCATCATAAATCACCTTGAGATGATGCTTGTCCGCAATCTCCTGTATATCATGCACTGCACAGACATTGCCGTATACATGCACCGGCACAATAGCGCTCGTTTCCGGTGTGATCAACGCTTCCAGCTTATCTATATCAATTGTATAATCCCGGTCATTAATATCACAGAAGACCGGCTTCAGCCCGTTCCGTACGATGGCATGGGTAGTGGACGCAAATGAAAATGGCGTCGTAATCACCTCGCCCTTAAGATCCATTGCCTGAAGCAGGAGCTCCAGCGCACTGTGTCCATTTACAAAAAGCTCAATTGATCCGACTCCAAGATAAGTAAGAAGCTGCTTTTTTAATTCCTCATGGTACTTACCCATATTCGTAAGCCATGCAGAGTCCCAGATATCCTGGAGCATTGCTTCATATTCCTCAAGCGGTGGAAGACTTGCACGGGTTACATTAATGGTTTTATGATCCATAAATTCACCTTCATTGTTTTATTTTCACTTCTGTCAAGTTCTTTACAATTCTATATTAATTGCTTTCAAAAGTAAATCCTGTATGGCATCTTTAAGAGAGTTGTGATATGGTTTACATGTTAATTTATGTAGTAAGGTAAAAATAATACAATCAGGAGATTTTATGTATAGTATCAAAAAAGCAGCAACATTTTTAACCGTTGCCGCCATGCTCCTGGCAGAGTCCGTAACAAGCTTTGCTGCCGGTCCTGGCGATAACATTGCAAATAACAGTTCTGCCATTTATTCCGCCAATACGGGAAATGGCAATGTACAGACAGCTGACACTCCTGTCAGTGACGCTTCCAACAGCCAGAGCAGTTCCGGAACTTCCGGTTCCACAAGCGTTGCTTCCCAGGGCTCTGCTACACAGCAGATTTCCTCAGGTAAAACCCTTGGCAAGGTAACTGTCAGTGTCGATGCAATCCGCCCGACTCTGACCACTGGTCATGATGGTGATCTGTCCCCGGATCCCGTCCTGAATCTTGTTCCTCTCGCGACCTATTATATCTATGATTCCGCGGGAAATCGTATCGATTATGGATATTCGCAGCAGAACGACTCGTTTGTTTTTGCAGAAAACGGATTTAACCGTATGATGCTGGAGCATCAGAATGTCGGCAGATGGTATTACAGGACCTACTCCAAGGCAAGCGGCTGGGGACCATGGGCGGTTTCCGGAGAAACCACACCGGACCAGGGTACGGTTCAGGCTGTAATGTTCCGTGTCAAGGGATATACCCATCATCTCGGAGAGCTCTACTATAGAGCTGTCTTAAATGATGGCACGGAAACGGACTGGGCAGTAGCCGGACAGGCCTGCGGAGCGATCGGCACAGATAAATACATCGTAGCACTGAAGCTTGCACTCTGGAAAAACGGCGTAGCCTTCCCATATCCTACCGATAAGCCGCTGGACAATACCTACACCGAGGGAGTCTATACGGATGCGTCCGGCGTCGTTAAATACTCCAAGGCCGATGGCAGCGCTTACACTGGTACCGGTTTTGACAAGGATTCCAATCAGTACTATTTTGTGGACGGAACCGCGGTCACCGGCTGGCAGAATGTCAACGGATACAATGTATACTTTGATCAGAACGGTCATGCGGTGAAGGATCTGGAGCCGATCATGGGTGCGCAGAGCTCCTATGCGATCCGGATCAATAAGGCTACCCGTACTGTATATGTCCTGGCAAAGGACTCCAGCGGCAACTATACGATCCCGTTCAAGACCTTTATGTGCTCGGTTGGTACCGACACGCCGATCGGTTCCTTCCATATTTATGAGAAGTACAGATGGAAATACATGCATGAGGGTTGCTACTGTCAGTTCCTGAACCGGTTCTACAATGGCTTTATCATTCATTCTCTGCTGTATACAGAAGCCAATCCGCATACCTTTGATGCGATCAACTATAACTTCATTGATCAGGCAATTTCCGGCGGATGCATCCGTCTGAGAGCTTGTGATGCTGCCTGGGTATACAACAACTGCGGCAAGGGTACTACTGTGACGATCTTCAGCGATCCTTGGGATAAGGGGCCTGTAGAGAAGGGTGCTGTTGAGCAGGCAATCCCGAGAAGTCAGGATTATGATCCGACGGATCCGGTCGTTGGCAATGCCCAGTCCGATGCAGATAAGCAGGCTGTCGCGCAGGCGCAGAGCCAGGCTGCGGTAGATGAGGCTGAGGGAAATATCGAGCCAAATGAAGGCTGAGCCTTTAAAAAATCAAATAAAGCTTATATACTATAGATAATTACATGAAGCCAGCTTAGACAACAGGCCGCCGCAGATGCGGCGGTCTGTTTGTTTGTCTACCATTTCTTTCATTTCTAAAAAGGAGTCGGAATTTTATATGCATACTGAAGATCAACCGTCCATAGCAGAATCACATCGCGGAGCAGAGAAGCTCACTTCCCCAAGAACCGTTGTAGTAATCCCCAATTTCAACGGACTCCGCTTCCTGCCGGACTGTATGACTGCACTGGACCGACAGACCGTCAGCGCCTTTCACATCCTTGTCATCGAAAACGGATCTACTGACGGCAGCGTGGAATGGCTAAGAAGCTGGTCTCTAAAGGATCCTCAAATGCGGCATGTCATTTTTAATGAAGCAAATCTCGGCTTTGACGGTGCTGTAAATCAGGGGATTCATTGGGCAGAACAGCATTCGCTTCCGTTTGTGCTGCTTTTAAATAATGACACCAAGGCTCGTCCGGAGTTTATACAGGCGCTCGAGAAACGGATGGACCAGGACCCGGAGCACCGTATTTTTGCCCTCTCCTCTCAGATGATCAAAATGCATGATAACACCATCATAGATGATGCCGGAGACCAGTACAATCTCCTTGGCTGGCAGTTTCAGCGGGGACTGGATGAGCCGGTCTCCGCATGGCAGAAGCCTGCCCGGGTATTCTCCGCCTGTGCCGGCGCGGCAATGTACCGGACGGAGGCATTTAAAACTGTCGGACTTTTTGATGAAAACCACTTTGCATATCTTGAGGATATTGATATTTCATTTCGTGCAAATCTCTATGGCTACGAAATCTGGTATTGTCCTGAAGCAGTTTGTGAACATGTAGGCTCCGGTACCTCCGGCAGTAAGTATAATCACTTCAAAGTGAAGCTCTCTGCCAGAAACAGTATCTGGCTGATTTACAAAAACCTGCCGGTTTTCCTTATGATATTAAATTCATTTCCTCTGATCTCAGGGATCCTGATTAAGCAACTGTATTTTACAAGGCTTGGCTACGGCAGAGACTATCTTCTGGGGCTTTGGGAGGGGCTCAGACGCCTGCCTGATCTAAGGAGAGCAAAATTAGAGGAGGTCCCGCCAATGCGTTACCTCCTCATAGAAATGCGCCTTATTGCGGCGACCTTTGAATATATTTCAAAATTAATCCGTAAGTATAGTCAAAGGAAGCACGGTTAAATAAAAAAGAAAAGAAAAGATAGAGTACAACGCCCACAGGGATCTGTAGCATCAACGTCCATAAAGGGCTCCATTTAAGCAGCTGCACAGCCCAGGCTCCGGCTCCCATCAGTGCCGCACATACCGCAGCGGGCAGAAGATCCCGGAGCTGCGCTGCGGGACCATAGCCTATGAGTTTTCCGTTGGGTAATGCATTGATGATGAGGCAGAGATATTCATCCACGATCTTCATAATCAGCATAGGCATGATGCCAAAGGGCAGACTAAGCACGAGGACCAGAATCCCCAGTGCTTTTTTTATGATCTCAAGTCGGAGAAAAAGGTCCGACCTCCCCATCGCGTTCATGAGCTGCAGATTGATCGAGTCCATCGGAAGCAAGGCATATCCGAGACAAAGCAGTGCAAGATATGGTGCTGCATCTATCCATTTTTCCGTGAGCAGCAGGAGCACAAGCGGTCTTGCAACGGCGATCAGCCCCGCCATCATCGGAAAAACAATAAAAGCCGAGAACTGTATGGAACGCCGGCACATCCTGCGGAGCGTTTCCGGTTCCTTCTGCTTCCTTGCATACGCTGGAAGCATGACCGACTGCACCGCAGCTGTAAGGCTTCCGGTAAGAATTTTAGGAAACTGCTCTCCCCGATTATAAACTCCAAGCTCCGCACTGCTGTATTTTTTACCGATCACAAGTCCGTAGATGTTCTGCCAGATCGTATCAATCAGACCTGAAACCAGGATTTTCCACCCAAAGGAAAACAGCACACGGATCCGTCCCATCTCAAGCAGCAGTTTTGGAAACCATCGTGTAAATAAAAAAAGGCTCGCCATCAGGGCAAAATAGTAGATCATCTGCTGCGCAGCCATCGCCCAGACTCCAAATCCCCGGAACGCAAGCATGATGGAAATGACACCGGACAGGAGTACAGCAATCATAGTCGCCTGAAACAGCTTGCGAAACTGCAGCTTCCTTGAGATCCGGGCTGTCTGGATCGAAATCACAGCTCCCGGAAACAGTACAAGTCCCATTACCCGGATCAGCTCGGTAAGCACAGGTGTGTGATAATAGATGGCAATCCACGGTGCAGCCACGAGAAGTGCGATATAGCATAGCAGTGCCAGCAGCATGCTGAGCCAGAAAACCGAGGAATAGTCCTCCTCATGGATCTCATCCTTCTGGATCAGTGCTGTAGCAAATCCGGACTGTACAAAGGTGTTGGCAATTGTAATAAAAATGGTAATCAGACTGATTGTTCCATACTCTCGCGGTGTCATAAGCCGGGCGAGTACCAGTGCAACCACAAACTGGATGCCCTGATATCCTGTCTGTTCCAAAAGCTTCCAGAACATACCGTTTAAGACCTTGGATTTTAAGCTGTTGTTTTCCATCCGCCTTACCTCCCACCGTTTCTTATGCTTCGAAGCATATGGTAAAGCCACGGCATCCGGTATTCCATTCCAATAAAAAACCGGTCATGCAAAGATAATTCCGCCCGGAAGGCTTTGTTTTTGTCCTTATAGATTTCCGTAAAGTTCCGCGTATTCACCTCTGTCAGAAACTTAACCCGGTCGGCTGCACGTACCGCTTCCACATGAAATCTGCCATTGGTGCTTACGTCAAAGGCTTCATAGGTTTTACGCATCCGTTCCGCGTAAAGCTCCTGCTTACGTCGGTAGTCCCCGGTCATCTGGGACTCCGTCCAGGAGCCGCCGATCCCGAAGCGGTAAACGCTCATAGGCTCATCAAAGTAGTACGCATCTCCATGTGTTGCTGCAATAAGCTCCAATGGACGATCTCCCACCGGGCAGTCAAAATAATACTCCGGAAGCGGCATCAGGATGTCCCTACGGAGCATAAAGCTTGCGAATGGTATCCCTACGGCTTTATCCACAAGCTCCTGCGGAGTCACCACGCGGGATCCGATGTACGGTCGCATGAGCGATGCATTAACCAGTGCACCATGCTCCGCCTCTACTTTTGCAGCATGAAAGGTGAATACACATTCAGGGTGCTGCTCCATATACCGAACCTGTTTCTCAAGCTTATGATCATCACACCAGTAATCATCCCCATCCATCACTGCTACATATTTCCCTACTGCACGAGGGATGTTAAAAGCACCGGTGATATTGGTGATGCCTCTCGAATACTGATTTTCCGTACGGAAGATCGGCTTGATGATATCCGGATACCGCTTCTGCCACTTGAGAATCACCTCCTGTGCACCATCCGTAGACGCATCATCATGAATCAGAATCTCGATCCGGAAGTCGCGTTTCTGGGACAAAATATGCTCGAGGCATTCTCCTATATATTTTGCATGGTTATAGGTCACGATACAGACACTAACCATGATGTTTCTCTGATTATCCAAAATCTTTGCTTCCTATCCTATAAAAAGACATTCCCCAATGGTTCGATGCAGTAGATTGTAGGTAAAGCCATACCGGAAGATCGTCAGGATTTTTACAAGCCGATGCTCGTCCGGGATCCTAAGGAACGCCGCAAGCTCCCGCTGCTGCCGCTTTGTAAGCTGTGCTCCGTAAATTTTATTAAAGCTTTCTGCCTGGAGAAACAGCTCATGGTATACCGCATGGGAGTGCGCATCCATATCTGCCTTGGACCTCCCGTCCTTCCGCCCGATTCCGAACCGTCCCAGAATCTCTCCGATCCGCGATCCGCGATCCGCACCCAGTACATTATCTCCATGCTGTCTGTACAGATATAAGGCTTCCGGGATAAAACGGATCTGTCCAAAGGCTGCTGCCACAAGAGCAATCCACTGATCATGCATCACCGCATGCTCCGGGATATCCACAAGCCTTTCGGCAAGTGCGTGATTGATCATCATGGCGCCGCCAACCACGTTATTCTGCACCAGGAGCTGATGAAATCCACAGCGGGACGGTGTCATCTTCTGGTATTTTACAAAGGAGTCCGCAACCGGATGCAGCTCCTTATCCACAATTTCCGAGTCACAGTGCACAAGCACCGGTGTACTGTTCTGATACACAGCCTCCACTGCATGCATTGCCGCAAGACTTTTACGGATCTTGGATGGCTTCCATACATCATCCTGATCCGAGAACATCAGATAGTCCGCATGCTCCGCGGCGCCCTCCGAAAACAGCGTAAGGAAATGTCTGCATGCGGAACCCGTAGGCGGATTTTCCACTGACACGCGGATCCGGTCCGGGTACTGCTGTTCCATCTCCCGGAGGATCGTAAGCGTTGCATCGCTCGAACCATCATCCGAAATCCAGAGTTCAAATGGCTCTGTCGTATCCTGACAAAGTATGGAGTCAATCTGCTCCCTTACATACGCGGCTCCATTAAAGGTGCACATCAATATACGGATCATAAAAGCTTAAGCCTTTCTGCTGCGATCGTTTCCAGCAGTACGATTTTCTGGAAGACTCTGGTGATTGCTTCCTCCCAGGGACCAATCTTAAGATACTGCTTGTAGTAATACATTTCCGACTGCTGACGCAGCTTCTGCTTTGGCACCATACTGTGATAGGTTTTGGAGATCGTTCCGCTGTTTTCATGGAGATAATTCTGATCCAGTAAAAGCACCGAATGAAATCCTGCATTTCTCAGCCGCCATCCCAGAATATTTTCCTCGCAGTATAAGAATACATGCTCATCATAGCCGCCGGATTTTTCATATGCCTCGTCCTGTATCATCAGCATGGATCCGTGTACCACTCCGACGGCGACTGCGTGCCGACCCGCCATATATGCCGGACGGTAGTTGATCAGACCGGCAAAAACTCTCCGTGAAATCGGTCCGGAGTTTAAAAGCTCTCCAAGCCACGGACGGATCGGCCATGCTGTCTGCTGCAGTCCCCTCTGATAGTCTCTCATGACCGCACTCACAACGCCAATGTCCGGACTCCTGCGGAAGGTCTCCAGCATGGCATTTAAGCATGCCTCGGAAAAGCTGGTATCCGGATTGGCAATTACACAATGGGATACATGCAGCTTGTCAAAAGCGTAGCTTAGTCCTAAATTATTGCCTGCGCCGTATCCTCCATTGTCTCTTGCCCAGATCAGCTTTACTTTTTCCGACCGGAGCAGAGACAATCTGGTGAAGCTGTCATCCGTAGAGTGATTATCCACGATCACGATGTACTTAAGGATTGCATAGTTCCGGATCCGTTTTACTTGCTCCTCTGTATGCTCACTGTCATTATAATTAAGTATTACCGCTGCAAGTTCCATGCATCTCTCCTGTCTTTGTCTTTTCCTTTCCTTTTACTTTTCCTTTCTCTTTATCTTTATTAAAGTGCTCCCTTACAGAGCGCTGGTAATAGGTATGCGAAATCCATTTTCGCGTTACGGGACAGAGGAAGGTAAGCAGATTCATCATAAAATATGCTGCCATATAGAGTTCTTTCCCCTCCTGTTTCCGGGCTCCGGCAAAGGGAGTCTCCCGGAGGCAGAGTTCATAGGCACGCCGGTAATGATTGTGGCTTCCCCGGAACCAGGGACGCTCATCTCCTGCAAAATGCACAATCACAGGATGATGCTTTGCCTTATGGAAGCTTGCATCTGTTTCCCGTGCTGCATACCAGGGTGACTCCTTCAGGATCGCAGCATATCGGAAATAGTAGTAATTACTGAAAAAATTATACCGCTGAAAGAGGCACAGCACCTTTCCACGGAGTACATGGTTCAGGATATCCTGATCATTAAACGGAAGCTGCCCATCCATCTCCCGGTAATAGCACAGGCTCTGCCCCTCCAGTCCAAGCTCCCGCCATTTGGAAAGATTTAATAGGATCACGCCTGCATTATAGTATGGTTCCGTCTCTGTGAGTCCCACCAGCTCCCGGACCTCCGGATATACTGTCGGTTCCGGTGCCATTGCCGCAACATGATTGCCAAGCTTCCATGCATACAGACCATGCAGCGACCGGAGCGTCACGGTATCACAGTCCAGATACAGTGCCTTGGTAACGGTTTCCGGCAGAATGGATCCCAGAAAAAGCCTTGCAAGCGTAGTAATCCGGAATTTACCTGTCGTAAGTCCCGGAATGTCCTCCTTCAGCCTTTCCATCTCTTTCCCTACCGGATAAAAGCGGACGTTTTGTCCTTCACTTGCAATCCATTCGGTGAGCTCTCTGCGGTGCTGCTCGCTGATCCCGTCATCCAGGATGTGGAAGCAAAGGTCTTCCTTTCTATTATGTTCTATAATCGAAAAGATGGAGACTGCCATATGCTGACAGTATCCATCATCCGATGCATATATGATATTCAAGCTGATCTCCTGTTTCTTTAAAAAACTCAGCTAAGCTCTCTCCTGCACAAATCCAGTGCGGACGCAATTACCTTATCCATGTCATAATACTTGTACTCGCCCAGACGTCCGCCAAAAATCACCTGCTTCTCCTGATCCGCAAGCTTACGGTACTCCTGATACAGCGCACCGTTTTTCTCATCATTCACAGGATAGTACGGTTCATCCCCGGGCTTCCACTCAGAGCTGTACTCCCGGCTGATGACGGTCTTAGGCAGATCCCTGCCCTCGGAATCCTTGCCGAACTCAAACCACTTATGCTCAATGATTCTCGTCCACGGGGTCTCTCTATCAGTATAGTTCACAGCAGCATTTCCCTGGAAATTAGGCTTGTTGAGCACCTCGGTTTCAAAACGAACAGACCGGTACGCAAGGTAACCGAGCGCATAGTCAAAGTACGCGTCGATTGCACCCGTGTAAACCACCTGATCCGCCAGTGCATCAAGCTCTGCCTTATGCTTAAGATAATCCGTATTGAGCCGAACCTCGACTCCCTTCAGCATGTTGGCAACCATAGCCGTATAGCCGCCGACCGGAATCCCCTGATACAAAGCATTAAAATAATTATTATCAAAGGTATACCGTACCGGCAGCCGTTTGATGATAAATGCCGGAAGCTCCGTGCAGGGTCTGCCCCACTGCTTCTCCGTATACCCCTTGATCAGCTTCTCATAGATATCCGTACCTACAAGGCTGATTGCCTGCTCCTCAAGATTCCGTGGCTCTGTGATACCGGCAGCCTTACGCTGCTCCTCAATCTTAGCCGCTGCTTCCTCCGGTGTAATGACGCCCCACATCCGGTTAAATGTATACATATTAAATGGAAGTGAATACAGCTCGCCATGATAGTTCGCAACCGGAGAATTTGTAAAACGGTTAAAAACCGCAAACTGCTGAATATAATTCCACACCTTTGTATCGTTGGTATGAAAAATATGCGCTCCGTATTTATGTACGTGAATGCCTTCAATGTCCTCTGTATACACATTGCCGGCAATATTCGGGCGCCGGTCAATGACCAGCACCTTTTTTCCGGATTTCGCTGCCTCTTCCGCAAACACGGCACCAAACAATCCCGCGCCTACTACAAGATAATCATATGCTCTGCTCATCTGCTCTTCCTTTTTAACCCCTGATTTTCTCAGTCTCCGTTTCCCTGCAGCCTCAGGAGTTCTCAAACAGCGACTGTCCGCCCGGATTTCCGGCCTTCTCCTCCGCTACTCTCTTTTTACCGTATTTTTCCGCTTCATCATAGTAGAACATACGGTTCACCGCACTGAAAATCGCGCGGATAGAGGAACGGGTAATGTTGGAGGAAATGCCGACACCATAAGAGGTCTTGCCGGTCTTTTCATCCAGAAGGTGAATGTAGGAAACTGCCTTTGCTCCGGAACCTGACGTCAGTGCATGCTCGGAATAATCCAGCACCTTGATCTTTACATCGAGCTCCTGATCAAGACCAGACTGCACGGCATCGATCGGTCCGTTTCCGACACCACCGAAGCTCTTTAACACGCCATGGTTCATATAGCTTACATTCACAAGTGTAGTAAAGCTGTCGTCTCCATTTTCCGTATCGGTTGTCCGGATATTCTTGAAATGCATCGGTTCCTTGGTTTCCACATATTCTGCCCGGAATACATCAAAGATCTGCTGCGGTGTAACCTCGCCGACCTTCTCTGACATGCTCTGGATATAATCTGCAAACTCACGCTGCATCCCCTTGGGAAGCTTGTATCCGAACTGTGCATCCATAACAAAGGCAACACCGCCCTTGCCGGACTGCGAATTGATCCGGACAATCGGCTCGTACTCTCTGCCGATATCCGCAGGATCGATTGGAAGGTATGGAACCTCCCAGTACTGACTGTGACGCTCCCGCATAGCCTGGACGCCCTTGTTGATGGCATCCTGATGCGAACCGGAGAATGCCGTAAATACGAGACTTCCGGCGTACGGCTCTCTCGGCGGGATGGTCATCTTAGTGCATCTCTCATACACCTCCTGGATTGCCCGGATGTTCTCAAGATTAAGCTTTGGATTCACGCCATGAGAGAACATATTATAAGCAAGTGTCAGGATATCCACATTACCGGTTCTCTCGCCGTTTCCAAACAGGGTACCCTCAACTCTCTCGGCCCCGGCAAGCATTGCAAGCTCTGTGGATGCAACGCCCTCCCCGCGGTCATTATGCGGATGTACAGAGAGCGTAACATATTCCCGATGATTCAGATGATTGGACATGTATTCAATCTGATCCGCATAAACATTGGGTGTGTTCATTTCCACGGTAGAAGGCAGATTGATGATCACCTCTCGTCCCGGTCCGCACTCCCAGGCATCCAGCACCGCATTACAGATTTCTGCCGCATAGTCCATTTCCGTACCGGTAAAGGACTCCGGAGAATACTCAAGACGGATCTTGCCCGGGAAATTCTTGGCATATTTTTTGACAAGTGCTGTTCCTGTCAGCGCAATATCGATGATCTCTTCCTTGCTCTTATGGAATACCACATCTCTCTGCAGCACAGATGTGGAATTATAGATATGCACAATTGCCTGCGGAAGTCCCGCGAGACACTCAAAGGTCCGCTCCAGCTGCTCGGCACGGCACTGTACAAGCACCTGCACCGTCACATCCGACGGAATCAGCTTTCTCTCGATCAGCTGGCGCAGGAAGTCATACTCGATCTGGCTTGCTGCAGGGAAACCAACTTCGATTTCCTTAAAACCAAGCTTCACCAGCATGTTAAAGAACTCAATCTTTTCATCGACTCCCATCGGGTCCACAAGTGCCTGGTTACCATCTCTCAAATCTACAGAGCACCAGATTGGTGCCTTGGTAATCTCATTGTCAACCCATGTTCTTTCCGGATAGTGAAACGCCGGAAATCTTCTATACCGCTTGTAATTTAACATATCTTTTCCCTCTTGTGTGTTGCGGGGCCTGATGCAGTTCACTGCCGGAGACTTGTCAAAGCCCCTTGCTACATTGTAACAACCAATCCGGCGGAACGCATGACATCAATCACCTGATCCACATATTTCTCACAGATGTCCTCTGTCCCTGCCTCCACCATAACTCTGACAACCGGCTCTGTGCCCGAGGCTCTGAGCAGGATTCTGCCATCCTCTCCCAGTGCTTTGGTCACCTCGTCCACAGCCTGAAGGACTCTGGGATCATTCTGTGCCGCCTCTTTGTCAAGCACCCGCACATTTTTGAGGACCTGCGGATACACCGTGAAGCCCTGGCAGAGCTCCTTCAGCGATTGCTTCTTGCCAAGCATTGTTTCCATAACCTTAATAGAGGTAAGGATCCCATCTCCGGTTGTGGCATGCCTCAGAAAGATAATATGCCCTGACTGCTCACCACCCAGAGAATACCCGTTTCTGGACATATTTTCATAGACAAAGCGGTCACCGACCTTGGTTTTCTGGTATTTGATCCCCGCCTCGTCCAGTGCCTTGTACAAGCCGAAGTTGGACATCACTGTAGTAACAATCGTATCCTCCTGCAGCTGTCCGCACTCCTTCATGTACTTACCTGTAACATACATGATCTGGTCGCCGTTGACAAGATTTCCATCCTCATCTACCGCAAGACAGCGGTCAGCGTCGCCGTCAAAGGCAAATCCGACCTCACATCCCTCGGAAACGACAAATTTCTGCAGGCTCTCGATGTGCGTAGACCCGCAGCCATTGTTGATATTCAGTCCGTTCGGCTCATTATGAATCACATGTGTATCGGCACCCAGCGCATCAAATACAGCCTTGGCGCAGGAGCTTGCAGATCCGTTGGCACAATCCAGTGCAACCTTCCGTCCCTTAAATGAATGTGTAGCGAGAGAAATAAGATATCCGATATAGCGGTTTCTGCCGGCTGCAAAATCCACCGTACGACCGATATTTTCTCTCGTGGCAAGCGGGACCTCCGGTGTGCGGCCATCCAGGTAATCCTCGATTTCCTGAATGACATCATCGCCCAGCTTCTCACCGTTTTCATTGATGACCTTAATACCATTATCATAGTACGGATTGTGGGATGCTGAAATCATAACACCGCAGTTAAAATCCTCGGATCTCACAATATAGCTGACAGATGGTGTCGTCGTCACATGCATGAGATACGCATCCGCACCTGCCGCCGTAATACCGGCTGCGATGGCATACTCAAACATATAGCTGGAGCGTCTAGTATCCTTACCAATGACAATCCTGCAGCGTTCCCCCGGCTTTAGATTTTTCTGATAATACCAGCCCAGGAACTTACCCACACGGAATGCGCTGTCTGCCGTAAGGACAACATTCGCCTCACCGCGATATCCGTCTGTACCAAAATATTTACCCATTTTAAATGTTCCTTCTTTATAATTTTACTGCGGCATATCAGCAAGGTCCGTAAGATATCTCCGAAGCGCATCCTGCCAGGTTGGAAGCGGGGTAAATCCCTGCTTTACAAGCTTTGACTTGTCCAGTCTTGAGTTAAACGGACGCGCTGCCTTGGAGAGACCATACTCCTCGGTAGAAACCGGAACTACCCTGGTGCTGTATCCTGCCTGACGGTAGATCTCTTTTGTAAAATCATACCAGCTGATATACCCGCCCTCGTTGGTTGCATGATAATATCCGTATTTATCGGTCTCAATCATGTCCACAAGGAGTCTTGCCAGATCCAGCGTATAGGTAGGTGTCCCGATCTGATCATCTACGACCCGCACGGTGTCATGTGTCTTACCGACATTCAGCATCGTCTTGATGAAGTTCTTGCCATTCAGTCCAAAAACCCAGGCAATCCGCACGATAAAGTACTTGGTAAGTGTTCCGGAAACTGCAAGCTCACCGCCTAGCTTGGTCTTACCATACATATTGAGCGGAGCGTAGTCCTTACAGTCCGGATCCCAGGGCGTAGTACCCTGTCCGTTAAATACATAGTCCGTGGAAATGTAGACCATCTTGCAGTCCAGCTCCTTGGCTATATCCGCAATGTACTGCGTACCGTCCACATTGATTGCCTGCACCTTTGCCTGCTTGTCCTCATCCTCTGCCGCGTCCACTGCAGTCCAGGCTGCACAGTGAATGATGACGTCCGGGCGTACCTCGCGGAGGACAGCATTCACCTGCTCACGGTTGGTGATGTCCATCGACACATAGGGCATGCCGGTAACCGGAGAGCCGTCCTGTATGCCGCTGTATACCGGGGCAAGGTCCGAACCAACTCCCTCATATCCGCGCTTTGCAAGCTCATTCATCACGTCGTGACCGAGCTGTCCGCCGACACCTGTTACAAATACCTTCATATCAGTCCTTCAGACCCTTTCCTTCTACATACATCTTATCAAAGTAGCTCTGATACTCACCGGAGATGATATGCTCCCACCACTCCTTGTTGTGGAGATACCAGTCAATGGTTACAGGGATACCGGTGTCAAAGGTATACTCCGGCTTCCATCCGAGCTCTGTCTCGATCTTGGTCGGATCCATGGCATATCTCTGGTCATGACCCGGACGATCCTTTACAAACTCAATGAGAGATTCCGGTTTATTGAGTGCCTTGAGGATCGTCTTAACTACCTCAAGGTTGGAACGCTCATTGTGGCCTCCGATATTGTAAACTTCGCCGACTCTGCCCTTACGAACCACAAGGTCAATTGCCTTGCAGTGATCCGTTACATAGAGCCAGTCGCGGACATTGGCGCCGTTGCCGTATACCGGGATCTTCTCATCATTGAGAGCTCTGGAAATAACAAGTGGAATCAGCTTTTCCGGGAAATGATACGGTCCGTAGTTGTTGGAGCAGCGGGAAATCGTGGTCGGGATACCAAAGGTTCTGTGATATGCCTGCACAAACAGATCCGCGGATGCCTTGGATGCGGAATATGGAGAGGATGCCTTGATCTTGTTATCCTCAGTAAAGAAAAGATCCGGACGATCCAGCGGCAGGTCTCCGTAAACCTCATCCGTGGATACCTGATGATAACGCTTGATGCCAAACTTCTTGCAGGCATCCAGCAGTGTCACGGTACCTCCGACGTTGGTCTGTAAAAAGATATCCGGATTGGTTACAGAACGGTCTACATGAGACTCGGCTGCAAAGTTGATAATGACATCCGGCTTTTCTTTCTCAAAAAAGTCAAAGATAAATTTGCGGTCAGCGATATCTCCCTTTACAAATTTGTAATTTGCCTTCCCCTCAAGAGGCTTCAGTGTCTCAAGATTACCCGCATAGGTCAGGGCATCGAGACAGATCCACATATCCTCCGGATAGGTATTAACTGCAAAATGCATGAAATTACCGCCGATAAAGCCGGCACCGCCTGTTACTACATATTTCATTTGTTAAGCTCCTTCTGCTCTGTGATTTTATCTACATACTTGCCATCCAATACGTCCTTAAGGTATCTGCCGTACTCGTTTTTCTTATACATCTCATAGGCTGCCTCGACCTTGTCTCTGCCGATCCAGCCGTTAAGATACGCAATCTCCTCCAGACAGGCAATCTTACGATGCTCATGTGTCTCAATGGTATGTACAAAGTTGGTGGCATCCACCAGTGACTCCTGCGTGCCGGTATCAAGCCATGTAAATCCCTGTCCCAGGAGGGAAACATCGAGCTCGCCCTGCTCAAGATAAATCCGGTTAAGATCCGTGATTTCCAGCTCGCCACGTGCAGACGGCTTAAGACCTTTGGCATAGTCCACGACCTTGTTGTCATAGAAATAAAGACCGGTAACACAGTAATTGGACTTCGGATGCTCCGGCTTCTCCTCGATGGAAATCGCCTTGCCGTTTGCATCAAACTCTACAATACCAAAGCGCTCCGGATCATCGACATAATATCCAAATACGGTTGCACCATGCGTTTTAGAGGAAGCCTTACGCAAAATCTTGCGGAAGCCATGTCCGGAAAAGATATTATCGCCAAGGATCATCGCTACAGGGTCATTACCAATAAAATCCGCACCGATGATAAAAGCCTGTGCAAGACCGTCCGGGGATGGTTGTACCTTATAGGAAATATTACATCCGAACTGACTGCCGTCCCCCAGCAGATCCTCAAATCTCGGCGTATCCTGCGGAGTGGAAATCAGGAGGATATCGCGGATTCCTGCATTCATCAGAACAGACAGCGGATAATAAATCATCGGCTTATCATAAATCGGCAGCAGCTGCTTTGAGGTCACCTTGGTAAGCGGATATAGTCTTGTGCCGGATCCACCGGCTAGAATAATACCTTTCATGTACTCTCCTTTATATTTGGATCCATGGAGCCCCGCCGGAAAATGAGCGCAGAATTCCCCATTGAATCTTTGACATACTTTTTAAGAATTTTAGCACAACAAAAGCGGATATACAAATCTTTTCACTATGCGGATGGCTTATTTTAAGGACATTTTAAGGATTGCACCCGGTAATGTATCATGTTAGACTAGCGGAACGAGGAGACGAAAAGATATGTCAGAAAAAGCATTAATCGCAATGAGCGGAGGCGTCGACAGCTCTGTAGCTGCTGCTCTCATGAAGGAGGCAGGCTATGACTGCATCGGCGTCACCATGAAGCTATATAACAATGAAGACGCAGGCATCAGCCGCGCGCATACCTGCTGTACACTTGAGGATACCGAGGATGCCCGTCAGGTCGCGGCAAGTCTTGGCATGCCGTATTACGTTTTTAACTTCACCGACGACTTTGGAAAACAGGTCATCGAGCGCTTCATCAAAACCTATGAGGCCGGCGGCACTCCCAATCCGTGCATCGACTGTAACCGCTATATGAAGCACGAGAAGCTCTATAAGCGCGCCGAAGCTCTCGGCTGTGACTTTATTGTAACCGGACACTATGCAAGGATTGCGCAGGATCCGGAGACCGGCAGATGGCTGTTAAAAAAAGCAAGGAATCTTGCCAAGGATCAAAGCTATGTGCTCTATTTCCTGAATCAGAAGCAGCTTGAGCACACAAAATTTCCACTCGGAGAGTTTCACTCCAAGGAGGAGGTCCGGGAGCTTGCGGAGAAGCACGGCTTTATCAATGCTCGGAAGCATGACTCACAGGATATCTGCTTTGTTGTCAATGGCGACTATGGCGATTTCATCGAGCGCTATACCGGCAAAAGCTTTGCGCCCGGAAATTTCGTAGATACGGAAGGGCACGTGCTCGGACAGCATAAGGGGATTATCCGCTACACCATCGGGCAGCGCAAGGGACTGGGGCTTGCGCTGAAGCAGCCGATGTATGTATGTGAAAAAGACATGGAACACAACAACGTCGTCCTCACCACCGGACCAGAGCTTTACTCTCGTCAGTTGATTGCCGACCACTTTAACTGGATCCCGTATGACGCACCCGACCACCCCGTCCGTGTGACCGTAAAAACCCGCTACAAGGCAAAGGAAGTGCCGGCATCCGCAGAGGTCCTCGAGGACGGGCGGGTCAGGGTGACCTTTGACACCCCGGAGCGTGCCGTCGCGATCGGTCAGGCTGTTGTACTCTATGACGGCGATCTCGTGGTCGGTGGCGGAACCATCGTAAAAGCGATCCGATAATCCCGCACTCCAACAGTCGCCTGTGCGTTTCCGGCCTGCACCTTTTCCATAGGCAATCCCCAGGTCCTTAATATATCACTTCAAAACGATAGTTATCCGGGATCTCCAGCTCTTTATGCTTCCGGATATAGTCAACAATCAGATCCTGGACATTGTCCGCTCCGGTGTAAACCGTCGGGCACTGTCCGATCATCTCATATCCTCCGGTACCCGTAGCACGGTAATTGCTGGTCACGAGCCGATAGCTCTCCTCCGGCAGAATCTCCGTACCATCCAGCTTCCGGAGCCGTACCACCCGCTCTCCAACCGGTTTCCGGATATCAAAGGCATAATCCAGCCCCGCATACAGATCATAATTGTAATGCTCGATCTTGGGCTTCATAAAATAGTCGGAAATATACGGTCTGCCCTCTGCATCAAGCTCCAGATAGCGGGCGCACTGCTCCAGCGCTTCCTTCAGTACCGCTCCTGTGATTTCCTTCACTTCAGAGGTATTGGCGAATGTATATGCCGCGTAAATATCCCGGATGCTCACGGTCTTTCCAAAACCGATTTCCTGATTTCCAAGCCCCACGCAGGAAAAATCCGCAGTAACAGATTCGAGCTGCACCTGATTAAATAGCGCTGCCACCTTGCTTCCATGCAGTCCGATCTCCAGCTTTGACTCCGATAAAACCGGCTCCCTGAGCTCTCCTACCGGCTCGTCCAGCCAGTGTTCTGTTTTCTGCTCCAGCGGAAGAAGCTTCCGGAACACACGATCCCGGTGACGACCTCCGACAGGCTCAAGCTTACTATCAAAGGAAATACCATAAACCTCTCCCGAATGCATGCCATCCTCCAGGCTGTCGCCTGTAAAGCCGCCGGATTCCATACCCCGTCCTTTTGTCCGGTTCTGACGTTCCCATTTTGTATTTCTGCCGGAATACTGCCCGAAATACTCAAAATTGTCGCCTGGCTCCGGATCAGCAACCTCTACTGCGACCTTGAGATGGATATATTTCTCCGCGTTGGCAGGGGGCTGCACCGTATAGGCGCCATATAAGCTGGTGCCCTCCACTGCCATATGCTGGTGTCCGGTCAGCAGAATATCAAAGTCACACATTCTGGCAATCTCGCAGGCGATATTTTCCCGGGTATCACTGAGTTTCTTCCCTGTTGCGAGATCCTCCTCATATCCGCCATGATAAATGCATACGGTAATGTCACACTGCCCTGCCAGCTCATTATAGGCATCCATGGCAGCCTCCAGCGGATCCGTCACCGCAAGCTCCTTAAGATGCTCCTCTGACTCCCAGACATTGACAAAATCCGTTACCACACCGGTAAGTCCGATCCGTAAGCCGTTGTCCAGACGGTGAATCGCGGTTCTGTGAATTGGAATCTCGCCACGGAGATCTACTACATTGGCGCAGAGACAGTCTGCCTTCATAGCCCGGACATAGTCCCGGATCGCGTCGTATCCGAAATTAAAGTCATGGTTTCCAAGGGTATAGTAGTCGAGCTGCAGATCGTTAAATGCCTCCGCTACCGGATGGTACGGGAAGCTGTCCTTATGCTCCAGATAATACTCAAGCATTGGTGTCCCCTGCAGGCTGTCCCCTCCGTCAATAACCAGTGTGTTTCCGGTCTTACCAATATCGGAAGCAATGTTGAGGAGTCCGCATTTTTTCTCCTGTCCTGTCGCATAGTCCACCGGAAAAATCTTTCCATGCGTATCAGAGGTGTAAAAAATATCAAAGTTCTTTTTCATGAATAAAATTCCTTCTTATTCTTAATTCTATCCGCCTGATCACCGCAAAATACGATTGCGGCAAACTTACAGAAAAAGTGTCCTGTACATGTATAAAAAAGGCCCGGTCTCAAAAAAGAGACTGGACCATATTTCTGTATGTAAAATTATCAGCCCCGTGTCAGTTTAACACGGATCCTGGTGGAAATCCACTCAACAATCAGAACCAGAACAACCAGTCCGATCAGGATGGAACCTGCTTCATTCCAGCGATAAGCATTCATAGCAAAAATCAGCGGCGCACCGATACCACCGGCCCCGACAAGACCAAGCACTGTTGCATCACGTAGATTAATATCAAAACGATAGATGGCAGTAGATGCAAAGTTTGGCATAAGCTGCGGCAGGATGCCATAGCGGATCTTCTGCCAGGTTCCTAAGCCCATGGCGTCCAGAGACTCCAGGATTTTGGTATCCAGATCCTCAATCGCCTCAATATACATCTTGGAAACCATACCGATGGACGTGAGCGACATAGTCATAAGGCCGGCAAATGGTCCGGGTCCTGTAACGCGGATAAACATAAGTCCATAGACAAAGGCCGGAACCGTACGGATCGCCATGATCAGGATCCGTCCGATAAAGGCAACCGGCTTGGGTGTCAGATTGCTTGCGGACAGAAATGCCAGTGGGATGGAAAAAATCGCGCCAACCACAGTACCCATAAAGGCGATGCAGATGGTCTCCAGCAAAAGATAGGGTACGCCCTGCATGGTCAGATTAAATAACAGTCCACGATCCGGGTTGACGATACCCTTCAGGATATTAAGCGCCATCCTGCCGCCGTTCGTAGTCGTACCTGAGGTTTCCATAGAGCCTGCACTCCAGAGCATAAGGAATACAACAACGACAGCAATGGTCAGATGCCAGATCCAGTCCTTCGGACGGTTTTCATATGCTTTTTCAATACGTTCGTTCATACGATTCCCTCCCTAGACAAGCTTTTTACGAGCCCAGCGGCTGATGGACTCAATGCAGAATACCGTGACAAACAGGACAACCAGGATCATTCCTACATTAGGATACTCTCTCCAGCCGAGCTGCTCATTAAGGATCAGACCGATACCACCGGCTCCGACATAACCAAGTACCGCCGCATATCGAACATTACCCTCAAAGTTATAAAGGCTGTTACTCAAAAAGCTTGGCAACACCTGCGGCACGATGGAGCTGATGAATGCCTGCGTCCGGGTCGCCCCCATAGCCTCCATCGCTTCAAAGGCTCCCATATCCACTGTCTCGATTTCCTCATAGAGGATCTTACCAATATAGGAAAAGGAAAATACCGCAATCGCCGTGGTACCGGCAATGGTTCCCAGACCAAAAATAAAGGTCGCGATCAATGCGGAAACCAGCGTCGGCAGTGTCCGGATGATACTGAATATGAGACGCATCAGCGTAACCACGACGCGATTTTTACAGACATTGGTAGACGCCAGCATAGCAAAGGGAACACACAGGATGGAACCGATCGCAGAGCCCAGCAGGGACATCTTGATGGTATCTAAAATCGGATCCACAATCGAGCCGAAATATCCCGTATTGGGTGGAAACATTTTGCCCAGAATTACAAAAAACTGATTTCCTCTCGCAACAAGTGTCGTCGGATTAAATGCGGTAACCTTGATCGAGAGGATGCTCATGGCAAGCACCAGAATTACATAAATCGGTGCACGGGAGCGCTTCTGGGAAACCTCCTTACCGCCAGAGAGCTTATAGACCTTGGGTGGAAACAGCTTGTCATAGATGCTCATGCTTCCGCCTCCTGTCCTCCCTGATAAATCTGCTTAAGTACTGCATCATTGACCTCTGCGGCAGGTCCGTCATAAACCACCTCTCCGGCGCGGATACCAATCACCCGGTCACAGTACTGCAGCGCAAGATCCACATGGTGAATGTTGATGAGGATGGTGATATTCATATGCTGGTTGATTCTCTTAAAGTCATCCATAACCTGCTTGGCGGTTACCGGATCCAGAGATGCAACTGGCTCATCTGCAAGGATAATCTGAGGGTCCTGTGCCAGCGTCCTTGCCAGAGCAACTCTCTGCTGCTGTCCTCCGGACAGCTGGTCGGCTCTTACAAACGCCTTATCTACAATGCCGACCTTATCGAGGCACTCCAATGCCTTGAGCTTCTCCTCCTTGGTATAAATGCCAAAGGCAGAACGGAACCATGGCATATCCGGCACAAACGCAGTCAGTACGTTTTTAATGACTGTCGTCCTGGTAATCAGATTAAAGGACTGGAAAATCATACCGATCTTTCTCCGGAAGCGACGGAGACTCTTACCAGAGAGACTCATGACATCCACATCATCTACGGTAAGCCTGCCGCTGGTGATGTCATGCATACGGTTGATGGTACGGATCAAAGTGGATTTACCGGCACCGGACAGACCTATGATGGCGATAAATTCTCCTTGTTCAATCTCCAGGTTTACATGCTTCAATCCTTCATACCCATTGGGATATTTCTTGCCCACATCTTCAAACTTGATCATTCTCTTTTACCCTCATGCAGAAAAACGGGGGAGGTAAAAGCTACCTCCCCTGATGAAATGACTCTGAAATCAATTATTTCTGGTCAAGACGCAGTGACTTGATAAGCTTCTGCGCATCACGAGCGGAATCATAGTCAGAATCATTGGCCTCTACATATCCCTTGTGGCTGTAGATCGCAATAACCTTCTTGCCCTCCTCAGTGTTGCCGATATTAATCATAGCCTTCTTAAAGGCAGCCTTGAAGTCCTCATCCTGCATAACCTTGGAAACCTTGGAGCCGGAAATCGTATCATTGTAGATCCCCGGAGTAACACCAATCACATTGGTATCATCCCAGATGGAATTTTTCATTGCGTAATCGCCCTGCCACTCATCCTCATAATCGCGACGGGCATCAGCATAGGTGCAAAGCACATCGATCTGACCCTGTGCAAGACGCGCAAATGCTGTACCATAGGAATCACACTGTACCGCATGTGTAAGATCCGTAATGTTTTTCTGGAAGTTCTCCTGGATCCAGAGTGCCGGATAAATATAACCTGCAGAGGAGGTCGGTCCCATAACGCCCCAGTTCAGCGCATTGAGATCATCCCAGGTCAGAGCCTCGCCATTGTTTACCTTGTCTCCGATCGCCTTGCCTGCTTCCGATGGACCGGCAATAATCAGTGCACGGTAGAAGGTAACCTGCTCGTCCGTCGGCTTGGTCGGCTTATTTTCATTCCATACCTTAGGATCATCATCATCGATGGAAAGACCATCTCTGGTTGCTGTAAGCAGAACCTCACAGTCATCATCATACAGCACATATGTACCGCCCGGGATAAATCCGATATCAATGGTACCTGCTGCAAGACCCTCTCCGACTGCCTCATAAGAAGTGCCGACGGTAATCTCCACATCCTTGATGTTATAGCCGAGCGGAAGCATCTCTTTTTTGATCATGTCCTTGAGCGGCTCGGTCGCTGTGACGATTTCATCCGGCTCACGGGATGGAACAAACGCCACATTCAGCACGTCGATGTCCTTGGTCTCAGCAGGAGCTGCTACGGTCGTCTCTCCGGCTGCTGCGGTGCTCTCTCCGGCTGCTGCAGTGGTTTCTGCCTGAGCAGTTTCACCCTGTGACGCAGCCTGCGTGGTCTGTGTAGAAGTAGCTGAGCTTCCACATCCTGCCAGCATAGATGCTGCCATTGTGGCTGCAACAAGCATTGATACGGTTTTTTTCATACATTCCTCCTAAAGGGAAATCCGGTTTCACTAAAGATTTCCACGTTAAATAGTGGCAGTGCTAACTGCCGTAATTTAAACCTCTTCTGCATTATATCTATCATAAAGTACCACCGCAAGTTCTATTTTATAAAAATATATGCAGAATCTCACTTCTCGCAGATGGATAACGGATATTTTACGCTCAGCCCTCTGTTTCGGGGAGCTTTTTCTGTCGGATGCGAATGCCGTTTACCTCCAGGTTATCCGAGACCGGGATCAGGAAATATTCCCGTCCGTCAATGACCCGGGTTTCCACCACATCACTGACCTCCGACTTGACGCTTAATTTCACGTTATCGGAGCTTACCGTAATACTTTTGGTATTCTGCACATTTTCTGCAATCAGCGGCGAATCATCATCCCCGACTGCTTCCTCATAGATCGACTCAAAATTGGACATTGCATCCGCATCCGCGCCACTCTCCTCAAGGAGCCTTTTTAAATCATGTTTGCCGATGGTAAGCGGATACGGATCCTTTTCATGCTCCCGAATCATCTGATTTACAGTATCCGAAATCGTTTTGACCGCTTCAAAGTCGCAGTCTCTCCCTAAGGTTGTCTCGATCACATCGCGGAATACCTGCTGCTGATCCTTCTCCGCTCTCGGAAGCTCTGTGCCAAACAGATCCAGCGCAAGCTCCTCATGCCGTTCCTCTGCACTCTTGCTGTAGTACAGTGTTTCATGAAGGTCCGTATTTCTGTCATTAAAGGATGGAAACAGAAACGCGGCATCCGGCTTCTGCACGCCCCAGTCATCCGTTCTGCTGAGGAAGGTCTGCACACTTGCGTCATAGCAAAGCCCCTCTCTTAAAAGCGTCACCGGGCAGATCGAGCAGAGGATAAAGGAATACACATATTCTGAAGCATCCTCCACCATAAGGTCATCACTGGTCTTCATCGGGATGTCATACACTCCATGGACAAGAAGGATCAGATACTTCCCTGGAAACTGATACGATCCGATCACCTTATCAAAAAACTCCTGCACAAGCGCATCATCCTTAAGCTCCGACTGCTGCAACCGGTACAGAAACTCCTGATGTCCTCCCGGCTTCTCCTCCTCCAGTGGAAATGGTACATTAAAAAGATTTCTGCCAAACTTACCTGCAAGAGACTTTTTAAAGAGCTCGCAGTATTTTGCCATCTCTTCATCCTGCAGCGCAAGAAATGTATCATGGAGCGTGCTGATTTTTTCCATATCTTCATTCACATAACATGCCCGCATACGATCTACTCTGCAGTCATCCTTTTTAAACAGTTTTTTGATTTCGGTTACCGCCTTTTTATCCATTAAAAACCTCTCTTATAAATATTACGCTGATCAAAGCATTTTTTAACCAGCAGCGAAACCAGCAGTGACGCAGCTGTAATTACGGCAGCCTCTATTATGCCGGTGATGCCTCCAAAGTATATCCCTTTTTCAGTAAAAAGGAAATCCACATAATTCCGGACCGGAAAATGCAGGAGATAAAAATACATACTGTCCTTTCCAAGCCTTTGCAGCCTGTTACCGGAAAGAACACTTGAGATTCTGCCCTGATCCAGTGAAACCGAGAGCAGGAGAAAGCTCACCAGGATAAGATCTACAGCTCTCCGTAAGACAAACGGAAGCATCGATAGAGACCCGCGGATAAAGAACCAGAGCACTGCAATCAGCACCGCTGCAGCTGCCATATGCCTGTACCAGACCTTTTCATCTGCCGTAAGCTCAAAATACAACTCAGCCACCGTCATGCCAAGCAGCAGATACCAGCAGCGGACATAGGGCGAGCCATAGCTTAAATCATCAAGCACAAGTCCCGGCATTACGACCGTGCCATCCAGCCGCTCCGTGATTACAGTAATCAGCAGGATCAGAAGGATAACGCCGCCCCAGAGACCTACGGTTTTCCGACGGCTTCCACTATGACGCTCCGTGATCCTCCGAAACCACGGGCATAACATGTAGCTTAAAAACAGTGTCGATAAAAACCAGCCGACACCGTTGATGGCATGACTCAATACCATCATCCCGGACAGCTCCTGAAGTAACGTAAGAGCCAGAAGCAGCAGGATCAGATTGGTAACGATCGGATACAGCCAGTCCGTACGATACGTGCGCATCAGCATCACTGCATAAGGATAGCTTAACAGAAGCGAGACCACATAGAGCGGATACACCTTCCGGATTTTCCGGATGGCAAAGCTTATCCCTCCAGTCCTCATCTTAACCTGATCCCGGGAGCTGTAATAGATACCAAATCCGGAAAGCAGAAAGAAATAATCCACGCCCATGGTGGAATTATATAAAAAGCGCCGATAAAATGCCCCATAAGGATAGTTCCAGAGAAACTCAAAATGAGACAAGAGGATTACGCAAAACATAATAAAGCGGAGTCCATCCAGTTGTCTAAGTCTTTTCATTTCCATCCTCCGTAATTTCGCCCGTATTCTGCCCTTTCCGGAGCATTTCTCTATCATTCTATCACAAAGTTTACCGGATATTGAAATTTAAGCAATTTTCACAGGGAGTTGTGCTACAATAAGATTCGACTTACTTCTTTATAAATAAAATGATAACAGGACTATCGAAATGGATAAGGACCAATTACATAGACAAGCGCGGCAGAATTACCGCCAAAGAACCAATGGAGGAGCAGGACGCACAGGCAGAAATCCGTCTCAAAATAATAATCATAAAAGCAGCAGTCGCAGTATGAGCGGCGGAAGCATTCACAATACAAGCGCCAACTCCGGACGTTTATGGACCGGAAGCTGGCAGGATAACGGATCCGGCAGTGCAGGCAGGAAAGCTGCAGCCGGGGCAGCGACTTCTGGAGCCCATCGTACCAGCACCATCAGGAGACCCGCTCCCACCAGAAGCCACAGCACCGTTCGCAGCACATCCGGTGGCAGACGCCGTGTGCAGAGCAAACAGGAAATCGAAGCCAGACGCCGGGAGCAGCGTCGTCGTGCTCTCCGGAAAAAGCGCCGCCAGCAGGCATGGATGTACCGCTTCACCGCACTTTTCTTTTTTGCTGCCGTGATTCTGCTCGGCGTCAAGGGGATCCGTGCCATGAATCATGCTTTGGAGCATGCGAGAGAGGAGCAGCGAGGTGTGCTGGAGACCGTCACCCCGACCAGCGGCTACGACGCAGCGGATCCGGTCACTCCGGAAACCACGACCGCGGCAAGTGCAGAGCAGAATGTTGACGGTCTGGATATGTCCGATCCGACGCATGTGCTCTCCGGCGGCAGATATGTGGATACCACAAAACCTATGGTGGCTCTCACCTGGGATGACGGTCCGGACAGTAAGGTTGGAAATCATCTCATGGATTATCTGGAGGCTGTCGACGGTCGTGGAACCTTCTTTATGGTAGGAAACCGTGTTTCTGAAAATCAGGACGAAGTGAAGCGAATGGTACAGGATGGACATGAGGTCGCAAACCACTCCTGGGATCATGATCTTAAGCTCTCCAAAAAGGGCACGGATTATATTGCAAACGAATTTAACAAAACCAATGACATCATCGAGCAGGTTTCCGGCGTAAAACCGACTCTCATCCGTCTGCCGGGCGGTATTATTTCAGATGATGTCCGGAGCACTGTGACACAGCCAATGATTTACTGGTCTCTTGATACCGAGGACTGGAAAACAAGAGATGCACAGTCTACGATTAATGCGATTGAATCCAATATCAAGGATGGAGATATTGTCCTGATGCACGAGATCTATGAAGCAACAGGAGATGCATGCCAGACCGTCATTCCCTGGCTGCAATCGCAGGGATATCAGATGGTCACCGTTTCCGAGCTGATCAAATTCCGTGGTGCTACGGTTGACGCCAGCAGCGGAAAGCAGTATGAGAGCTTCCGTCCAAAGCCCACGGAAGCCGCAAGCAGCACAGAGGCGCAGGAAAAGGATAGCGCTGCAGTACCGGAAAGCAGCGCGGCACAGTCCGATGACACATCTGAAGCAAACGCTAACGCTGCAGAATCCGAATCTCAGAGTAGTACAAACGCCATATCTTCTACCGGAGAAGATATGGCGTCTGAAACCTCTATCAATGTTCTCGCAAAGCACAGATTCCCGGGATTCCTGAGGTTCTAAAGAGATATCCGGGGAAAATCGCACCGTATTACATAAAAGTATTATGCATGAAACATACTAAAATCTGTGCAGAAATTTCTGCACAAAAAAATCCTGCGCACACCGGACAAAATCTCGTCCATGTGTACCAGGATTAAGAGTAAAGCCTATCAGGGATTTACGTAAATTGCGCTTCACAAATCAATATGTCACAATTTGTTACGCATAAAAGCGGATAACGGGAGTCGGACCCGCCTCTCAGCCTTGGGAAGGCCGCGTACTACCGATGTACTATATCCGCAGACTTTATTGAGAGATTAGACGCAATCAATAAATTTGATTACCTAATAAAGTTTACTCACAAAAGGCAGATCCGTCAACTCCCAATTGACAGATCTGCCACATGAATTTTAGCTGAATTTTATCTGGCTAAATTTGCATCAGTTATGGGATTTAGCCTTACTTTGCGGAGCCTTTTTCCCTACAGCCTTCTTCTTTGTCTTATGCACAGGATGCACAGGTTTTTTCCTTATAGAATATCCGAAGCTTCCCAGCAGCTTCCCGAGCGCATAGTACTCTCCATGGGAATACGCCACCAGTCCGACTTTTTCCATGTGAAATGCGCCCTTCTGATCGAGATATTTCTCATCCACCTGAACCGCTACCACCTCTGCCAGGAACATATCATGTGTTCCCAGCGGGATAATCTGCTTAACCTTGCATTCGATGGAGATCGGCGCCTCGGCAATCGACGGCACTGATACCTTACTGCTTTTTTCTTTGGTAAAGTGCATCTCCTCCCACTTATCATGCTCCCGGAGGCTCCGCACGCCGCAGTAATCCAGTGCTCTAACCATACTTTCATCCGGAATGTTAATCACAAACTCCATAGAGCTTTTGATAAGCGCATAGCTTGCGCGTGAGGGGCGGACTGAAATATATACCATTGGCGGATCCGAGCAAATCGTTCCGGTCCAGGCAACGGTAAAGATATTGGAATTTTCCTCCGTATCCTGGCAGCTCACCATAACCGCGGGAACCGGATACAGGAAGTTTCCTGGTTTCGGGAATGCAGTTTTTGCCATAAAATTTCCTAACCTTTCCAAATCTCTCCTTAATATCCAAGCTCTCTCTTCACCTGATTGATCATGTCTTTTTTGTCACCGGCAAGATATTTCTCGAGATTTTCCCCTGTAATGCGGACAATCCTCTCAAAGGTCTCTGCAAGATAAAATTTACCTGAAATATGCGGGCAAACAATGCATCTTGGCGCATCCCACAGCGGATGGTCCGCCGGCAGTGGCTCCGGATCCGTAACATCCAGCGCAGCTCCGGCAATCACGCCCTCACGCAGTGCCTGATTCAGCTCCATGTTGTTGACAGCATTTCCACGTCCTGCATTAATAAGATATGCTGTCGGCTTCATAAGCTTAAGCTCCCGGGTCCCGATAACATATTTGTTTTCCTCTGTGCCAGGCAGCACCATGACAACAAAATCCGCTCTTGGCAGAAGCTCCGGCAGCTTCTCCATCGTATGCATCTCATCCGCACATGCCGGAATTTCCTTATGCTGATGTTTTGTGACACCGATCACATACGCGCCCAGCGCCTTAACCTTAGCCGCATAGCATTTGCCTATGTTTCCAAGTCCCAGCACCAGCACGGTAGAGCCTGTCACGGTACAGACACTTCCCATCTCCTGCCATACATGCTTTCTCTGATTATCCATATAGAGATCCATCTTCCGTGCCAGCATATAGGTTGCCGTCAGCATCCAGTCCGAAACGGAAATATCATAGGCGCCGCTCGCATTGGTGAGGATCGTATCCTCCTTAAGCACGCCCGGTGTGCAGAACTCAGCAGCTCCGGCAGAGTTCAGCTGTATCCACTGAAGCTTCTCCGCTTTGGGCAGAAGCTTCGGACTAACATTTCCAAAGATAATATCTGTATCTTTAAGATCCTCCTCGCGGACCTCTGAATTTTTCTTATAGGTAAAGCTGCAGTTTTTTCCAACCTCCTCAATATACTTTTTATGCTTTTCATTAAACGGCATGGTAACCAGTATTTTAGTCATAAGAAACGTCCTTCCTGTACTGATGCAAATGTTTTTGACCCAAATATTTACGATCTGAATATTTATGTCCCGCAGGCTCCCAGCAAGTTTTACTGTGCATGAAATTCCACTTCCGAAAAACTCCCCACGGCATCTTTTTCATTTATAGCACAAATAAAGGGAGAGGCACAAGACCTCTCCCCTGATATTGCCCAAAACAGTATGGCATTAAATAAAAACCGTGTTTACTCTACAATTGCTCCGGTATCTGCGGAATGCACAAGCTTAGCATATTTCTTAAGATAACCTGTGAGATTTCTCTGCTCACGGATCTTCATCGTCTTTTTACGCTCCGCCATCTCCTCATCAGAAACCTCAAGCTCAATGGAATAGTGCGGGATATCAATTTTGATCTTATCCCCATCCTTTATATAAGCAATCGGTCCACCTGCCTGTGCTTCCGGTGAAATATGTCCGATCGCGGCCCCGCGGGATGCACCGGAGAAACGGCCATCTGTAATCAGTGAAACTGTCGTATCCAGTTTCATGCCGGCAATCGCGGAAGTGGGACTCAGCATCTCTCGCATGCCAGGTCCTCCGGCAGGTCCCTCATACCGGATCACAACGCAGTCTCCTGCCTTGATCTTGCCGCTATAGATGGCTCCGATCGCTTCCTCCTCCGAGTTGAAGCAGCGTGCCGTACATTCATTCACCATCATCTCCGGTGCAACTGCTGACCGTTTCACGATAGAGCCGTGCGGAGCGAGATTACCATACAGTACGGCAAGTCCGCCTTCCTTAAGGTATGGATTGTCCCAGGGACGGATCACATCCGTATTTTTAACCTTGGCATCCTTTGTGGCTTCACCGATCGTCTTACCAAGCACCGTCATACAATCCTCATGGATCAGACCATGCTCTGCAAGCTCATGGATTACCGCATAGATTCCACCGGCCTCCATAAGATCCTGCATATGATGATGTCCTGCAGGAGCCAGATGGCAGAGATTCGGTGTCTTGTCGGAAATTTCATTGATCTTATGCAGGTCAAACGGCACACCTGCCTCATGCGCTACTGCCATCAGGTGCAGCGCGGTATTGGTCGAGCATCCCAGCGCCATATCTGTGGTTAAAGCATTCTCAATGGCATCTGCTGTGATGATGTCTCTCGGACGAATGTTTTTATTGAGGACATCCATCACACGCATACCGGCTTCCTTGGCAAGTCTCAGTCTTGCAGAGTACACCGCCGGAATCGTACCATTGCCTGGAAGCGCCATGCCTAGAACCTCGCAGAGAGAGTTCATGGAATTGGCTGTGAACATACCGGAGCAGGAACCGCAGGTCGGACAGCAGGAGTTCTCTACATCCGCAACTCCTGCCTCATCCAGAAGTCCCGCCTTATAGGCACCGACTGCCTCAAATGCAGTGTTCAGATCGCGCTCATGGATTGAAAGCATCGGACCGCCGGAGACAAAAACACACGGGAGATTGAGACGAACCGCAGCAAGCAGCATACCCGGCACGATTTTATCACAGTTCGGACAGAAAACAAGCGCATCCAATGCATGTCCAGTTGCCATACACTCAATGGTATCCGCAATCAGCTCCCGGGAGGAAAGTGAGAAATGCATTCCATCGTGTCCCATGGCAATGCCATCGCAGACAGCTATGGTATTAAACTCAAGCGGAGTACCGCCAGCCATAAGCACGCCATCCTTTACAGCCCTTGCGATCTGCTCCATATGCATATGTCCAGGAACCACCTCTGCAAAGGAATTAACTACTCCAATGAGCGGACGTCTCATCTGCTCATCCGTAAGTCCATCCGCCTTGAGCAGGGAACGATGCGGTGTATGCTCCACACCCTGCTTTACTAAATCACTACGCATATTATTTTCCTCCAAAATCAGGATTGATATACATGTCTATTTTGACTACTACAAAATCATCTTATCTATTACAAGATCTAAAGTCAAGAAACACAAATTCATGCAGGAAATAACCTCAAGTTATTATTAGATCGTCAGATATGTCTGATAGTTAAATCAAAAAACATCTCTGCCTGCTGAATCAAATACAATAGCTGTATCAGATAGCCGCATGCCAGGTAAAAATACTTGTTCGTACCTCCAAGTTCAGACCAAAATCGTATTTCTTAAGGAAATCACAGTCCCTCGCGGCTGACGATCATAGCTTCATGCACAGAATGCAGCGCTCCGAGATGCTTAATGACCTGATTCATGGAATCATCTCCCATGGAAACGATCGTTATCCTGGATGCATTGCTGCCGACAGCCGGTCCTGCGTTGATCGAATCGATACGATAATTCTGTCTTTCAAACACGCCTGTAATCCGCTCCAATGCATAAGACCAGTTATCAACCAAAAGCTCAACCGTATACTTACTCATTTTCTTCTCCTTAAACCTGCGATGTAAAGATAAAGCTCCGACATCGCTACGGAATGCACCGGCTCCGGATTTCCAGCAGCATCCAAACGATGATCTTGAGATAACAAAGCAATAAAAAATGAGGACCCTGCGTTACTTGCAAGGTCCTCATTGACATGAACTTTATTATCTGTCAGCTCCTTGAATCCGGTAACGCAAAAGAAACGTTATTGCACACGACTGCAATGACGTTAATCAGGATAATAATGACAGATGTAATTGTGAAATTATGCTCCTGAACCATCCAGCGCGTTCCCCTTTCCAAGAATTGTCCTAAGTTTAGCCCCGATTTTTGGAGATGTCAAGTTTTTTTATGTCTCTTATAACCGGAATTAATGTCTGTCAACCTTTCCTGCATGCTCATCCTTAACCATGTTGCTGCATTTCCTCAAGCTTTGTAAGGAGATACGGATGCAGCCCTCCCGAAATATAAAATAAGGCAAGAATCATCACGCCCTGCGGCATCAGAAACATCCCAAGGATACTGAGCAGCAGCACCACTCCCCGTTTCCCGGAAACATAGCAACGGATGACCAGCGACAGTGCAATCACGCCAAACACGATGAGATAAAAATACCCCAGCATACCGACCGTTTCCAGGACGCCCTGCGTCAAAGGATCCATTCCCGGCTTTGCAAAGGCATAGCTGTAACCCATGAATGCAATAAACGCCACGAGTCCGCTCCACTTTGGAGGATAGTATTGTGAAACTGCCTTGGGCTTTTGTACAGGGATCCTCATGCGCCGCAGAATAAGAAGGCTGATTTCATAGATCAGAAAGCCCTGAAAGGCTCCCCCGAGCGCAATCGAGACCAGAAATATTCGCCGGAGAAAGTCTGTACCGAGCATGGCGTCCGGCAGCGCGACATTAGCCTTTTGCATGGCGAGACGCATCCCTTCCTGCATTTCCCTCACCTCCGCATCCAGATTGTAGCCGGATATCCCGGCAAGAAGCACGAGATTCAGGAGATTGGACAATACGCAGAGAAACATGACAACAAGGAGCGTTTTGGTCGGATCCATCTTACGAAACATCATAGCACCAAAAATCATCCCGACAAACGCTGCGCTGATGGCATAAAACATACTTGTGAGCGTACTCGTGAGAAACGCAGTAAAGACCATGCAGACAAAAACCGTGAGGCTGCTCCGGCCTCCGTATCTTGCGGCGTATGCGACCATGGGAATCGGAAATAGATAGGTAAAGCTGCCCTCCAGCAGTCCTCCCATCTGCCGGTTAAAAAGCAGTAAAACGCCAAAAATCGCAACGATCATGGCTCCGGTGGTAATTTTTAAGGTTCTTTTATTCATGCGTTATATTATCCTCTGTCAAAATGATCTGTATCGCGGTCTCCGCGATTTCCTATGGAAAATCAGGCTCCTGGACCGGCGTATCCGTAAAGAAGCTTCCGGTTACTGATCCGCCGCATAGGCACAGCCGGATTTTATGTCTTACTATATTATACGGATTTTCCTGCATTCTGAAAACCAAACCTTACGAAAAGGTAACATTTCCATATACCGGCTTCAAAATATCAGAATCTATATTATGATAAGATTATAGAGTACGAGGAGGAAAAATGTGAATGCTTCAAAACCTGAAATGTAACGTGAAATCTGATGTTATATATAAAACCACAGCGAAACATATACAGTATTTCCGCGGACTGATGCTCATGATTCTACTTGCGATCCTGCTGACAGTTCCGGCATACGCAGAAAACTATCCCAATGTGACGCTGTCCCAGGGCTCCGCGGGTCCGGGTGCAACCGGCTGGATCCAACAGCAGAACGGAAGCTGGAATTATATGGCAAGCGGCCGCATCCTTACCGGCACCTGGATCAATGCTGATGGGAAGTGGTATCTCCTGGATAGTAACGGAACTATGCTGACCGGTCTGCAAAATGACGGCAGCGGGCTGTATTATCTGGGAAGTGACGGACGGATGCGCACCGGATGGCAGAATCTTAACGGCACCTGGTACCTTTTTAATTCGGAAGGCCGGGCTCTCACCGGATGGCAGAATATCGGTGGCACGTACTATTTGCTCGGTAGCGATGGTAAAATGCTCACAGGCTGGCAGCAAGACGGAGGCCATTACTATCTGCTTGATACCGATGGCAAAATGCTTACAGGATGGCGCAATGTAAACGGTGCGGAATACTATCTCGCTGAGGCAGCCGATGCTTCCCATCCTTATGGTGCCATGTATGCATCTGAAAAAACACCCGATGGCTCCACGGTCGATGCGCAGGGCTCCAAGGTTTCAGATCCTGCACCTCGCCAAAATCCTACCGGATATCCCACCTGCGTTGAAGTGGACATTACAAACCAGAACATGTACTGCTATGTAAACAACCAGCTTGTGCTGTCCAGTCCCTGCGTGACGGGCAGAGCCAATAAGCATGATACCATGCTGGGTGTGCATACCATCAACGCCAAGCAGACAGACCGGTACCTGGAGGGCTATAATGACGATGGCAGCAAATACAAGAGCCATGTCAATTACTGGATGCCGTTTTATAAGGGACAGGGACTGCACGATGCCTCCTGGCGTTCCAAATTTGGCGGAAACATCTATACTTATGCCGGCTCCCATGGCTGCGTAAATCTCCCGCCTGATATTGCGGCAGCTCTGTACAACATCGCCTATGTCGGCATGCCCGTTGTGGTGCACAGCTAAAGTTCACAGCATATTACATCCAACAGTAAAAAACAGTGCCTAAGGAAATTTCCAAAGGCACTGTTTTTTAGTACTTGTTTCATCCTTTAAAGTTTATATTTAAAGGATCAACAATTTTTATGTCTGAGTATATTTTATGGCTCCATCTTTTTCCTGATCCGGTACTTGAGCACAAAGGCGTAAATCGTACCGACCAGTCCCGCAGCAATTACACACCAGCCCCACCACGGAAGATGCCTGATATTATAGCAGCGCACATTAACCCACATCCGGTTGATTGCCTGATTCTGGGCATCGTCAAAATACTGCATGATACTGGTCCTGCGGATATCCTCCGTACTTGGATACTGCGCACCAAGCTGTCTCCTGGTCTGCTCCTCCGGAACTGTCAGCACATAGCGGGGATCCACTGCATCATCATTACCGGTAAAGAAATAGGAGACATCGTAATCTACCGTATCCTTGCTATCCTCATCTGCACCATAGTTCCATTTGAGATACTCAAAGATCCTCGGATCCTCCCCTCCGGAAATAAAGGAGGTATATCCTATGTAGTACATATTGCGGATCGCATTGTCCGGTCTGGATACAAAATTGATAAAAGCCTCCGCCGCCTGCTGCTTTGCGGGATCTCCCTGGATGCCACGCTTAAGCATGATCCAGCCATCAAAATAGATATTGGAAGCTTCCTCCGGTTCCACAAACTCAAGATAATAATTATCCGCCTCTGCCTGATCCATAGTATAAACAGCATCTCCGGACCACTGGTAATTGGCAGCAACCCTACCGGTTACCATATCTGCCTTACCGGAATCCACCTCAAAGGAATATACATTATCCTTCATGCCCTGCAGCCAGTCCTGCACCTTCCGGATCATCTCCGGAGAGGTATCATTGACCGCCTGCTCCAGCTTCTTTTTATATTCCGGATCCTCCCGGAACGATGAACTGGTCAGCTCCTCACCCTTCAGCGCGGCAACTGCGGCAAAGTAGCAGTCGCGGACACTGTCCTTGATGGTAACGCATTTACGGAACTCCGGATTTTTTAAGATGTTCCAGGTAGATGCCTGCTCTCTCGTGACAAGCTCCGGGTTGTAAACAATGCCGGTAACGCCCCACATGTAGCCTGCCGCATACCGGCTCCATGGCTCTCCATTGATGGTATGCTCTTCAAAAATCCTGCGAAGATACGGAGATACGCCCCGGATATAAAAATTGTCCGGATCTGATGCATCAAAGAAATGCTCTGACAGCGGTACCACCTGGCCCTCGCTGATCAGCTTCATAAACATGTACTCCGAGGGACAGATGAGATCATAGGTATCCCCCAGCGTCAGCATGTTATAGAGATCCTCATTGGTTCCGAAGGTGGAATACTCGACGTGCACATTGACGCCGTAAGTTTCCTTATACCAGTTCTCAAAATCCTCGATCATGGAGTTCTGACCGATGATGTCGCCGCTCGGCAGGTCTATCGTCTCGTCTGCATCCCAGCCGCCTTCATCCATGTACTCCTCCCAGTTACAGATACGGAGCGTAACATCGCGCCCGGAATCAGCTTGTAATCCTGCCTCCAAACCTGTACCTGCTGCTGTCGCTGCCAGGATAGTCTCTCCCGGAGATATCAGCGTGAGCATGCTCATCATGCCCAGTGCGCCTGCCGCAAGCACTGCCTTATAAAATTTCTGTCTCATCTCAATCTCAGTCCATCCTCTCCCGACGCTTCTCCTCCTGCACTGCTCTTAAATTTCCAATCAGAACAAACAGAAGCACGATGACAAAAATCGCAGTAGACAAAGCCCAGAGCGCTGTCTTGATACTGGTCTGCGAGCCCTTGGTGGCATTGACCACATAGGTGCTTATAGTATTAAACATCGCAGGCTTGGTATAGGTAGCAATAAAATAATCATCCAGTGACAGGGTAATAGCAAGACCAAAGCCGGACAGCACTCCAGGCATGATCTCCGGTATCACAACCTGACGAAGCGCCCGGAATGGTGTCGCGCCGAGATCCAGCGCCGCCTCATAGAGACTCGAGTCCATTTGCTGGATCTTAGGCATCACATTGAGAAACACAAACGGTGCGCTCAGCGTAACATGCCCTATGATCAAAGGAATATAGCTATCCTTACTGATATGCATAACAACCACCATAAGGACGCAGATAGAAAAGCCCGTCACTACATCCGCGTTGATCACCGGAATCCGGTTCACGGTTGCAATGGCAGTCCGCGTCCTCTCCCTGGAGTAAAAGGCTCCCAGCGCGCCCAACGTTCCCAGGATCGTTGCTATAAAAGCAGACCCCACCGCGAGGGCAAGCGTGCCGGCGATCATATTCCTAAGCTCCTCTGTGCTTATAAGTGTCACATAATTTCGGAGGGAGAATCCTCTGATCGCCCCAATGGTGGTCGAGTCCGTGAAGCTGTATACCGCAAGGATCAGGATCGGCAGATACAGAAACAGAAACACGATCGCAAAAAACACGGGTTTCCAGAGTTTTTTCATAATATCGTGCCTCCTCTCACATCCCCTGTCTCATCTGAATCCGTCTACAAGGTAAAGATGCAGATGATCAGCAGTAGAATCAACGCAATCATGGACCCGCCATGCCAGTTGTAGGCAGCGAAATAGCTTCCGATCAGTGAGCCCATGATGTAGGTGCTGTTGTACAGCATATCCAGCACCACATAATTGGTCATGGCCGGCAGAAACACCATCGAAACCCCGCTCATAACTCCGGGCATCGACAACGGCAGCGTCACCTTAAAAAACGCCTCCCGCTCGTTGGCGCCCAAATCCTGCGCAGCTTCCAGAAGCGAATGATCCAGCCGCGAGATGCTCGTATAAATCGGCAGGATCATAAATGGCAGGAAATCATAGGTCATGCCGATCACGGTATTGGTAAACGGATACATGGCAAGATTTCCTTCTATAAAAATCAACATTTCCTTCAGCGCCGTGATCCGGAGGGAGAAATTAATCCACATCGGCAGTACAAACAGCATGACCACTGCGGACTTTGCACGGATTTTACTGGAAGAGAGGATATATGCCAGCGGATACGCCAGCAGCACGCAAACTACAGTAGTCACAAACGCCACCGCAAAGCTGTACACAAGCGTCCCCAGCGTATTGGGATTGGTAAAAAATCCGATGAAATTCATCAGTGTAAACTGCCCTGAACCGTTGGTGAATGCATAGTAAAACAGGACTGCCAGCGGCATAAGCACAAACAGCAGCAGAAATACGGCATAGGGTATGCCGAGATTCTTTCTGGAAAACCTCATTTCAGCCGTCCTTTCCTTACTTTTTAATGGTAAATGTCATCTTTTCTGTCGGCATAATCAGACCCACACGGTCTCCCATGTTCCATAAATCCTCATCATATACCGCAAAATCCTGTTCCAGATCATCCGTATGGATAATATAAAGATAATGCTCACCGAGATAAATCAGGTTGGAAATATTGCCCTGCACGAGACCCTCCTCCTGATTATCCGTCATCTCGATGTCCTCCGGCTGGATGGATGCCTGGATCCGAAGCCTGTTGATGTCAATGACCTCTCCATTTCCATCCACGATGCTGCCATCCTCCTGACGTTTGCCGCCCTTAATGAGCTTCGTAAGACTCGCATGCAGAAGCTTACCATTGTATTCCAGACGATAATCCTTGTTGATGTCCACAAGAAACGTGTTGGTGTGATCCTCTGCAATCATAATGTGAATGCCATCGGGCTCCACGCGGATTCCGACACGGTCACCGACATTCGCAGCCCTCGTAGACCGGGCAACGATTTCATTTTTGCCTGACTGCATGGTAATCTCATAATGCATTCCCTTGAAGATTACAGAAGTGACGACTGCGCGGATCATCCCCTGCTCCGGCGTCGTCAGCTCTACATCCTCCGGACGGATCACCGCCGTGATATGCGTGCCCTCAGGGACATCATCCACACAGACAAATTCACCACCGCAGAAGCGGGTCCGGAGCTTACCGGTCATAATACCGCTGAAGATATTGCTCTCGCCGATAAAGTCGGCAACAAAGGCATTTTTAGGCTCATTGTAAACATCCTCCGGCGTGCCGATCTGCTGGATCTGTCCCTCACTCATGACGACAATCTTGTCAGACATGGTAAGCGCTTCCTCCTGGTCATGGGTAACGTAAATAAAGGTGATCCCCAGCTTGTCATGCATTGCCTTTAGCTCGATCTGCATTTCCTGCCGCATCTTAAGGTCCAGCGCTCCCAGCGGCTCATCCAGAAGCAGAATCTCCGGCTCGTTGACAAGCGCGCGGGCAATGGCAATCCTCTGCTGCTGTCCTCCGGATAAGGTGGCAACGCTTCGGTTTTCAAAGCCCTCGAGATCCACCAGCGTCAGCATCCTCTTGACCTTATGCTCAATGACATCCTTAGCCATTTTTTTCTGACGGAGTCCGAATGCAATATTGTCATAAATATTCATATGTGGAAAGAGCGCATACCGCTGAAATACCGTATTGATCGGACGCTCATATGGCGGCAGGCTGGTGATGGACTTTCCGTTTAGCAGGATCTCACCCGAGGTCGGGATATCAAAGCCGGCGATCATACGAAGCGTTGTGGTCTTGCCGCATCCGGAGGGTCCGAGAAATGTAACAAATTCTCCTCGCTTCACCTCAAGGTTAAAATCATTGACTGCCACAAAGCCGTTATCATCATACCGTTTTGTGACATGCTTTAGCTCGATGATATTTGCGCTGCCGCTGAGATTTGCTCCATCGCTGGAATTTATGCTTCCGCTGCGATTTGCATTGCCGCCGAGATTTGTGCTGCCGCTGTTTTTTTCCATTGCTGTATCCTCTGTATTTTTAGATCCGTATTTTATTTCTGTATTTTTAGATCGTTATTATGAAATTTTCAGATCATTCTTTTTAAATCTGTGTGTTTACATCTGCTTCTGAAAAAATGGTGCCAAAAACTGAGAGACACACTTTCTGCTTCGCTGCGAAACAAACATAACAGCATGATTATACTATTTGTGTTGTGAATTTCCAGTCAATTATGCATTTCACTTTCGGTGATATAATCCCCATTTTGGTGACTTTTTTACAGTTTTGGTTTTGAAAAATCATCTGGTTTTATCCTGATCCTCATATTTCGGATGAAAAGCACTTCCACATACCAAAAAAGCTGCCGCAACTTGTGCAGCAGCTTCCGGAAGCAATCATCTTATCGCATAGCATATATATTGCCACTTGTTTTTTTATTTCTAACTTTTTTGTTTTTTATTTTGCTAAAATTTCCAAAACCCAAATCCCATTCATGCCGCAAGCAAAAAGCGATCGCTGTGGATCAGTCCCGGCATGCTCTTACGGAATACTCCATACAACGTACGTGAAACCGCACTGCCGACAGCAAAGCAAACCGCAGCTTCAATTGCACCCTGCACACCGACAAAAAGCAGCACAAACACCAGCGGATTACTTGCGCCGAGAGCTGTGACAAAATTCTGGATATAATCCGATCCATAAAAAAACAAAACAAGAGACGTCATAAAAAACAAGGTATTAAGCAGCGGACAGCTAAGACATGTCACATAATAGGAAACCCTGTTGGTGCTCTTTCTCTTATGCAGTGCCCGGAAAATCAGCCCGGTGCAGAGCCCCACCAGCACTCTTGTCACTACCGTTGTAATAAAATATCCAAAGGGATTGATCTGGAACAGAATACTGCTGCTCATGCCATTGACAAAGCTGCTGATTCCAAACGTAAGCCCGCAAAGCACGCCGCCCAGCGGTCCAAGTATAACCGCGCCGACAGAAACCGGTACCGTCAGCAAGGTAAGTGACAGCCCCGGCGTACGGATATATCCAAGCGGGGTATTTGCCATAATAAGGATGATGGCAATCATCATCGCCATCTCAACCAGAAATGTAGTTTTTTCGTTGCGTGCTTTCATAGAATCCTCCTCGGGTACCTGCTGACAGTCTGCTGCAGTCAGGTCTCATTTCATCTGATGCTTTATTTTAAGCATCAAAAGTTTGACAGGAGATTATTCCAAGGAAATGGCATTAAAGCCAGTGCATAGAATGAAATCAGATCGTTTTTATTTTTATAAAACTAAAACACTCTTAAGCTGACCACTGTATGTATATAATATCCGGACACTTGCTGAATTGACGCTGACCCTCATAGGTACGGTCGCCATAAAGCCTCATCCTTACACAATGATTCTGATCTGTTTCGATGTATTTCCTTTTTGGGATAATGCTCGATAGTATCGTAGCACGCGCATTAAAAAATACCAGTCATTCCCCGCAAGTTTAATAAAAAAAACATAAAGCGATGAATGTCAACAGCTTCACAACAGCCTCAACTCTCACTGAAGTCTGTATCCAATGACATCTCCAGCTGATAGCCCGGATATGCCTTCTCCACTTCCTCCCGGATCTCACGATAGGATGCCTTCCGGTCCGGGACATCAAAGCTGATCATGACATCAAACCGCAGCTTTTTTTCTTCTTTATTAAAATAAAACCCATGCATCTGGATGACCCCGGGATGAGACATCACAATCTTACTTACCTTGTTACGGGCATCCACAGCCTCCGGATCATGTGTATTAACCGCGTACACACCAATCGCCGTAAGAATTACATGGTGCTTCTTGTATACCGTAAGAGAAATATCCCTAAGAAGCTGGTCCAGCTGGCATGCGGAATACGTATCCGGCACCTCAATGTGCACAGACCCGCTGTAGTCATCCGGTCCATAGTTATTAAGGATAAGATCATAGGCGCCTTGTACCCCCGGGAAGCTCTTGACGGTTTTACGGATTTCCTTGGAAAGCTCCGGATCAACTCTCTCTCCAAGAATCTGCGAAATCGTACCTCCAAGCATCTCTACACCCGATTTGACAATGACCAGCGAGATAACTGCACCAAGCCACGCCTCAAGCGAGAGTCCCGTAAAAAGGTAAATCAATGCGGCAACTAGTGTCGATGCAGAAATCACAGCATCCATGGAAGCGTCCTCACCGGAGTTTACGAGGGAGTCTGAATGCACCCGTTCCCCAACGCCCTTCACATAGCGCCCCAGCAGAATCTTGACCAGTACACCGGCTGCTACAATAATCAACGCCGCTGCACCGTAATCCGGCGTTTCCGGATGCAGAATTTTCTTTACCGACTCTGTAAAAGAAGTAATGCCGGCATAAAGCACAAGGATGGAAATCACCATAGCACTGAGGTACTCAATTCTGCCATACCCGAACGGATGCTTTTTATCGGCTTCCTTCCCGGCAAGCTTGGTACCTACAATCGTGATGATAGAGCTTGCGGCATCGGATAGATTATTGACGGCATCCATAACAATTGCAATGGAATGTGACATGAGCCCGACTCCCGCCTTAAATGCCGCCAGCAGCACATTGGCGCCAATACCGATGCAGCTTGCACGGACAATCACCTTGTCACGAGCCTCCGCTTTTTCCATTATCTCCTCAGAGCTTCGTGCTTCTGCTGTCTCCTCTATACTGTTTTTTACTTCCCTGATTGATGCCATGTGAGATTCCCCCTTTGGATAAATGCATTGTGTAAAATCTAATTGCACGCATTACTATACTACCGTTTCTTTTGAACTGCAAGTAAAAATCTGCCTGATCCTGTAATGCTACAGCCAGTCAGATCGCTGTATTGCTTCCATTGACCTTTTGTCATAGTTCCGATAAGATAGATGTTATATCACATTATCACACTATATTTAAAGGAGGTCTTATGTTCGATTTCAAGCGCTTTGATTTTCGTGATGTTCGTCCGGAGGAGGCTGATGAATGTGCCGAGATTGAGCGTATCTGTTTCCCTCCCAACGAGGCGTGCAGTCATGCAATGATCACCCGGCGTGTAAAGGAGTCTCCGGAAACATTCCTCGTAGCCTTTGACAGGGTAAACCATAAAATTGCCGGATTTTTAAATGGACTTCCAACAGATGAAGAGGTGTTCCGGGATGAATTTTTTACGGATCCTTCCATAAAGAAGAAGGATGGAAAGGTTGTTATGCTTTTGGGGCTGGACGTGCGCCCGGAGTACCGTCATAACAATCTCGCAACCACCATCATCAGCACCTATATTGACCGTTCCTGTAAGCAGGGGCGGGAAAAGCTGATTCTGACCTGCCATGATCGTCTCGTCTCCTTCTATCAGGAGTCAGGCTTTGAAGACCTGGGCGCGAGCGCTTCCACCTGGGGTGGAGAATCATGGCACGACATGGTATATCATGTATAATATGACTGGTATTTCTATAAAGTCCGTGCTATAGTAAGCACGTTTGCTATATCGGTACCCGCAGATCCGGGAAGAAGCAGTAACATTTCAAGCTCGACAGACAGAGCGGATCCGGGATTTCTGATGAGTTTATATTTTATATATGTATGATTTTTGTATGTATGATTTTATGTATGGAGAGAGGCTCAATCAATGAAGCTTATCAGAGAACGTAGAGATCTGCTGATTCATCTGCTCATGGCGTTTATGGGCGGTGCTTCCGGTATGTATGGTATTTTGATCCGTGGAAATTTCGGACAGGCTGTAACCTCTAACCTTGAGAATGTCTTCCGTCATCTTTTGATCGGCGATGACCTGGAGGATGCCTTCTTTCGCTTTGGTGCCATCCTGGTATTTATTGCAGCGCTGAGTGTCACACATCTATTACAGTATAAAAGCCAGAGGATTGCGGAAATTGCATGCTTTATTTCCCAGTTCATCTGTATTTTGATTTCAGCTTCTCTACCCGAGAGCACCTCGGGAATCATAGCTCTGTATCCGGTCTTTTTTATGACAGGTACCCAGTGGGCAACCTTTACCGGTGCCGAAGGCTTTAAAAGCGCAACCATCTTCTGCACCAACAACAGTAAACTCGCCGTCTTCGGGTGGCTTGATTTCCTCATCACCGGAAAACACGAGTATTATAAACAAGGGCTCTTTTATACAGCTACGATTTTCTGCTTTTACGGAGCCGCCGTCATTTTCCTGTTTCTCTGTCAGGACTACCGGGAAAAAGCCATCCTGTTTGAGCTGATTCCTCTGGCGATCGCGGGCTGGACATGGTTTGTCAACGATCGTTAAACGATATTTTACGATTTACCATATAAAACCCTGTCCGTTTAAATAATACATTCCCGAAGTGTATCCCGAGATGTAAAATTTTCTGTAATTCTAACTAAATTCCAGGTGAAATCCAGGTTAGAATTTTCAGAAGGATTTACATCTCTTTTTTTGACATCGTGTTATAATTGACATGTTTACGCATAAATATTCACTTAAAAAGACCACGGGAGGGGTCAGTATGGCAGCTCTTACCAAAACCAAAACAAAAGATATGACCAGCGGAAGCATTGTAAAACAGATCCTGTTTTTTGCGCTTCCGCTGATGCTTGGAAATGTATTTCAGATGATGTACAACACGGTAGACTCCATTGTGGTCGGTCAGTTTGTAGGGACGGAAGCTCTGGCTGCTGTCGGTGCGACAACCATGATCACCAATATGGCAGTCTTTTTCTTTAACGGCTTCTCCATTGGCGCCGGTGTCATCATCGGGCGTTACTTCGGTGCCCGGAATATGTCCAAGCTCCATGACGCAGTGGAAACCACCATGGCGGCGACATTCCTGTTTTGTATCCTGTTTACGATCCTCGGGATAAATGGCGTCCGCCTTATGCTGGAGTTTATGTCCACACCGGAAGACGTTTTTGGCGCGGCAAGCACCTATCTCCGGATCTACTTCGCCGGAATCACAGGACTCCTCATTTATAATATCGGAAGCGGCATCCTGCGTGCTGTGGGTGATACCACAAGACCTCTGTACTTCCTGATCCTCACAAGTATCCTCAACATCTTCCTGGATCTTCTGTTTGTCATTAAGTTTCATATGGGGATCGCAGGTGTTGCGCTTGCCACCATTCTCTCCCAGTTCATCTCCGCAGGACTCACACTTTTGCTGCTGCTCCGTACCCATGAGGTTTACCGGCTCACGGTAAAGGATCTCCGGATCAAGGGGGAGCTGCTCATCCAGATTTTTGCTGTCGGACTGCCCGCCGGCATTCAATCCGTGATTACTGCCTTTTCCAATGTCTTTGTGCAGTCCTATATCAATTATTTTGGTGCAAGCGTCATGGCAGGCTGGGCAAGCTATAATAAAATCGATCAGTTCATCATGCTGCCCATGCAGAGCATGGCTATGGCGGCTACAACCTTTGTAAGTCAGAATGTCGGCGCCGATAATATGAAGCGCGCGGACCGGGGTACCAAAACCTCCATCGGCTTGAGTCTGCTCATTACCGCATGCATTGCCACCGTTATCTGGATTTTTGCGGAGTTCGCCATGCGGCTTTTTACACAGGACGAATCTGTCATTAACTACGGTATCCTGTTTCTCCGTCAGAATGTATATTTCCTGATGCTGAACTGCATCAACCACGTGCTCGCCGGATCTCTCCGTGGACGAGGGGATTCTACCGGTCCTATGGCAATTATGCTGACTGGATTTGTACTTGTCCGTCAGATCTACCTCTTTTTCATCACCCGGATGGTTGCCAACACACCTTCTCTCGTGGCACTCGGATACCCGGTCGGCTGGGCGGCAACCTGCATCATGGAGGTCATCTATTTCATTGTACGCTGGAACAGAAAGACGGAGTGATATGAGACATATGACATGCACAAAACACAACGTGCCGTGACCTATATTGCTGCCAACCGCATACAAAGTAATTCCCTGTTACCAGGTATAACCTGCTTATCTCAGAAACTGCTTGCATCTCGTCTAAAAGCAAAATATAATACCATTTAATGACAGCGTGGATAAAGGAGTCCGATTTCCTGCGGCGGCGGGACACCGGGCTCCTTTGCTTTATAGTTAATGCGATGATAATATCTGCAGAGACCCACAAGAACAAAGGCTCATGCGCTACCGGCATCAAAAAACAGTGCAGGTACGGCACGCATCCGAATCTGAGTTCTGACTATTATGCCGGTAATAACAGAACGACACGCTTTGTCAGTGATCACTTACGTCTGGAGGTACGCTCATGAACATCGAACTAAAACAAATCCTGGATTCCGGTAAGGCTGATTTTGAGGCAATTGCCAATGACATCTGGGATCATCCGGAGACACGATACAAGGAAAGCTATGCTTCCTCTCTGCAGGAACGCTTTATGGAGCAGCATGGATTTACGGTGGAAAAGGAAATTGGCGGAATCGCGACAGCATTTAAAGCAGTTTCCGGCAGTGGTAAACCGGTAATCGGCTTCCTGGGTGAGTTTGATGCCCTGCCAGGCTTAAGCCAGACCGCAGATCAGCCCTCCTATGCGCCACTCAGCGAGGGTGCGCCCGGTCATGGATGCGGGCACAACCTCCTGGGCACCGGATGTATGGAAGCCGCATGCACCATTGCCACCTATCTCAAGCGGCATCATCTGCCCGGAACTGTCATCTATTTTGGCTGTCCTGCCGAGGAAAGCGGCGCAGGCAAAGCCTTTATGGTCCGCGAAGGCTGCTTTGATGGTGTGGATTTTGCTCTTGCCTGGCATCCAAGCCCACATAACGCACTCATGTCTCATTCGCTTGCCAACGTGCGGATCATTTTCAGCTTCCATGGCAAAAGTGCACATGCCGCCGGTGCTCCCCAGTCCGGCAGAAGCGCCCTGGATGCCTGTGAGCTGACCAATGTCGGCGTGCAGTATCTCCGCGAGCACGTGATTTCCAGCGCCCGGATGCATTCCGCATATCTTAATGCCGGTGGAGATGCGCCGAATGTCATCCCTGCGGAAGCGTCCATCCTCTATGCGCTGCGCGCTCCAAAGCAGTCCCAGGTGAAGGAGCTCATCGAGCGTGTCTCGGATGTCGCACGCGGTGCCGCGCTTATGACCGGCACCAAGGTGGACATTAAGGTTGTCAGCGCCTATGCGGACACCGTTTCCGTACCCGCAATGAATCAGCTGATGCTGGCGGAGATGCATGATGTAATGCCGCTCGATTATACCGAGGAGGAGCTTGCCTATGCAAGGCAGTTTGCAGACCCGGAGCTTCTAAAAGAAGGTGCGCCGGTCATTGACAGCACGGTAACCGAAGATGACAGCCATGACGGCGGTGGCAGTACTGACGTAGGTGATGTCAGCTGGATTGTCCCAACCGGCGGTGTCTCCATTACAACCATGGCAAATGGAACTCCGGGACACTCCTGGTGTCTCACTGCGCAGGGTAAGAGCTCAATTGCGCATAAGGGCATGCATGCTGCAGCCCTGGTGCTGGCAGAAGCTGCCGAGAAGCTCTTTACGGACTCCGAGCTTGGCGCAGAAATCAAAGCGGATTTTGTAAAAGTCAAAGGACATGAAAAATACGAGAAGCTCTTGCCGGACAGCGCAAAGCCAGGAGATTTCTGATCACACATCCGTCAACAGTCATCATCCTAACCCTGTACCTGTATCTAATTGATGCAGATACAGGGTTTTTTACTGTTTATTTTGGAGTCCAAAGAAATAGCTTAAAAGCGTCACTTTTCACTTCAAGATCCAAAAAAAGTGCCGTGTGGCGGCATCTTTTTTATAGCTCTTTTTGATGGCTTCCGTACAGCCAGAAGCTCTCGTATAAAAAAAGCTGCCGAACCTATATACGCAGGCTCGACAGCTCCTATATAAATTTTGTGTAAAATGTTGTGATCGGATTTTTTGCAATGATCCCAAGTTTATCCTAAAACTCTCAGCACATTCTCATAACGGAACTTATCCAGGGTCCGCTCCGAAAAACCGTCCTTTGCCAGGCGATTAAACAGAAGCTCCATCTTGTCCGGCCCATCAATTTCCGGTTTTCCATCAAAGCCATCAAAGTCTGTTCCAAGCGCAGGTAAGTCCTCTCCACCGATCTGGTACATATGCTCAATATGTGCTGCCAACATATCCACCGTTGTTTCCGGCAAATTCTTTTTACCCACAGTATCTCCCGGCACAACAAAGCTCTGGAAAAAGTTAAGTCCCATGATGCCACCCTGATCCGCAAGCGCCCGGATCTGTTCATCCGTAAGATTTCTCGGATGCTGTGTAATCGCATAGCAGTTAGAGTGAGATGCAATAAACGGCTTATGCGAATGCTTCGCAACATCCCAGAACCCACCGGCATTGAGATGCGATACATCCGCAAGGATATCAAGGCGATTCATCTCCTCCAGCGCCTCGATGCCAAAGGGCTTTAATCCCCGGTTCATCATTTCCGGATCCGTGGAATTAGGATATCCAAGACAGTTTTCATGATTCCAGGTAAGTGCAATGGCTCGCACTCCATCCTCATATAGCCCGATGAGCCGGGAAATCTTGTCATTAAGGAACCGACCATCCTCTATGGTGAGCACAGCAGAGCTCTTTCCGGATTTCCGGTTGGTCTCCACTTCCGTGCGATTCCTTGCAAGCGCGATCACATCATTGTGCCTGTCTACTGCTTCATGCAGCACCTTTACAGCATCCCTGTAAAAGCTTTCATCATCCGGTACCTCCCGGCTGCCATCCGGGTTCTTCCTTCCAAACCGCATTTCAAATGCCTTTTCCGGAGGAAAGAAAACAGCAAAAAACTGCAGCACCTGCTGCGCTTCTGCCATCTTTTTAAAATTAATATGTCCTGTTCCATCATATAAGCTCTCTGCACCATCGCTATAGCCTCTTAACAGCGTGTCGCAGTGCATATCCGCATAATGACAAATCATAAAAACCACCTTTCACTACACTGAATCCATGATCATCATAGCATATTTTCACACTCTCAGACAGCATTCTTTTATTAGTTATGGTTAACACTTTAATGGGTGATGTCATCCTGAAAATTCAGCCTATCGCGTTTTTTATATGATTTCATACCCGAATCTGCGGCAAAAGCAATGCTTCGAGAGGCAGCCATGATGGTCTTTTCGGCCTATATGAAATTCTAGTGGTCTGCATACCCGAATATCTGGCACATTTTCGGGTACGTTTTAAAAGTTTTTCTGTATAGGCCGAAACGCTCCTTTTATATGTCCCTAATAAAGACAATTTTACAGTGAAATCCGTATGTATTCGGGTACGTTTGCCCCTTACACCCTGCATAGGCCGAATTAAGACCAACTCCAAACCAGATTTGAGCCAATTTCAGTTTGCAAGGCGCAAAAGAATCGATAAAAATGGGTAAAAGAAAAAGGAGACCCCATAAAGGAATCTCCTTCTCCTGATTTACTTACGCATTATCTGCTGCGATCGCCTTGGCTGCGGTACGTCCGGAAACGATGATCTCTGTGATAGCATTACCTCCCAGACGGTTTCCGCCATGGATACCTCCGGTAACCTCACCGGCTGCATAAAGTCCCTTGATGACCTTGCCATCCTTATCCAGTACATGACGGTCGGTATCTACAACAATACCACCCATGGTATGATGTGTGCTCGGTGCAAGCAGACGTACACGAAGCTTCACATCATCCAGCTTATAGGTTGAAGGATCATAGGAGCCATCAGCCTTCTTATCCGCAGTACCAATCAGTGCAGAGAACTGCTTCTTGCTGACATCCTGCGGCTGTCCGCCTGTCATGATCGCTTTATCATAATCCTCAATCGTAGCCTTGACGGTCTCCGCATCGGTCTCAAGACCAAGCTCCTTAAAGAGCTCCGGAAGCTCGGCAACGGTTCTTACATACTGACGGTTAGCAACATCCTCTTCCTTATATGGATACGGTCCTGGAATCGGAACCTCTGCATTGGCAATTTCAATAAATACGCCCTTCGCGCCGTCCTTTTCAATACCATTTTTAAATTCACCAAGCGACAGTACATCTCGCTCAGAAGTCTCATCTACAAATCTCTTGCCTGTGGTCGGATTAATATAAATTGCATAGTCACCGCCGCCAAACGCAAGATTACCATTATCAATCCAGGAAATCGGCATCAGCTGTGTCCAGCCCTCACCGGTCGTTGCCGCACCTGCCGCCTCTGCCATCTTGATGCCATCTCCCTGCAGAGAAGAACGGTTGGTCGTCTTGGTGGATGTGCTCAGGTAGTCACTGGACCAGTACTTATTGGTATCTACAACCATCTGAATGTTGGCTGCATATCCTCCGGTCGCGAGGATAACACCCTTGCTTGCATGCGCGGTTACCGGCGTGCCATCATACATCGTACCCTTGACACCAGTTACCTTACCATCCTCAACAATCAGCTCCTCCGCCGTGGTTCTTGTTATAATGGTATTTTTTTCATTTGCCTTTTTAAAGGAAGTCATCGGAGCTACAAAATACGTGCCCCATCTGCCCTTATACTCCTCCGGCTTTCCATCACCATCGGTATCCACATTGGCACCGATGAACTGGTTCTCACGATACCACAGAGCACCAATCAACGTAGGCTGTGTATCCTCAACAAAGGTACTTCCCATGGACTCAAGCCAGGGCTTAACCTCCTGACCATCGGTAATGAACTGCTTTACAAGATCCACATTACCATAGATCCACTCAGAGCCATCTGCAGACTGACGAAGACCACCGTAATAGGTCTGGAAAATATGCAGATTTACTGTGGAAAAAAGCGTAAGCTCCGACTCCGGAGTGCCTGCATCGAGCTTTGGCTGTGCCCAGTCAAGATATGCCTTGATCTCCTGCTTAAGCTCCTTGAGAACCGGCAGATAATCTGCATGTACACCATGCTTTGAGAGCTCCTGGATGTCGCCTGCAACATACTCATGATCTTTATAATAGCTGTCGTCAAATGGTTCCTCACTCCAGCCATAGATCGTCTTCAGCTCATCGATGCAACCCTGCACAGACTTGACCTTATTATAGGTCTGACCGTCAAATCCAGTACCTGTAGTTGCATCCGGATCATTTTTATCCCATACAAGATACGGCATCACAGACTGATACTGTCCACCGGATACCAGCGTATTACCGCCGATCTCCGCGTTTTTCTCCATAAGCAGTACCGTATTGCCTTCCTGTGCTGCCTGTGCCGCCGCAGAGATACCTGCACCGCCGCCGCCGACAATAACCACATCATAGGTATCCTCAATCGGATCCTGTGCCTTAAGCTCTACTGTATTTTTGGCGAATGTATCTCCGTCGCTTACGCCCGCTTCCTTGGCGGCTGCATTCACCGCTTCCTTCAGAGCTCTGGAGGTAAAGGTTGCGCCGGATACCGAATCCACGCCGGTGCCATTGGCCTCGACAATCTCCGGAATCAGAATGTCATATGCCACATCACCCACATGCTCTGTTTCCTTGGAATCCTTCACCTCGATCCCTGTAATTGCGCTGTCCGAGAAGGTTGCGCTTACTGTAACAGGTCCATTATAACCGGTTGCTGTACCCTCATACGTGCCTGCCTTAAAGCTCACAGTACCACTGCCCTGACTTGCAGATGCCTCACCCTTAGCCTGCTTCAGTGCATCATCAAACGCCTTTTTAACAGCATCACTTGTAATCGTAGATCCCGATACCGCATCCACATCACTGCTGCCTTTTTCCAGCAGCGTCTTTTGCAGCTCCTTGATCGCAGCTCCGCCCTTATCCGGTGTCTCTTTGTCTCCGGTGATTTCAAGATCTGTGATCTTATCCGCATCAACCGTAAGCTTTACCTTGACTTCTCCGCCAAATCCCTGTGCAGATGCTTCATACGTACCTGGTGTATAGACACCGGAAGCTGCTGTGCCTGCCGCTGCAGTTGTAGCCTTGGTACCTGCCGAACTGCCACAGCCTGCCAGGGATAAAATCAGCATTGCACTGACAGAAGTGGTTACAATTTTTTTCATAATACCTCCAAGATTATATAAATCATTAAGCAATATGATAAAAATGTAACATACAGACGTCAATATTTCAATTCCCATATGTAAAATATTTACCGGATACTTTACATTTATCCGAAAAATATCTCAGGATGTTTCAATAGTGACCAAAAGTCCATGTGGCAGACACACAATGGGAATATCATAGGCATCCGACGTAAGCGGTTCCATTGAGACACAGACAAGCCCCGGACAGTTGGATTCAGACATATAAACAGTGCCGTCCTTAATGGTCAGGAGATTGACATTATGATTGGAGGGATACGCTTCCTCCCCTAAGGATGCAAGAACCGTATGGAAATCCGTCTCTCTCGCGGTTCCATCCTCAATGATATACTTTTGATCTTTGTCAAGGTCTGTCCTCAGGATCTCCGTACCCTGGAAGCTGACCACCACCTGAGATTTATCCCCGACCTGTCTTCGGAAATAAAGGGCAGCAGCACTTCCAAGCAGCAGAAAAAGGACTGCCAGTCCAAGCAGGCAGTCCCTCCTATGAGATTTAATAAATGATCTGATTTTCTGTTTCATTATAATCCTTGTGCTAATATTTTCCGGTCTTTCTTATTTATGTTTATTTACGATCCGGATGTCAGGATCCTTTTCCAGCTCATACGTAATAAGCTGATCCCCGTCCAGATCCTCCTGATGCAGATCCACCCCTGTAATCCGGCTGTTATTATAGGTCGTGTAATAGTAGATGCCCTGATCCATATTGCAGCAGGAGCTGTAAATTGTATACTCACAGATCGGTTTTCCATCATCATCCGTACCCAGACGACAGCAACCCTTCTGCTGCTCCACCGAGCCCAGAATCTTAAAGAACTGGCTCACATTTTCCGCTTCGCTCTCACCCGCAATCGAGTTCATCCTTGTAAAAGCCACCTTCACAAAGCGTGATGCCGATGACAGATCCCCGGGAATGCCTATGCCGCCCATACCACGACTATAGTAGTGGACCGGAACATTCGCCGCAAAACGATTGACCGGTTCCTCTGCCGATGCTCCGAGATAATCCTGGATATGCAGCAAATGATAGTCAAACGTCGGATTATTAGTCATGACACCATAGGGATTATCGTAAATATTTCCGCCACGGCTGGTCTGCTCAAACACCACTGACTCTTTCTGGTCCGCAATCATCCAGTGCAGTGGACTTGGCGGAAGCTCCGTGCGGAATGCTGTATCCGTGATCTGAATCCTCTTTAACAGTACCCGCGCCTCCTCTACACTGCGGCACTGCCCCAGTATCCAGGAGATAAACTCAAAGGATGCGACCGAGTCCTTTGCGGGATCCTGCCCGGCTGGCACATAGACTGCATTTCCCGGGAAATTAAGTCCTGCCATGCTGAGACCGTATTCATTGGTCGCATCATAATAAAGAGGAAAATCGTCCAGTACATATGCCATCCCGATCATCGCATAGTGCCGCGTAAGGTCCGGCATGTGCCTCATAGGCAGCGGCTTGTTTCTGGGCGTGATGGTAACACTCTCATGATACGAATATTCAAGATCCAGATTTCTGCCAAAATAATGATCCTTAGCATAAAAAGTTGCCGCTGTACACATAGGATTTCCTCACTTTCTTTAAGGTTCCGTCATACTGGATGTGCGAGATATATAAAATCTTTATTTATTGTATGAGAGTCATAACATAGAATGCAAGTCTTTTTTAAATATTTTGTGTTAAAGACTCTCATTTCAATAGATGCCTTCCTCCGTCTTGGAAAGACCATTTCCTCCGACTATTCAGTATATGAAGAAAAATCTGCTCACAACACTGGTAAGTACATCATAGCGCTGATGGTCTTGCGATACGTACACATTGCTTTATTGACATTCTCTCCCTGCGGCGCTATGATGTAGAAAATTTAACTACGGGGAGCCCGCTGAAGCGAGCTGAGAGTGAACTGATTGGTTCAGACCCATAACCTGATTTGGATAATGCCAACGTAGGGATAAAAGAACCACGTACATAAAGGATGTTTCCGGTCAGGAAGCATCTTTTTTTGTAGGCATAGATCCTAACGTAAATTGCCAAATCCACTGACAGTTTAAAATTCCGGCTGTTTCTCTGATTTGGCATAGCAGGAAGGAGTATTTCATGCTTGGAGAGTATCTTGAAAACGTAAGAAAAAAAAGTCCTCTGGTACATAACATCACAAATTATGTCACCGTCAATGATGTCGCTAATATCATACTGGCCTGCGGCGCAAGCCCTATCATGTCCGATGAGCCGGACGATGTCGAGGATATCACCTCCATCTGTGCTGCCTTAAACATTAACATCGGCACCTTACGCAAACGCTCCATTGAGAGCATGCACCTTGCAGCGAGAAAAGCTGCCTCGCTTGGTCATATCCTCGTACTGGATCCCGTTGGTGCCGGGGCAAGCACTCTGCGTACTACCACTGCTGCCTCGCTGCTGGAGGAAGTTTCTTTTACACTGATCCGCGGGAATGTCAGCGAGCTCAAGGCACTTGCACTTGGCAGCCGTTCAACAAAGGGCGTGGACGCGGATGCGGCGGACGTAGTAACTGATGAAAATCTCGATCAGATGGTTAACTTTGCCAAAACCTACGCCAAAGCTGCGGACTGTGTCATCGCTATGACCGGTGCGATCGATCTTGTTGCGAATGCTTCCAGCTGCTATGTGATCCGCAATGGTCGGAAGGAAATGAGCTCCATCACCGGAACCGGATGCCAGTTATCCGGGCTTTCTGCCGCGTTTCTGGCTGCAAATCCGGAGCATCCTCTGGAAGCTGCCGCTGCAGCGGTATGCACCATGGGACTTGCAGGTGAAATTGGATATTCTTATATGCATCCGGAGGATGGCAACTCCACATATCGAAATCGGATCATTGACGCCGTGTACAACATGAATGGCAGCACCTTGGATAAAGGCGCAAAATACGAAATTCGCTGAACAAGGGAGGAGCACAAATGCTGGAGGATAAAAATGCTTTACTATTATATGCTGTCACGGATCGCCGCTGGCTAAATGGCAACAGCCTCAAAGATCAGGTGGAAAAAGCTATCAAGGGAGGGGCTACCTTTATACAGCTGAGAGAAAAGGATCTCGACCGGGCTTCCTTTAAAGCGGAAGCCCTTGAAATCCAGGCACTTTGCCGTGCATATCACATTCCGTTTGTTCTGGATGATGATGTTGACCTGGCGGTAGAAATCAATGCAGATGGCGTGCATGTAGGACAGAAGGATCTGGAGGCAAACTGTGCAAGGCAAAAACTTGGACCCAACCGGATCCTCGGCGTGTCTGCACAAACCGTAGAAGAAGCAATCGCTGCAGAAAAAGCAGGTGCCGATTACCTGGGTGTAGGGGCTGTTTTTCCAACGGGCTCCAAAGATGATGCCGATGAGGTAAGCCACGAAACTCTACGGGACATCTGCCGGTCCGTAAGCATTCCCGTAATAGCCATCGGGGGAATCACACGAGATAATGTCAATGAGCTCTCCGGTACTGGCATCGTCGGGATCGCAGTAATCTCCGCCATTTTTGCAAAAGAGGATATTACCGCTGCCACAGCTGACCTGAAGCAACAGACACGGAAAGCGCTGGAACAAAGTAAGTAATGTATGCCTGCAGACCTGTAAAGGAGTCAGGATGGAAGATTGTTTATTATACTCATTGAACTATACTGTAAAGCTTACAGGCGCGGATATCGTGCGCGGTCTCATAAAAAACAACGTTCACGCCGCAATATTTGATATTGATGGCACTCTGCTGGATTCCATGCCGATCTGGGACACACTGGGCGCTAGGTATCTACTAGCGCATGGCTTAACACCAGAGACAAATCTACGAGATATCTTGTTTCCAATGACGATACCTGAAAGTGTACATTATCTGAAAGCACATTATGATCTTAAAGAAAACGAGGATGAAATCCAAAACGGGCTTTACCGGATCACGGAAGATTTTTATAAAAAAGAAGTGCCTCTAAAAAAAGGAGCTGAAAAGCTTTTGCGAGGCTTGTCAGACGCCGGTATCCCTATGGTGCTCTGCACCGTCGGAGAGGCAGAGCTTGCAAAAGCCGCCTTGACTCGACTCCATGTCCTGTCTATATTTCAGGATCTATTTGTCTGTACGGATTATCAAACGACAAAACGGGAACCCCGGATTTATGAAATCGCCGCGGCTGCTCTACACGCAAAACCAGCAGAAACAGTTGTGTTTGAAGATATCCTGCAGGCGCTCTCCTCTGCCAAAACCGCCGGATTTCAGACTGCCGCCGTAGAGGACCCTGCAAATGATTCCGACCGCAAAAAGATCCTGGAAACTGCAGATTATTACCTGCCGGACTTTACTGTGCTTTACACTCGATGATGAGCGGTCGCCTTCACAAAAAAAGAGCAGGCCATCTGACCTGCTCTTCTCTCATGCCTTGAAAATCGCATACCGCTTTATCCATAAACACATTTCATAAAACATCAAACCTAACCGGACCAAAAACCTTTTGGATAAGCCCT